>JAIPEL010000108.1 GCA_021737185.1 Desulfobacterales bacterium | reverse complement strand
ACCAATCTTGGGATGGGCCAAGCCATCGATGAGGCGCTGACAAGGGTCGGAGAGGGCCGCTGGCTGCAAGCAGAGGCGATCGTCGCCGGCTATCACGGACGGGGAAGCGACGAACTGGTGTACCGGGCATTGAAAGACTTCGGTTTTGAACAAATGCCGTTCAAGCGCTTTGCGCCCAACGCCGCCTTTTACTACACCATGCTGGTGTCCTTTTTTTTGTACGAGGCCTTCAAACAGGATGTTTGTGCGCCGGCGGTGAAACCGGTTTGTTATGCGACCACGTTGCGCCGAAGAGTCATCGACATCGCGGCCAAGATCGTGCGTCATGCAGGTCGGGTGGTGCTCAAGATCACGGCGGCCACCAGCGAACAGCTCAACTTTGCCCTGCTGTGGCAGAAAAGTGCATCGCCGCCTCGCTATTGCTGGCGGTAAAAGGCAATTCGACAATCCAAAAACAGCCAAAGATGGAGAGGTGTTTCCGAATTGGCCAATATGTGGTGAATCAACACCCATAAACATCTTGCCAGTGGCTGAAATCTACGGTCTGCAGTTGAAAAAAGGCTTTCAGGAACAATAGACAGGCCTCAGACCGTCATAAATAAGGGCGTCAGGTTTTTCTTGCGCCTGATTCGCTCAATTTAGGTTTATATAATATTTTGATATTTTCACATTTTCCTTGTTACTTTTCTTTGCTCGCCCAAAGAAAAGTAACCAAAAGAAAAGGCGCCCTGCGCCCCGCTTCTTCCTGCGCTTCTCGAAACGGGCGGGCCCTTCAAGAACTCGGCCCCCAAAGAACAGGGGCCTCAGACAGCTTGAAGGGCTGATCCGCCCGTTTCTGCGATGCCCGGCGCGGGACGATGGGCTTCCCCGAGGGTATTCAATGGCCGATCTTTTGGGGTAGTTTCATACGAGCCCCGCCGCTGGCCGGCCGCGCCGACCAGTTTGATCCAGAATGAAACTTTGCTTCGAAGCCTCTGCCTCTGTAGGGAACGGCCTCCGTGCCGTTCCGAAAGGCACGCCACAGAGGGCGTGCCCTACAAAAACCCCGGCTTCGAGGGAAGTTTCATACGAGCGCCGCCTCTGGCCGGCTGCACCGACCAGTTTGATCAAGGGTGAAACTATGCCATTTTGGCATAGTTTCACATAAGACGACAGAGGACAGAGGACAGGAAAAAAGCTGGATGTCAGATGTCGGATATCTGGTAGTTTCGGACATCTGACCTCTGTTCTCTGATATCCGACCTCCGGCGGTACCGCCTGCGAGCCGTATGCGGGAGTTGAATCCGCACGCTTCCGGATATACATATGCAGATCATGGCCGAAGAAGATCGAATCAAATGGGATTCCCGGTATCGTGAAAACCCGGGAGACCTTGAACCTTCCCCGCTTCTTACCCGGTTTGCGCCCCTATCCACCGTCGGGAAAGCCCTGGACATCGCCTGCGGCAACGGCAGAAACAGCATTTACCTGGCCGAGCGGGGCTTTTTTGTCGATGCGGTGGACATCTCGACAGTGGCCACGAACCGGCTGGCAGGCAGGAGCCCGAACATCAACGCCATCTGCACGGATCTGGATGCGTGGATCATTCCGCAAAACCGCTATGAACTCATCGTCAATATCCGATTCCTGGACAGACGTATTTTTCCCATGATCCGAAATGGGCTCAAGCCCGGCGGCGTTCTGATTTTTGAATCGTTCCTGGACCGGGAAGAGAAAAAGTACTGTCTGAAACCGAACGAACTAATCCAGGCGTTTCAATCATTTCGCATCCTTTACTACGAAGAAAGAAAAGCGAACCGTTCCGAAAATTTCGATCAGATTGCGAGTCTGGTAGGGAGGAAAGTACTTGCGAACACCGTCAAACGACATATCATACGCTGCAGCGGGCAACAATCAACCTCTCTCAAAGAAGCGAAAGGAGGTTTCCAAATGGCAAATTGCGGTGACATGAAAGAAGGCAACCTGTATCGGTGCGAGACCTGCGGACTGGAATTGGAAGTGAAAAAAACCTGCACCTGCACTACCGGATCGGAAAGCGCCTGCAGCGTGCCCCTGATGTGCTGCGGCCAGGAAATGACCCCAAAAAACACCTAACCCGGTGGAAAGCGGCTTCCTTGGCCGGCAACTTCACCAGGCAGGCAGAGGGCAGCTTCGCTTCACGCTTTTTAGCAGCAATTAAAGGAGCGGAGTTATCTTCGCCCCCCTTTTTCGAAGAAGTCCGCCTTGTTCGATCGCCGATTGCCGTCATTGTAGCCGCTGCGTCCTGCCACCCACATCCCCGCACTTGTGACCCCGCGGCGGCGACGTCATATCAGCCCAGGGGGGACAAAGTAGGCAATCATCAAGTTGAACGCCGGCAAAAGCGCAAGGGGGGGAATTCTCTATACTTGCCTCCGTGCCAGAATTTCATCGATCGTCATCAATTTCGCTCCCCTTTTTTACCCGCAGGAAAAAGATTTTTTACCGACAGGATTTTCTTCAGGTCGATGCGAACGCCTTTGGGGACCATCTGAGACAGATCCAGCACCAGGTGGTCGGGCGCAAGGTCGATCGGCAGGACCGTCCCCTCCTTGACGTATTTGCTGTAGACGCGCGCCAGGGGAAAGTCCTCGATGCGGCGGGTGTAGGTCAGGCTCTTCTTTCCGTCGTAGGAAACCCGTTTCGATATCGCTTGCCAGGCGGTTTTGGCCAGCCAGAATTTCGTTTCTTTTTCGACGGCTTGACTTCTTCTTTTTGGAGACGGGCTTTTTCCTCCTGGCTTTTGCGAAGCGTCTTTTTGCGCTTCAGGTCTCCGTATTTTCCAAACCTTCCGCCCATGGATCATTGCCTCCTTTTCTGCCGCCAAGGGCCGGGTCTCGGGTCAAGCCCGGAATGACGGGCTGAGAATGACGAAGTTTCACATAAACCCCGCCGCTGACCGCCGAGGCGTCCAGATTGATCAAGAATGAAACTTCCCCTCCCGTCATCCCGGCCGCAGCGACCTGTCCGGCGTAGCCGAAGGCGAAGAGGGAAGCGGAGACCCGGGATCCAGTAAAAAAGAATGGATTCCCCCGGATCGGAGTCCGGGGCAGGCTTGTCAAGCCCGGAATGACGGACTGGGAACATGAAGTTTCATACGAGCGCCGCCTCTGGCCGGCTGCACCGACCAGTTTGATCAAGGGTGAAACTATGCCATTTTGGCCTAGTTTCACATAAGCTGATAGCGGCGCAGCCGAAACCCTAAAAATACGAGCAACGCGCCAAACACCAGGGCATACAGGCCGATCAGCCACACCACCGCCACGGCCCCGGCCTCCAGGTTGGCGATCAGCAAAATGCCGAAAAGAAGCACCAGGACCCCCAGGGTGATGCCGGGCCAGGCCAGGGCCATGAGCCCGAAGGCCACGGCGATGATGCCAATAATGCCGAGCAATGCGAATCTTCCTTGCTAAGGTCCGTTGTCTTCAGAAATATCGGGTTCGAGCGTCGAAATTCAAGGTTTAAAATTCCAGGTTCCAGATTCGAAAAGCATAAAGCATCAAGCACCGAACCTCAACGTCCGAACAAAAAAAATTCGCGCTCTGAAGCGGTTTTTCTGGAAATTGGATATAGTGGTTTGGAATTTGTTTGGGATTCGGGTTTTGGTATTTGGATTTTGCAATTCGAGGCGGACTGTAAAATACGTCGAGCCTGTATATATTCATAGCGGTAATCCTTTTTGAAACCGACAAGCCCGTGTGACGCCATGATCGAAATCGACGGAAGCAGCTACTCGGGCTCCGGGACCCTGGTTCGGGACGCGGCGGCCTTTTGCATCCTCAAGCAGGAGGGGCTGCACATCACCAAGATCCGGGAGAAGCGGCCCAAACCCGGCCTCCGGGCCCAGCACCTGAAGGCCCTGGAAGCCGCGGCCCAAATCTGCGGCGGGCGGCTGGCAGGCGCCGTGCTCGGTTCCCGGGAGATCACCCTGCAGCCCGGTCCGTCTGTGCGCGGCGGAGACTTTTCCTGGAACATCGGCTCGGCCGGGTCGGCCGTGATGCTCGCGTTGACGGTTCTGCCCCTGGCGCTGTTCGCGGACCGGCCGTCCCGGTACCGGATCACCGGCGGGCTGTTTCAGGACTTCGCCCCCTCGGCCTTTCATTTCATTCACGTGCTGCTGCCGATGCTCCGGCAGATGGCAATACAGGCAGAGGCGCGCATCCTCCGGCCCGGGTATGTGCCCAAGGGCCAGGGGGTAATCGAGGTGACGGCCGCGCCGGCCGCCGAAAAGCCCAATCCGCTGACGCTGCTTTCCCAGGGACGGGTGAGCCGGATCCGGGGCATCGCCATGTCCTCCCATCTCCGGGAAAAAGCCGTATCGGACCGGATGGCCGCAGCATGCAAAAAGAAGCTGGCGGCCGGCGGATACGACCCGCAGATCGAGATCCTGTACGAGGACAAAAAAACGGCGGCCTACCGTCAGCCCGCCGTCCAGCCGGGCGCGGCCCTGGCCGTATGGGCCGAAACCGACACCGGGTGCCGGCTCGGGGCGGACATGGCCGGGGCCCGGGGAAGATCGTCCGAGGTCATCGGCCGGCAGACAGCGGTGGAACTGCTCGAAGACCTGGGGACCGGGGCCACGGTGGACCGGCATCTGGCAGACCAGCTCATTCCGTTTGCCGCCCTGGCCGACGGGCAAAGCGCGTTCCGAATTCCGCAGCACACCGAGCACGTGACCGCACGCTTGTGGCTGGTGGAGACCCTGCTGGGTGCGGGAGCGGAGGTCGACGGCGATCTACTGCAGGTGCGCGGGCGGACGGTCCGGCGCTGAGTGCAGATAGCGCTGCTAGGGGACCGGATGTCGGATGTCAGAGGTCAGAGGTCAGAAAAGGCGAGGTAGGTTCAAGCTTCCGGGTTCAAGGTTCAACGCTCAAGGTTGACGGTTTCGTGAAACGTCCGAATTTTCCTTTTTTCGTCATTCCCGCAGCACTGACCGGGTCAGGAATCGATCACATCGATGGGGAAAAGGGCCATGTACTTGTCGACGGTGGCCAAAGAAAGTGTTTCGATCCTGGCCTGGGAGGCAAGCATTCGATCGAACGGATCGCGATGGTCGACATCCCAGATGCCTGCCAGCTGTGCATGCGCCGGACTCACGTTCAAGGGCAGAAAGCCGGCCTGCCGTATCCATGGCGGCACATTTTCCGCCACCACAGCGGCCTGGGACAATTTTCCCAGGCGATACTTCGTGGAGATCTCCCATACCGAGGCAGCGCTCACGAACACCTCGTTTTCGACGTTTTTCAGCAGCTCCCGGATCCGTTTCGGCATGGCGGGATCGTCGAAGAGCCACCACAAGAAAATGTGGGTGTCCAGAAGCAGTCTCATATCATCGCCACTGCGATGGCGGGAAAGTTTGCCGTCCCGCAAAACATGACAAACTTTCCATCAGTCACGACTCCCATTTTTCGATCTCCGATTCAGGCAGCGGCTCGAAAAACGCATCGGTCACGGCGCCATCGGCAATCCCCGGAACCCTTTCTTTCATCTCGCGTCCCAGGGGAACCAACTTGGCATAGGGTTTTCCGGCCTTGGCGATAATGATTTCCTCGCCTGAATGAACCCGTTCCAAAAGCTTCGAAAAATGGGTTTTGGCCTCGTGGACGTTGACGGTTTCCATGGAACCTCCCCGCGGAAATGTTCGCCATCTTTCTTAATGGACTAAGTCAGATGACTTAGTCTAATAAAAAACAGCGTAGAAAGCAAGCATAAATAAAATCGTGAAACGATTTTATATGACGCGACGATATCACTCTGGTGCTAAAGACTAAATTCAAAAGCGGCAGGAGACCGTCAATCCGGTCTCCAGCGTGGTGTTGGCCGGCTCCCAGCCGACGCCGATGATCGATCCGGCAAAAGAGACCGTGTTGACCTCCGAATCGCCGATGTCCCAATACCGGATGAAAGGCTCGAAGGAGAGAACCCCCCAAGGAAGAATGTGCTCCACCCCCAAAGCGGCGCGAATCCCGTAGCCGCTGTTCTGGTTGCTGGTGACATCCCCGTAGGCGGGGTTTACGTCGCTCAGATAGCTTTCCTGCCGTCCCTTCCATAAATAGTCGTATTCGAGAAGAAAGGACAGCCGCCACTTTTCCGAGACCCGCGACACGGATTCGATGCCGATGGGAGAGTAGAAATAGTTGGACTCCCGGAGGTAGCCCCAATGTCCGGTGGTAGTCGTCCGGCCCGCGGAATCGTCTTCCAGGTACCGGTAGCCGAACCCCGAAAAGAAGGTCACGGCGCCAAAATCGGACATCATCACGTCGTATCCCACAAGGATCCTCGTTTCCAAAAGAGCGTCGTCGATATCCGACATGCTGCCGGTATCCCGGCTGGTGTAGTCCACCTGGCCCTGGGCGAGGCGAAGCTCGGCTCTGAGCATCCACCCGTCGTGATAGGCGTAGGAACCGGAAAGTCCCGCCATCACCCCGGTCTGCTTCATGAAGCCGGGCTCTTCGTAGGTGACGGTGTATACCTCCGCCCCCACCTCCCACCCGTGGCGGTCAAAAAAGGGGGCCGGCTGCTGGCCCGGGCCGCCCGCGATCGCGTCTCCCGCCGGCGCCAGGGGCTCTTCCTTGAAAGTATAGACGTCTTCAAACGATTGGGTGACCGTCTCTCCCTCCAAGGTCTCGATGACGACTTTCCGGGTGCTGAGCTTCAGGATGGTCCCTTTGATCACGGTCCCGTCCTTCATGATCACCACGTCGACGACCGGCTCATCGGCAAGACAGACGGCGGAAAAAGACAGGCAGGCAATCACCAGCAATGCGACACAAAAAAAAGAAAAGATTTTCACGGCCGGCCTCCTACGGGTCAATGAAAGAGGACAGATGACGGAGGACAGATGACGGGCAAATACCGACAACGGAGGTCCGAGATCCGAGGTCGGATGTCGGATGTCCGAGGTCGGAAAAAAACAGATAACGAGATGACAGAGGACAGAAATTCCCAAGTTCCAGGCACCAAACTTCAAACAAATTCCAAGCACCAAGTCCCAAAACCCAAACCTGGACGCCGAGCTTGAATCCCGCCGTTCAGCGGCGGGGCGGTCTTCTGGCCCTTTGCGCTATGCTAAATGCGGCGCACAGCGCCTATAAGGTGACCGACTCCTTGCCGCCGAAGTAGCGCATGAACTGGGCCCGTTCGTAGACGGCCGGATCGGTGCTTTGCTCTTGGCTCAGGCGTCCCTTGAAGTCGTCCAGATCCTCGAACTTCTTTTTCTCCATCCACTGCTTGAGCCCTTCCAGGAGCGTTTCCAGGTAGGACGGCCCGTTTTTATACAGGCAAGAAGCCACCTGGACCGCGTCGGCCCCGGCCAGGAGCTGCTTGATGACTGCTGTGCTGTCATGCACGCCGGTGGAGGCCGCCAGGCTGCAGTCGACCTTGTTGGCCATCACGGCGACCCAGCGAAGCGACAGGGCCAGTTCGGCCGGGGTGCTGAACACGAACGACGGCTTGACCTTCATCTTGTCGATATCGAAATCCGGGCTGAAAAATCGGTTGAACAAAACGATTCCGTGGACGCCGGTCTTGGACAGCCGCTGGATCATGGGCCCCAGGTCGGTGAAATAGGGGCTGATCTTCAAGGCCACGGGAATGGAGACCGCCTCTGTCACCTTTTCTGTGATCTCGAAATAGAGCGCCTCTTTTTCCTCCCTGGTATGCTTGAAATCCGTAGGGGGAAAGAACATGTTCAGCTCCAGGCCGTCGGCGCCGGCCTGCTCCAGGTTCACGGCGTAGGAGAGCCACTCCACGGAATAAAAAAAGCAGTTGATGCTGGCCATCACCGGAATGGAGACCGCTTTTTTGCACGATTCGATCAGGGTGATGTTTTTTTGCAGGTTTTCTTCGCGGATGACGTAATCGTAGTATTCGATGGGGCTGCGCTGGCCCTCGTAGTCGAAGTACTTGGGGTCGCCGAACTTTTGCTTGGCCTTTTTCATGAAATCCGCATATTCGTAGGAGACCTCTTCTTCGAAGATCGATTTGAGCACTACTGCTCCGGCGCCGTGGGCCTCCAGTGCTTTGACTTTGTCAACCGAGCTGGTCATCCCCGAGCTTCCGGCGATGATCGGGCTTTTCAGGGAAAGCCCCATGTAGGTGGTGGAAAGGTCCATGAATCCCTCCTTTGGTTCGGTATCTCGCTTATATTTGACTGTCGGGCCGCGCCGCTGCTCTGCCGGCCCGAGCGGCGTCCGGCGCCCTCCCGGCCCTTTTGGACCTTTGCCCAAAATATCAAGCTCTGATAGGAAGTAAAGGCAATTTTGCAAAGGAGAACCATCATGCCGTATGTCAACATCAAGATTACCAACGAGAATGTCACAAAAGCGCAGAAAGAACAATTGATCGAGGGAGCCACGAAGCTGCTGGTCGATGTGCTCGGCAAGAACCCGGCCACCACCGTGGTGGTCATCGAGGAAATCGACACCGACAACTGGGGCATCGGCGGAGAGTGCGTCTCCGCGCTTCGGGGACGATGCAAGTAGGACAGATGTCCGATGTCGGATGTCGGATGTCAGCTCCGCCGTCCCGTTCTGGAGCGGGATTTGATCAATGCGAACCATCCCCTATTTCATCCAGGATTCGACCTATTTCTGGTGGTAGCGCATGTAGCGCAGGGCTTTTTCGCCGGGATACAAGCCTTCGTCTTCCTTGATCCAGATCATCAGCTGTTCGATCTCGCGGTCTTCCAATGGAAATTGTCCAGGCCGTATTCCCTCATGGCCTCCCGGGTTTTTTTCATGATCCCGGCTTCGGCATCGATGCCGCCTTTCCCACGCTTCGCCCCACCCGAATGAATCTCCCTGCAGCCCCGCCATAGCGGGATTTCTGCTTAGCTCCAACAAGCTGCGGGGGATTAAAAGCGGGATCTGATCTTACCCCCCTCACCCTGCCCTCTCCCACCAGGGGAGAGGGAATCATTTTGTATCCCTGCTGAAGCATCTCAAGGCGGATCGGCAGCGCCGTAAATACGGTTTCGTTGCATGGTGCGCCTCGATCTGCTATGGGCCGTTTCAAAACGGCACGAGCCTGCCGGAAAACACGACGGCTTCCATTATTGACGGCAATCGATTAAACTATCGGCCCCAAAAGATGCCTGATGATATGAATGACCGCGATCTGCAGCGGTTTCGGGACTGGTTCCAGCACTACACCGACTCCTTTCTCGCCGGCGACGATCGATACGACGGCCCGATCCGGCTAAAGATCGACCACACCTTCCGGGTCTGCCGAAACATCCGCGCCCTGGGCCGCTCCCTGGACCTGCCCGCCGGGCCGATGCGGGAGGCCGAAACGGCAGCGCTGTTTCACGACTTGGGACGGTTTCGCCAGTACCGGGACTACGGCACCTTTCTCGACAGCGCCTCGGCGAACCACGCCCGCCTGTCGCTTTTGGAGATGGGCCGCCACCGGGTGCTGGCCCCCTGCAGCACCGAGGAAAAGCGCCGGATTGCCGGGGCGATCGCCGCCCACAATGCATTTGCCGTTCCAGGGTCCCTCACGCCCGATCGCCGCAGGCTCATGCTGCTGCTGCGCGATGCAGACAAACTCGACATCTGGAAGGTGGTCACCGAATACTATGAACGGCGCCGGGCCGGAAAGCAAAAGGAGAGCGTCATCGAGCTCGACCTGCCCGATGACGACACCTGCTCGGCAGCCGTCCTGAATTGCCTGTGCCGCGAACAAATGGTGAAAATGACCGATATCCATACCCTCAACGACTTCAAGCTGCTGCAGATCGGATGGGTGTACGATCTGAATTTTCCCGAGACCTTCCGCATGCTTCAAAAAGAGGGGTTTATCGAGGGGATAGCCGCCACCCTGCCCCGGACGCGAGCCGTCCGGGAGGCCGTGGAGACCGCCTTGGCCTATGCGGCCGGAAAAGTGTCCGACAACGGAGGACGAAAGGATCGGATGTCGGAGGTCAGAAGCCGGGAAAGAAAGATGACAGGGGACGGATAACAGAGGACAGAGGATAGAGGATGGAGGGAAATAAAAAAATCGCAAGCACCAAATCTCAAATCTCAAACAATATCCAATTCCCAAAAAGGCACTGTCAAAACAAGAGATTCTTGTGACATGAAAGTGATATTTCACGAGGCATTTTACCCGGTGTATGCCGGAGATCCTGCGGCCGCCGCCGGAAGGATGGAGGCGATCATGGAGGTCCTGGCGCCGGCGGCGGAGGTGGTCGAACCGAATCCGGCCGGCGAGGGGCAGATCGCCGCGGTTCACACCGCCGCCCATATCGAGTGGGTCAAAAGCGAGGGCGTTTACGAGGTGGCGGCCCTGGCCGCCGGCGGGGCGATTTTGGCCGCCGAAACCGGACTGAAGGAGCCGTGCTTCGGCGCGATCCGGCCGCCGGGCCATCACGCCTCTTCGGATTCGGCCTGGGGGTTTTGCTATTTCAACAACATGGCCGTCGCCCTGACCCATTTGAAGAAAAAAAGGAAAATCGATACGGCCTATGTGCTGGATATCGACCTTCACTACGGCGACGGCACCGTAGAGATCCTGGGAGCAAAGGATTGGGCGACCGTGTACAACGTGGCCGCGGCAGGCAGGAGCGCCATCATGAAGCGGATCAGCATCGAAATGGAAACCTGCCGGGCCGACATCATCGGCGTCTCGGCCGGGTTCGACAACCACGAAAAGGATTGGGGGGGCACCCTGACCACCGACGATTACCGGAAAATCGGCCGCATGGTCAAAACGGCAACCATGCACTGCGGGGGCGGATGCTTCGCCCTGCTGGAGGGCGGATACAACCAACAGGTGCTGGGACAAAATGCGCTGGCCCTGATCGAAGGGATGCAGGGGGGGTATTAAAACCGGAGGTCGGATGTCCGATGTCGGAGGTCTGAAGGGCAAGAGGACAGATGACAGAGGACAGACGACAGATGCCAGATGACAGAGAACAGAAAAGGGACAAGAGGGGGCGTTCTAGGACAAGAGGGGACATTCTATACTTTATATACTTTCGGGCCAAAGGGCTGAGCGGGGAAGGATGTCGGAAAAACCAGATGACAGACGACAGCCCCGGCGCTGACCGCGGTGGCGACCATTTTGATCAAAAATGAAACTTCTCAGTCCGTCATCCCGGGCCCTGGATCGAGTCCAGGGCAGGCTTTTTTGACCCGGGATCCAGAAGGTTTTTAAATTAGTCGTAGTCGATGATTTTTTTGGATTTGCCCTTTTTCTGGTCTTTTTTCCGCAGCACCAGCACCGGGCAATGGGCCCTGCGAACGACCCGTTCGGCCACCGAGCCCAGAGCAAAGTGCTTGAGCCCGGTCTTTCCGACCGATGGCATCACGATCAATTCAGCCCCGACCTGCTCCGCATATCGGATGATTTCCACGGGCGGACTTCCCATGTGAATCGCAATTCGGACATCTTCGTGATCCATGGCCTGCAGTTTTTCCTGTATGGCCTTCTCGATCGAGCGCAGCCGGTCTTCTTCTGTTTGCTGGCCCCAACTGCCCCCGATTTCATGCTCGCTCCAGGGCTGGGTCACATGAATCACATGCAGATCGCCCCCTTTTTCGAGGAATTCTTCGGCGACACCGACCGCCTGAAAGCTGCCTTCGGAAAAATCGACCGGCACCACCACACATTTTTTCTGCAGCCAGGACATCCCCGCCTCCTTTGTGGTTCGATTCGGAGCACGTTCGACAGCCGCAACGCAATCCATTCATTATCCATACTACATCCGCTCTTCCCAGAGTTCAACCCGATGTCCGAAGTCGGACATCTGACATCTGCTATTTGTCAGCCGTGCCCAGTTCCTCGATCATCTTCTTGACCTTTGCCTGGAAAGCCGGGTCCGTGAATATGGGGGCCTGGTTTCGGGCCTCCCGGGCCAGGATCCGGTCGATGGGATCGGCTGCGGCAGCGGCGGCATTGTGCTTGATGACCCGGCAGATGGAAGGATCCAACCGAGTAAGGTGGCGGGCCGTTTTTAGAGCCGCTTCCATGAGCGCCTCGCCGGGCACCACCTGGGTGAACAACCCCATGCGGTGGGCCTCGGCCGCGGACAGGAGATCGCCGGTGATCAACAGTTCGACGGCCCGGCCCGGGCCGACCAGGCGGTGAAGCAGGTACTCGGCCCCCATCCCCGGATTGATGCCCAGCTTGACGAAGGTAAAGCCGATGCCGGCATCCTCCAAGGCCAGCCGAAGGTCGCAGGCCGCGGCAAGGCAGGCGCCGGCACCCACGGCCGCCCCGTTGACCGCGGCAACGGTCGGGATCGGCAGGTCCAGGATGCGAAGAAAACCGCCGTAAAATTCACGCAGTCCGGCTTCAACCTTGGCCGGGGGCAGGTCGGCCCACTTTCGAAACCCCTGCAGGTCTCCTCCGGCGCAAAACGCGGACCCGCGCCCGGTCACAACCAGGGCCCCGGCATCACTGCCGGCGACGGCATCCAGGGCCGATGCAAATTCGGCGGCCATCTCGTCGCTCATGGCGTTTCGGCGGTCCGGCCGGTTCAGGTACAGCACCGCGATGCCATGTTCAATCTCCAGATCAAGGGTTCGGTAGGCCATTGCTGTTCTCCTATCCAGTGTTGCGGGCAGTGATTTTACCCCTATTCTGATCATGCACAGCGAAAATAGAATATTCTTGCCGATTCCCATCCAAACGGCAATATGACAATCTTTCTGTATATAGGGATTGTCATATTTCCTTTCCGTTTGAAAAAGCTTGCTATGCACTGGCGCCCCGCGAACTCAAGGTCATTGATCGGCTGTTTGACAATCCCTATATGTAAAATATAAACTACTTATAGCGCTTGGGGTGCGGCTTATAGAACTGAATCGATGCGCTCAATCAAGCGTCAACCCTTGCTATCGGAACGTTATTTTGACAAGCGTTCTAATGGTATCGTGCGAACAAGTCTTCGCAGACCATCGAAAACGATTCGCACACCATCACTTCATGGAGAGAAAATGCCGTACGCTTTTTTAGATGTCAGAAAAACCGAAAGTTTCCTGGAAGTCATCCTCAACAATCCAGCCAGACGCAATCCCCTGTCTTCGGAGATGATCTCCGAACTGGTTTCCGTTCTTGCCACACCGGAAGCAATGGATTCGCAGGGGATCATCATCGCCGCCAGCGGACGGGTTTTTTCGGCCGGCCATGATTTTTCCGACATGATGGACAAAGAGCTTGCCGTTTTGCGGGATCTGATGCACGCCTGCGCGCACTTGATGCGGTCACTTCAGCGCATGCCCCAGCCGGTGCTGGCAAAAGTTCAAGGGCCGGCAATGGCGGCCGGGTGTCAACTGGCGCTGAGCTGCGACCTGGTGGTGGCATCCGAAAACGCATTTTTCCAGACGCCGGGAGGAAAATCGGGCTGGTTCTGTTTTACGCCCATGGTGGCGCTGACCCGCTCCATCGGCAGAAAGCGCGCCTTTGAGATGCTGATGTCCGGAGAGCCCGTTCCTGCGCAAACGGCCTATGAGTGGGGGATGATCAACCGGGTCGTCGCACCGGAGCGACTGGATGACGAAGCGCTCGATCTGATGCACAAGGTGACCCAAGGCAGTCCCCAATTGAGGGCGATGGGGAAAAAGGCGTTCTATACGCAGATTGAAATGCCCCTGGACCATGCGTATCGATATGCGACCGACATGATGGCCCTGACCGGAATCACCGAAGATCCCCAGGAAAGAATGAAAGCCTTTGTGGAAAAACGTCCGCCGGTGTTCAAGCATCAGAAAAAGAACGATGCAGCCCCGAAACCGGGCAAGAAAATGCATAAATATCGAAAATAAAAGAGGGGCTCGGAAAAACTCCGAGCCCCTGTTTTATTTTTTTGGTAGCGGGGACAGGATTCGAACCTGTGACCTTCGGGTTATGAGCCCGACGAGCTACCAGACTGCTCCACCCCGCATCAATGTTTCGAAGGTGGCAATATATGCCTGCCGCCGATGGTTGTCAAGATGTTCGTCTGAGAAATCCGGATGTCGGAGGTCAGCCCTGCCGCTGGCGCGGCGTTCCAGGTTCAGGGTTCAAGGTTCAATATTGATGAAATCGTAAAAAGTGCCCGAAGCGTCATTCCGGGCCCCGGATCAAGTCCGGGGCAAGCTTTTTTGACCCGGAATCCAGAACTTATCGAAATCACTGGATTCCCGCTGCAGTTTACCCCGGACTTGATCCGGGGCGGGAATGACAAAAAAAGAGAAATTCGGACTTTTTACGAAACCATCAATATTGCCCTCTGACGCGGGATTCAAAGTTCCAAGTTCAAGGTTCGAGGTGAAAAACAAATTGTTGCCTGAGAATTTTCCCTCGTTTGAGATCTTGAACCTCGAATTTTGAACCTGGAACCTTGAACGGCGCGAAGCGCCCTCCCCTACCCCGCCAGAGCCAGAATCCGCCTCCGCAGCTGGGCCTGCTCCTCCGGCGGGCAGGCGATCTTGACCTGCTTTGTCCTTCCGGTATGGCCGGAGACGATTTCCACCGCCGATTTGGGAACCCCCAGGGATTTGGC
>JAIPEL010000107.1 GCA_021737185.1 Desulfobacterales bacterium | reverse complement strand
ACACCCTGGGCCAGTTCGTCGAATACGTGCCGGTCTGCCCGGAAGTCGAATGCGGCCTCACAACTCCCCGGGAAGCCATGCGCCTGGTGGGAGACGCCGAAGATCCGAAGCTTTTGACCATCAAGACGAAAGTCGACTACACCGGCCAAATGAAAAAGTGGGCGGCCGCCAAACTCAGGGAGCTGGAAAAAGAAGACCTGTGCGGCTTCATCTTCAAGAAAAACTCGCCTTCCAGCGGGCTTTACCGGGTCAAGGTCTACACGGAAGCGGGCCAGCCTGTGAAATCCGGAACCGGCATCTGGGCCCGGGGCTTTACCGAGCACTTTCCCCTGGTCCCGGTGGAAGAAGACGGACGCTTGAACGACCCGGTGCTCAGGGAGACCTTCATCGAGCAGATCTTTGCCATGAGGCGGTGGCGGGAGGTGCTGGCCATGCCCAAAAAGATCGGTACCGTGGTCGACTTTCACACCCGCCACAAACTTTTGATCCTTTCCCACAGCCCTGAAATCTACCGGACCATGGGAAAGCTCGTGGCCGGGGCCAAGCAGCTTCCCATCTCCGAATTCTTCCGCCAATACGAGGCGCTGGTCATCGAGGCGCTCCGGCTCAAGACCACCAAGAAAAAAAACGTCAATGTGCTCCAGCACATGATGGGCTATTTCAAGAAGGACCTTTCGGCCGACGAAAAACAGGAGATGCTGGAAATCCTCGATGACTTCAAAAAGGAACTCGTCCCGCTGATCGTTCCGGTCACGCTGTTCAACCACTACGTGCGCAAGTACGGCCAGCCGTACCTGGCCCAGCAGGTGTATCTGAATCCCCATCCCACCGAGCTGAAGCTGCGCAACCACGTGTAGAAATTTTCTTTGGCCCACCTTCTGCGAAAACCGATGCAACCGCCAAGGCGCGAAGTACGCCAAGGTTTTTTTCTTGAATCGGGTCGCCGGGGATTCTCCCCGGCTCACGATTCAAGAAAATATCGCACGCCTGCCGCGGGCTGGGCTGCGGTTGTTGAAAACGCCCCGCAGTCGTTGCTGCCCCTTCACCCGGATAACCGATGCACAAAAATGCGAAACATTTGCGGGATCGTGAGTCCCGCTGCTTGCCCTGAGCGAGGCGAAGCCGAGTCGAAGGGCAGCGGGACGACCCGAGACCGCAAATTGCTTTTCCTTGGCGCCCTTTGCGTCTTGAGCGAGAGGCAGCGAGCGGGCGGTTTAATCGTTTTGCTTTTTGACCTCCGACAGCGAATCAATATCCCGAGACCTTGAACCTCGAACTTTGAACCTCGAACCTTGAATCAACTCCCCTCGCAAAACCCCTCATACACCGCCTTTACCTTCTCGAAGACCCCGCGCCAGGTCAGGGGGACGAGGTGACAGGCGGTGTCGGCGCGATCCGGTTTTGCGGCGGCACGCTGGAGCTGGGTGGTCAGCGCCGCGGCCAGGTCTTCGATGAAGGCCGGAACCGCGTCAGGGTCGGGAGTGTCGAGGCTGACCAGCCGGGGCATGGCAACGCGTTCCACCAGCCCCTGCTCGCACAGCCTGTGCGGCATCCAGTCATCGATGCCTGGAAGATCGCTGACCACGGCAAGACACCCGCAGGCCAGGGCCTCGATCACGACCAGGGGAAGCCCTTCGAACATGGACGGCAGCACGAAGACGTCGGCGGACCGGAATACTTTCGCCAGTTCGTTTTGGGGCAGAGCCCCTAAAAAATGCACCCGGTCGCTTCCGGCGGCCGCGGCCCGAATCTGCTCTGCCTCCTCGTCTCCACCGGTGCCGGCCACCATGAGGGTCACCGTTGTCTTTTCCGGCGGGCGGATCTTTTCCACGGCCTCAATCAGCCAGAGCACCCCCTTGGCCACGGCCAGCTTTCCGGCGTAAACGACCCGAAGCTCGCCGTCTTTTCGAGGAAGCCTGCACTCGCCTTCGGCGCAGAACAGATCGTCTCTGAAACCGGCGCCCACCACCTGCACCTTCTCGTCTGAAAAGCCGAAGGCCTCTTTCAGCCCCCGGGCGTTTTCCGGATGCAGGGCAAAGGCCGTATCCACATCTGCGCAGGCAGGAACCACGTAAGGGGCCAGGTGGGCGGCGTTTACGAGCTGGCGAAGCTCGGTGCCGTGGCTCTGCGCGCAGATCGGCGTTTCCGGAAACAGGACCCGGGCCAGGGCGGTCATGAGCCAGTGGTGGTTGGCGTGGATGATGTCCGGGACAAAGCCGTCCGTCGCCTTGGAAAAGGCGGCGGCAAAGGCGTTCAGGTAGCCTTCCAACATCTCTATGGTAAAGTCGGAAAACCGGGTGGACGGATACGGCATCACGTCGCTCATGCCCGGAATCCGAAACGGTACCGGCGGTGATTCAAACCGGACGGCGAACACGCCATCTGGGGAAAGCGGCGGGATGGCCGGCACCGGTTCTGCTGCCGGAAGACCGATCACCGCCCGCTGCCGATATCCGGCTTCTGCCCCGTGGGCCGCCATCGCCAGCAGGCACACCCCGCTTCCCGTCTTTGCCGGCTGCTGGGAGAGAAGATGCAGGATCTTCAGCGATCCTTTGGGGGCGGCCCGCCGGCGGCCGGCGGCGGGGGGCGTGTAGGTGCGAAGTCTCTCGGAAAAGGTCATGAAGTTTTTGTCCAAATGCAAAAAAAATGAACGGCGAGAGCCTGGATCCGCCCGACTTACTAGTGTGTTTTCCTGGAAATAAGTGCCATAAATTTCAGAGGGACTCAAATGGTATTCCCTTCTGTCATTCCCGCGCAGGAGACTGTGTCGATAGTCGTCATCCCGGCCAAGCCCGCGAAGCAGGACGTGAGCCGGGATCCAGAAGTCCTCGAACTTGCTGGAGTCCCGATCTCGCTACGCTCCGCTGCGCTCGTCCGGATTTCGGTGATTCATTCTCCCCATAACCTATCATTTTCCCATTATATTTCTCCAGTATAACGCCATTGACCGACTCCGCTGCCGGATTATTTTATAAGCATTAAAACGGCGCAGCCCTTTGAATCGAACCAACACAACCCAAAAGGAGATACGAAAATGGACGTTCAAGATTACTGCAGCGGCGTGCGAACCGAGTTGACCGCCTGGAAGGCGAAACTTTACGACTTAACCCGGCGGGTGGAAAAGCTCGATGGCGACGTGAAGCAGAAGGTGCTTTACAACCTTCAGGATTTCAACATCTTCATCACGGACATGGAGGACCGGATCAAGCAGCTCGAAACCGAGTGCCCCACCGAGTGGAGCCCGATCAAAAAGGAAATCGACAACGCTCACGTCGATATGCGCGGAAAGTACGAAGAAACCATGGATGCTATTGGTAAGGCCGCTCCGATTTCGGTTCCGGGATAATAAACCCACCACTTTCTGACCGCAATCAATTGGCAATTCTGACAAAAAAGGGCGCTCCGAGGGAGCGCCCTTTTTCGTATGGTTGGAAATGGCATCGCTGCCGGCCTCCCCTCGGAGCGTCTCGTCGAATCTGCGTTTGCCGCCGCCGGAGGGGCAAAGCAGTTGAATCCGCAGTAAATCAGCGATAAGGTACAATTGTTTGCTCGCATCGATTGAAAAGAAACGCCCACCGACTTTTCACCGCAAATAGCGGGGCTCAGCCGCATGGAACGCCCCATGACCCGCACCAAAACCGTTCGTCTGATTCTGGGCGATCAACTCAACGAGCACCACTCCTGGTTTGCCGCTGCCGACGATTCTGTGCTGCATGTTCTGATGGAGGTTCGGCAGGAGACCGACTACGTCGTCCACCACATCCAGAAAGTGGCCGCCTTTTTCTCCGCCATGCGGTCCTTTGCCGGCACGTTGTCTGCCAACGGCCATCAAGTGAAATACCTGAAGCTGGGTGATCCGGAAAACCGCCAGAATTTCGCCGAAAACCTCTTCCGGATCATCACAGAGACCGGCGCCCAACGCTTCGAATACTTGGCACCGGATGAATATCGGCTCGACCGGGAGCTCCGAAAAACCGCTGGTATCCTGGGTGTTGACTGTCTGGTCTGCGATACCGAACACTTTTTGACCGGCCGAAAGGATCTGGGGCGTTTTTTCGCCGGGAAAAAGACGTTTCGGATGGAATCCTTTTACCGGCACATGAGAAAAAAGCACGACATTCTCATGGATGGCAACTCCCCCTTTGGCGGCCGGTGGAACTTCGACGTGGAAAACCGGCAGGCATACGACGGCAAAACCCCGCTTCCAACCCCGGTCCTGTTTGAAAATGACGTGACCGGAATTCTCCAAGAAATCGAATCGGCCGGTATCACCACCATCGGTGGCCTGGCCGATGAAAGGCTGCTCTGGCCCGTCGACCGGCCACAGTCCCTCGCCCTGCTCCACGACTTCATCCAACAGCGCCTGCCCCATTTCGGCACCTACCAGGATGCCATGATCGCCGACCATTGGGACATGTTTCATTCCCGCCTGTCTTTTTCCCTGAACACCAAGATGCTCCATCCGGCTGAGGTGATCCATGCGGCCGTTTCCGCCTGGAAAACGCACAAAGCAAGGATCGGCCTCGAACAGGTGGAGGGCTTCGTGCGGCAGATCCTGGGCTGGCGGGAGTACATGCGCGGTATCTACTGGCACCTGATGCCGGCGCTGGAAAAGATGAATTTCTTTTCCCACAAGGCAAAGCTGCCTGGATTTTACTGGACCGGGAAAACGAAAATGGCCTGCATGGCCGCGGCCATCGGCCAGTCCCTGAAACAGGCTTACGCCCATCACATCCAGCGGCTGATGGTGACCGGAAATTTCGCCCTGCTCGCCGGCGTCCACCCGGACGAGGTCGACGCATGGTACATGGGAATCTACATCGATGCGATCCAGTGGGTGGAGCTTCCCAACACCCGGGGCATGAGCCAGTGGGCCGACGGCGGCCTTATCGCCACCAAACCCTACGTATCAACGGCCCGATACATCGACCGTATGAGCGACTCCTGCTCCGGCTGTTTCTACGACAAGACCAGCCGCACCGGGGGCCGGGGCTGTCCCTTCAACTCCCTGTACTGGGACTTTTTCGCCCGGCACCGGGACAAGTTGGCCAAAAACCCGCGGATCGGCATGATGGTGCGCACCTGGGACCGGATGAAGGCGGTCGAACAGGAAAAGACCCTGGCCCGGGCGGCGGGGTTGAAACGGGACCTGGACGATTTATAGAATAAATTGGCATCCGGTTTGTTTGATATTTTTCGAGGAATACGGGCGGGGATCCCGCTTCGCTTTCGGCTTCGCCGGACAGGTAAACCCCGCCCCTACATGCCCTGCGGCAATGACTGCGTAGGGGCGGGGTTCATCCCCGCCCGGTCATCCGACGATTGCAGGGGCGCACCATCCACTTTCATGCCCCACCGTCTGCCGCCGGAAATAAAATCGCGAAACGATTTTACCATGCAATCTATTCGATCCGAAATCGACATCGACGCCCCTGCGGCGCGGGTCTGGGACCTGCTCGCCGACGTTGCAGCCTACCCGGACTGGAATCCGTTCATCCGGCGGGCAGAGGGGATCCTGGCCGAAGGCGAACAACTGCGTCTTGTATTACAGATCCCCGACGGCATGCGGATGAAGATCCGCCCACGGCTGATCACGGTGGTCGAGCCGGTCGAGATCCGGTGGATCGGACACCTGATGGTCCCCGGCCTGTTCGACGGGGACCACCGGTTTGTCCTGACTCCTCTCGAGCCGGCCCGGACCCGCCTGGTCCAGGAAGAGACCTTCCGCGGCGCGCTGGTGCCGGTATTTGGCGGATGGATCGGGGCCGGCGCCCGGCGCGGCTTTGCAGCCATGAACCGGGCGGCCAAGGCCCGGCTGGAGGGGTGACGCCCCGGCGGCTGTCATTTCTTCATGTGAAACTTCGGTCGAAGCCGTGGTTTTTCGCAGGGCACGGCGGCCAGAGGCCCCGCTCGTATGAAACTACATGTTCGCGGTCCGTCATTCCGGACCCCGGATCGAGTCCGGGGCAAGCTTTTTTGACCCGGAATCCAGTTTTTTCCCTGGATCCCGGCTCTCCGCTTCGCTTCCGTCTTCGCCTTCGGCTACGCCGGACAAGTCGGCCGGGATGACGGATTGGGAAGTTTCACGGTTGATCAAACTGCTCGACTCAGGCCAAAAAATTCCTATAGAATTCCTTCCGGCAAACCCTGAACCCTGAACCCTGAACCCCGAACGCCGCGCCAGAGGCGGCGCTTATCTGAAACTTCGACCGAGGCCGGCGGCAATAACCGACCTGCCCCCGCCTTGGGTTTTGGAGGTTGGAGGGCCACGCTCCGTCGTGGCCGGTATTGGGTCATTGCTGGCAACACGGACGCGACAGAGCGCGTCCCTCCACCGGCAGAGGCTTTGAGGCAAAGTTTCACCCTTGATCAAACTGACCGCCCCGGCAATCAGCGACGCGTCCGACACCTGGATCATCTCTTTTTCTTCATCGCCTTCACCTTCAAGGCCACCTCTTTCCAGCGCTCCTTTTCCACCCGGTCGGCGCTCTTGTGCTTTCGGTCGGAGAGATAGGCCAGTTCGCGCTTCATCTTCCGGTAGCTGTCCAGCCTGCCCCGGGAAATTTCCCCTTCGGCTGCCGCCTGAAGGACCCGGCAGCCGGGTTCGTGGCTATGGCTGCAATCGGAAAAACGGCATTTTTCGGCATACTGTTCGATGTCCGGAAACGTGCCCTCCAGCCCGCCGCCATCATCCCAGAAGGCGATTTCACGGATGCCGGGGTTATCGATCACCATTCCGCCCTGGGGCATCACGATCAGATCCCGGGAGGAGGTGGTGTGCTTTCCTTTTCCCACGCTGCCGCTGATCGAAGCCGTCGCCCGTATGGTCTCACCGTAGAGCCGGTTCACCAGCGTGGATTTGCCGGCGCCGGAAGACCCCACCATCGCGGCGGTCCGCCCCAAAGACAGATAGGTTTCCAGCGGCGCCAGTCCGGTGCCGTCCCGTGCCGAAACCAGGTGTGTCGGAACCCCGAGGGCCGCCGCTTCTGCTTCCGTGGCGAAGTGCGCCGGGTTTTCGTGAAGATCTGCTTTGGTCAGTACGATGACCGGATTCAGGCCGCAGTTGTAGATCAGGGTGACGTACCGTTCGATGCGGCGCAGGTTGAAATCCCGGTCCAGACCGCAAACGACAAACACGGCATCGAGGTTGGCCGCAATAACCTGTTCTTTTCGTGCCTGTTCGTTCTTTCTGCCCCGCGCGCCCGAAGCGCCTCGGGACAGGGCATTTTTCCGCGCAAGCACTTCGTAAATCACGCTACCGGCCGACAAGACCCAATCCCCGGTGACCGGATAGAAGCCGTCGGGTTGGTGCTTGATCCGGCCGGCTGCGGCAGCGGACCATTCTCTTTTTCCGTTGCTCACGCGAAAGACATTTTTCCCCACGCCGATCACCCGAGCCGGGAGCCATTGGCTGCTGCCGCTGTCGGCAAGCTGCGCCTGGAAATGGGACGTCCATCCCATCTGTAAAAGGTGCCGGGTGTTGCCGTTGATATATTCGCTGTCAGATTGCTGTTTTGTGCTCATTTTCGATCTCCGCCTGTTGTCCTTGGTCTTTCACCAATGGCCGGCGCACGACACCCAAGACGGTGTGCGAAGTGTACCGGCAAAGGGAATGCTCACCAAATAAACGGGTGCATAGGTCGCTTCCGACAGAGGATACGGCTGGGGCGGCGGAATTTCAGACAGACGTCTGCGGCAAAGCAGACCGGGCAGAACCGGTCTGTTTTGATAAAGGAACGACTTGTGCAGCTTGTTGCAGCGCTGTGATCAAACCGCCGCCGACAGGGCAACCCCCCTGCCGGCAACGATTGACACAATATCCAGGAATGTTCTGAACAAAAAAAACCTCTTTCATCTGCATTGGATAAGAACGGTTTGCCCATTCCACAGAACCGGGAGGCTGTCAAGCAATTATAGACGAAAAGCCCTTCGGCAGGGCTGTCGAGTTTCATTCTTCTATGGATTTAAAGAAACTGGATGCCCGCCTCCGCGGGCATGACGAAAAACACTGCCCGGCCTCTCATCTAATTTTCCAGCTCACTACCCAAACTGAGAGACAGAGCATCAATCCATATTGGGTAAAAAGAGTTGCCTTTTCCGGATCTTTACGAAGCTTCAGCAGGCCCGACGATGGGCCGAGGGGTGTCGGATCGGATGCCGGACAACTGTTTACGCCCGATCGGGCACCTTATTTTCTCTGCACATCAAAGCTTCTCATCGTTACAAAAGGTCCTGGCGGTTGATCCTCCCACACCTGTTGTGGTATTTATTCTTCATCCCTCACATTTCTCCATCCCAAGGAGACTGAGATGAGCCGTGCCCTTTTTGCCGCCGCCTTGATCACGTTTTTCACCACGACCCCTGCGCTCTGCGCCGACGCCCCGGTCAGCGACATCACTGCAGAGTGCATCGACTGCCACGGCTCGTTTCAGCCGGGCATCGTGGAAGACTGGAAACACAGCCGGCATGCGGCGATGACCCCCGGCGAGGCCATGAAGGTCGAGGGCCTTGTCCGGAAGGTGTCCAGCGGAAGCGTACCCGAAGAACTGCAAAATGTTGCGGTGGGATGCGCCGAATGCCACATGCTCCGTCCCGACGCCCATGCCGACACCTTCAACCACAACGGATACGACATCCACGTGGTGGTCAGCCCCGACGACTGCCGGACCTGCCATTCGGAAGAGGCGGATCAGTTTGCCAAAAATCTCATGTCCCACGCCCGCAACAACCTGGCGGACAACGCCGTTTACCACATGCTCCAGGAAAACATCATCGGCGAGCCGAAGGTGGAAGCCGGCCGGGTCACCGTGGCCCCATCGGATGCCGACACCCGCGCAGAAGCCTGCTACTATTGTCACGGCACCCAGCTTACTGTGAAAGGGACCGAAATCCGGGACACCATGGCCGCAGGCGAGCTCGAGTTTCCGGTGATCGAAGGATGGCCCAATCAGGGGGTCGGCCGGGTCAATCTGGACGGCAGCCGAGGGGCCTGTTCGGCCTGCCACACCCGCCATCGGTTTTCCATCGAGATGGCCAGAAAACCCTACACCTGCAAGGAATGCCACATCGGACCGGATGTGCCGGTTTACAAGGTCTATTCGGCCAGCAAGCACGGCAACCTGTTTTCCACCCACGAAAAAGACTGGGACTTCAACAAAGTCCCCTGGACCGTGGGAGAGGACTTCACCGCCCCGACCTGCGCGGTCTGCCATGTCAGCCTCCTGGTCGACACCTGGGGAGGCGAGGTCGCCTCCCGCACCCACCAGATGAACGACCGCCTTCCCTGGCGGCTGTTCGGGCTGATCTACGCCCACCCCCATCCCGAGAGCCCGGACACCACGATTATCAGAAACCGAGACGGCCAGCCGCTTCCCTCCGACTTTGCCGGCGGATTTGCCAAAGACTATCTCATCGGCGGGGAAGAACAGCACCGGCGCAAGACAACGCTTCTCCAGACCTGCCTGGCCTGCCACGACACCTCCTGGGTTTCCGGCTTCTGGCGGCGCTTTGAAAACACCATCGAAAAGACCAACGCGTCCACGAAAGCCGCCACCAAGATCATGCAGGAAATCTGGGCAAAGAAGCTGGCCGATCCAGAAAATCCCTTCGACGAGGCCGTGGAGCGGCTGTGGAGCGACAACTGGCTCTTTTATGCCAACACAACCCGGTTCGCCTCGGCCATGGGCGGCGGCGGGGACTACGGCGTATTTGCCGACGGCCGGTACCAGCTTTCGAAAAACATCCTCGAACTTCAGGACTGGCTCATGCTCAGGGACGCATTGCCCTGAACGACTGCCGCAAACCACTGCGACTCGGGCGGGGGTAAACCCCGCCCGTACAAATTCCCTGCCATCCGTCCTCCGTCTTTTCCTTTTTGGCCGCCGGTCTCGGACATCCGCCTTTCCCCTCACCGCTTCCTGCCTTGACAAATCCCGTTCGAACTGATTAAGTAATTATGTAACTATAAATATTATAAATTATAATTATCTAACCATTTCGTAAGTGTCGCTAACAACCATCGACCCGAGGTCATCAGAGGGAAGGAGAACACAGACATGTGCGGTATTGCAGGATGTTTCGGCAGACAGGACGTGGACACGATCAACCGGATGCTCGATGCCCTGCCCCATCGGGGGCCGGACGATCGCGGCATCCACATCCACGGCGACACGGTGTTCGGCCACACCCGGCTTTCCATCGTCGATGTGGCCAAGGGTCACCAGCCCATCCTGGCCGACAACGGAAACACCGGCATCATCTGCAACGGGGAAATCTACAATTTTCAGTCGATTCGGGACCGGCTCTCCTCCCGGTACGAATTTACCACCCACTCGGACTCTGAAGTCGTCCTTCACCTGTACCGTGAAAAGGGAGCCGCCTGTGTCGCCGATCTGGACGGGATGTTCGCCTTTGCCATCTTCGACGGAGAAGACTTCATGCTGGCCCGGGACCCCATCGGGATCAAGCCGCTGTATTACGGCACCGTCGACGGCCGCCTCTATTTCAGCTCCGAGCTGGGGGCCATGTCCCTGGCAGGGGTCGAAGAGGTCCAAGAATTTCCCGCCGGCCACTATTACACGCCCCGGGACGGGTTCGTGCAGTATTATGAAATTCCGGCGGTGCCGCCGGTTTTTCTCGAAGATGAAAAAAAGGCGGCAACCGAAATCCGCCGGACCCTGAGCGCTGCCGTGAAAAAGCGCCTCCTGGCAGACCGGGAGATCCACGTAGGCTCTTTTTGCAGCGGCGGACTGGACAGCAGCCTGATTGCCGCCATTGCCGCAGAGGAAATCCCGCATCTTCACACCTTCGCCGTGGGGATGAAAGATGCTGCGGGAAACGAAAGCGACGACTTGAAAGCCTCCCGCATCGCCGCGGCACACATCGGTTCCACCCATCACGAATACGTCTTCACCGAAGACGAGTACTATGACGCCCTGCCCGAAGTGATCGCAAAGCTCGAGACGTACGATCCTTCGCTGGTGCGCTGTGCAGTCCCCTGCTACTTTACCTGTAAGCTGGCCGCAGAGCACGTCACGGTGGTGCTCACCGGGGAAGGCGCAGACGAGCTGTTTGCCGGGTACCACTACATGAAGCAGTTTCCCCGCAAGGGGCTCAACGCCGAAGCCCGCCGGCTGGTGGGAGACGTCCACAACATCAACCTGCAGCGGGCCGACCGGATGGGAATGCTGTTCAGCCTGGAGCTTCGGGTGCCGTTTTTCGACACCGCCATGATCGACCTGGGCATGAGGATCGCACCGGCGCTCAAGATCGGACCCTACAACGGTCAACGGATGGAAAAATGGATCCTGCGAAAGGCTTTCGACGGAACGGGCATCCTGCCCGATGAGATCCTGTGGCGCTACAAGGTGCAGTACACCCAGGGGGCCGGATGCGAAGACCTGGGAGAACGCCTGGCCGAAAGCGAGATCTCGGACGACGAATTCGAACGCATCCGGGCCGAAAATCCGGATGCGGTGCTCAACAGCAAGGAGGCCGCCTACTACTTTACCATCTTCAGAAAAACCCACCCGCAGGATTCGGTGCTCAAATCGATCGGCATCTGGACCGGCTTCGATTTCGCAGAGGAGCGGGAACAGGTTCGCGGCACCATGGACGGGAGCTGGAAGCCGGCGGCCGCATAGACATCGCGATGATCCTTTGGCCAGCCACCTTCTTTTCCCTGCGGTTCGGTGACCTGGAAATCTCCGGCCAGATGAAGCATGCTTATGTGAAACTTCGTCCAAAGCCGTGGTTTTTCGTAGGGCACGACCTCCGTGTCGTGCCTTTCGGAACGGCACGGAGGCCGTTCCCTACAGAGGCAGCGGCTTCGAGGCAAAGTTTCAGTATTGATCAAACTGGACGCCCCGGCGCGGCCAGAGGTGGCGCTCGTATGAAACTTCGCCAAACCAAGTCCGTCATTCCGGACGAGCGAAGCGGAGCGGAGCCCCGCATCAAATGCGGGATAAACTTCGATCCGGAATCCAGGAAATTCAAAAAACAACTGGATTCCGAGTCAAAAAAGCTTGCCCCGGACTCGATCCGGGGTCCGGAATGACGGCCTGAGAAGTTTCACCCTTGACCAAACTGGCCGGTTAAGACCGAAAGATTCATATAAATCTCCCGCCGGAGAATCTTGAACCTTGAATTTGGAATTTTGAATCCCCCTTCGACGTTGCTCAGGGTGGTGAGCCTGTCGAACCACGCCGGCCAGAGGCGGGGCTTATGTGACACTTCATTCGGTATCCCATCAAATCCCCCTTTTTATCCGCCATCTGGCGGAATGTGCCGGCCGGGACCGATGCGCCGGCCCGGACCCGTCGGTTGAAAAACGCCCTCCGGTGCCTTATTTTCGAAAATCAAAGTTTGATTGTTTCGTAAAAAGGCCGAATATTCCTTCTTCCGTCATTCCCGCGAAAGCGGGAATCCAGTATTTTCTAATACTTATAAAGGCCAGATCAAGCGCGACAAAGATTTCGGAGACTTTTTACGATTTCATCAAGATTGATATCAGGCAGGATAAATATTCTTCGAAAGGATCCTCATGGCAGATTTGTTCGATAAAACCTCCATCAACGGCATGACCCTGCGCAACCGAATTGTCCGCTCCGCCACCTGGGAGGGGATGTGCGATCCGGACGGGCGGCCCACGGAAAAGCTGGTCGAGCTCTACCGCGGACTTGCCCGCGGCGGGGTGGGCCTGATCGTGACCGGGTTTGCCTATGTCAGGCCCGACGGCAAACAGCTTCCGTTCAAGATGGGCATTCACACCGATGAATTTTCCGGCGATTTTCAGCGGCTGACCGATGCCGTTCATGACGCCGGCGGCAGTATCGCCGTCCAGATCGTGCATGCCGGCGGCCAGGCCCCTGCCCTGATTGCAGGCCGGCCCCTGGCGCCGTCTGCTGTCAAGGTGGATCAGTATCCCGAAGAACCCGAGGCCCTGACGACGGAGCAGATCGGCCAAGTCGTTTCGGCCTTTGCCGCCGCCGCCGGCAGGGCGAAGGCGTGGGGCTTTGATGCGGTGCAGCTCCACGGCGCCCATGGCTATTTGATCAACCAGTTTCTCTCGCCCTTGACCAATCGTCGAAGCGACAGCTACGGCGGCGGCATCGAAAACCGCAGCCGGTTTTTGATGGAAGTCTACAGCCGGGTGCGCATCGAGGTTGGCAACGATTATCCGGTCATGATCAAGCTCAACTCGGCAGACAACGTGGAGGGCGGTCTCACCATCGAGGATGCGATTTTTGCCGCAGAAGCGCTGAGCCGTGCGGGCATCGATGCCATCGAAGTGTCCGGCGGCACCCCTGCCTCCGGTGCAAAGGGCCCCGTTCGAGCCAGGATAGACCGCCCCGAGCGGGAAGCCTACCATCTGGCACAGGCCCGCCGCATCAAGAAGGCGGTCGACTGTCCGGTCATGGTGGTGGGCGGCATCAGATCCTTTGAAACCGCATCGCAGGCAGTCGGCCCCGACGGGGTGGACTACGTTTCCATGGCGCGCCCCCTGATCCGCGAGCCGAATCTTGTCCGGCGCTGGCAGGACGGCGACCGCCGTCCAGCCGCATGCATATCCTGCAACCGCTGCTTCCGGCCGGGCCGGGAAGAAGGCGGCATCTATTGTGTGGCTGAAAGAAAAGAACTGGAAAAAAAGGAGAAGAAAACATGAGCAAGGCAGAACGGGAAGAGCGCAGAAAAAAGGTCATCGAGGTGCTGAACAAGGCCCGGGCCATGGAACTTCACGCCATCGGCCAGTACATGAACCAGCACTATAACCTGGACGACATGGACTACGGCGAGCTGGCCGCCAAGATCAAGCTGATCGCCATCGACGAGATGCGCCATGCCGAAATGTTCGCCGAGCGGATCAAGGAGCTGGGCGGCGAGCCCACCGCAGACCTGGCTGACAAGGTGCAGAAGGGACAGAAGGTCGACCAGATGTTCACCTTCGACGCCGGCCTGGAAGACAACACCGTGGACGTCTACAACCAATTCCTGGAAGTCTGCCGCCAAAACGGGGACAGCACGACCATGAAGCTCTTCGAGGAGATCATCGACGAAGAGCAGGAGCACTTCAACTACTTCGACGCCGTCGACAACCACATCGAAAATCTCGGCCAGGTGTACCTGGCAAAGATCGCGGGCACTTCGTCTGCCACCGGCTTGAATACCCAGGGGTTTGTCGCCCGGGAGGGAGGAGAACCGGCGGAGTAAGCAATCACGCCTTCTTCAAGTTGAGAGGTATAGGAAGGCCTTTTAAAGAGGGCGAGAATCCATACGGACGATAAATTCGAAATCCGAAGCACGAATATCGAAACAAACTCGAATGACCAAAATTCAAAATCCGAAACAGGGGAAGGCTGCCTCTTGCCCAGATGCCAAATTTGATGGTTTCGTAAAAAGTCCGTATTTCTCTTTTTTCGTCATTCCCGCGAAGGCGGGAATCCAGGTATTTCTGGATCCCGGCTCGAAGTTTATCCCGCACCCCGGATCAAGTCCGGGGCAGGCTTTGATGCGGGGCTTCGCTTCCGTCTTCGCTTCCAGCTTCGCCGCGACAAGCCGGCCGGGATGACGGACCGGGAATGATGAAGTTTCATACGAGCGCTGCCTCTAGCCGCCGGGGCGTCCAGATTGATCAAATATGAAACTTATATCGAAGCCCCAGACGGTGGAGGGACGCGCTCTGTCGCGTCCGTGTTGCCAGCAATGACCCAATACCGGCCACGACGGAGCGTGGCCCTCCAACCTCCAA
>JAIPEL010000017.1 GCA_021737185.1 Desulfobacterales bacterium | reverse complement strand
GAAAGACGCTCAAGTTCTCTATGCTCAGCCTCGTTTAACGTTAACTCTTGTTTGGGACGTCCGGTGCGCATGTGGCCTCCTTGGCAAAATTAGTTGGTTGGCCACATATAGCACGTTTTAACGACTCAGTACACTAGTTTCATGCGAGATAAAAGAGTCGGCAAGGCAAAGGGGATGCAGATGCCTTCCTCCAAATTCGCAGCCGTCCTAGTAAGTGCAGGGTTTTCTTCCCGCATGGGGTCGTTCAAACCGCTGCTCGCCCTGGGAAAAGGAACCCTGCTCGAGCATGTGATCGGGACCGCGCGCAGCGCCGGGATCGCGGAGATCCTCGTGGTGCTCGGTTATAGGGCCGAGGCACTGGTTCCGGTGGTGGAAAATGCCGGGGCGCAGGCGGTGTTCAATCCGGATTATCGGCAGGGCATGTTCTCTTCGGTGTGCGCCGGCGTTCGCAGCCTTTCTCCGAAAACCGAAGCCTTTTTTCTTCTCCCGGTCGACATTGCCCTGGTGCGCCCGGCCACGCTGAAACGACTGGCCGAGGCGTGGCAGACGATGCCGGACCGGATCGTGCATCCGGTCTTTGCCGGCGAACGGGGGCATCCGCCCCTGATCCCCGCCGACCTGATTCCGGTGATCCTGGAAGGGTCGGGGCAGGGAGGACTCCGGGCCGTGCTGGAGCGCTATGAAGACCGGGCCATAGAGGTTTCCGTAGCCGATGAACACATCCTGTTCGACGTGGATCGGCCAGAGGACTACGAAGAGGCCAAAAGGCGGTTCGCGCGCCTGAACGACCCCACTTTGGCCGAGTGCGAGGCCATCTTGGCCGAGGTCTGCCCCACGGACGAAAAAATCATCCGCCACGGCCGCCAGGTGCGGCAGGCGGCTGGGGTCCTCTGCCGCGCCTTGAACCGGAAGGGGGCCGGACTCGATCAGCAGCGGGTGGAGACGGCAGCCCTTCTTCACGATCTGGCCAAAGGCGAGACCGATCACGCCGGGGTGGGTGGGCGGATGCTTGCGGACATGGGCTTTGACCGGGTGGGGGCGATCGTGGCCGCCCACACCGATCTTCCCGAGGCGGAGATGAAGGACCCGAAAGAGGCCGCCGTGGTCTATCTGGCGGACAAGCTGGTGGCCAAGGGTCGTTTTGTCTCCCTAGAATCGCGCTTTGCCGGGGCACTTGCGCGCTATGGAAGCAACAGCGAGGCCCGGGCGGCCATCGAACGGCGCCGGACCGTTGCGCTGGCAGTGAAGCAGAGAATCGAAGAAAAGGCGGGGCTGCCGCTCGCACAGATTCTTTCAGAAGCGGCTATCCAAGGTGCGAGGAAATGAAGGTTTTTTTGTTCCGACATGGAGCCGTTCAGGCAAAGCAAGGGAAAATCTTTCTGGGAAGGACCGATCTGCCGCTGAGTGCGGCAGGCCGGGACCAGGCCGAGGCCTGGAAAGCATACTTTGCCGAGAACCTGCCGGGCCGGGTCGCCGCCAGCCCGCTTTGCCGGGCATCGGAATTTGCCCGGATCATTGCCGCGGATCGGGCCAAGGAAGTAATGATCTATCCTGCCTTGTCGGAGATCGACTTGGGCGAGTGGGACGGCAGGCCCATGGCCGAAGTCCGGGCAAACGATCCGGCGTCGTGGCAGGCCCGGGGAAAAGACTTCGCCGGATTCCGGCCGCCCGGAGGGGAAAGCTTCACAGACCTCCAGCAGCGGGTCATACCGGCATTCGAGGCGTTGACGGCCGAAGACGATACCGACCTGCTTCTGGTCGGCCACGCCGGGGTCAACCGGGTGATTCTCTGTCACCTGCTGGGAATGCCCCTGGCCAATCTGTTTCGGATCGTGCAGCACCCGGGCAGCCTGAACCGTATCGAAAAAAAAAACGATCACTGGCGCATCGACGCAATGAATATAAGGAGCTGTCATGAGCAAAGTCTATGATCAATTGCGGCAGGGATTTGCCGGCCGCTGCCGTGAACGCGGTCTGCTTGACGAACAGATCACCATCCGAGCCCGGGCTCTGGATACCGAAGAAGCGATCGGTCATCCGGAAGGAGACGACTTTCCCCTCCAAAAGGGCCGGGAGCGGCTGATGCAGGCCGAGTTTCAGGGGGCCAGAGGGCAGGCGTTTACAGACCGGTACGGCGATTTTTCCGGCAGGTTGTCTCAGGTGCTGGAAATGGATCTTGCCAACAACTACCGCCGGGCGATTTTTGTCGCCACGCTCAACGCAGTGCTTCGCCACCTGGGAGCCGTGGAGGGAACCGTGCATTGCCGGGACCGAGAACCGGGAATCTGCGCCAGGCAGGTGGCCTCCCATCTCCGGGAGACCCGGGGAGCGGTGCGAGTTACCCAGATCGGTTTTCAGCCGAAATTGATTGAGATGATTCAACAAGGGCGCGAGTTCCGGGTCGTGGACCTGGACCCGGACAACATCGGCATCGTCAAAGCCGGTGTAACCGTGGAAGGTCCGGAGTCCACGGCCGACGCAGTGAGCTGGGCCGATCTGCTTCTGGTCACCGGGACCACCCTCGTCAACAATACCATCGACGCATTTTTGGACCAAAAGCCGGTATTGTTTTATGGAACCACCATCGCCGGGGCCGGTGCCCTGATGAACTGGGACCGCATCTGCCCCTGCAGCCATTAGGAGAGCGTCATGGTTGCCATGCTCGGCATCGCGGGCTTTTTCGCCGGGGCCTTAGGGGGATTGCTCGGGATCGGCGGCGGAATCTTGCTCATGCCGCTGCTTCGGTTCGGGTTTGATCTTTCTCCGGCCGCTGCGGCCGGCACTTGCGTCGTTGCCGTGTTGTTCACGACGCTGGGTGGAAGTTTCAAGCATTACCGGCTGGGTCATATCGAACTCAAGGCCATCTTGCCGGTGATGGCCGCCGGATTGATTTCCTCTCTTTTGTTTTCGGCGCTGTTTGTTTTCGTGTCCGGCAAAGGAAAATGGCTCGATTTTGGCACAGGCGTCGTTTTTTGCGCCGTGGCGCTTCGTATGCTCTGGGAGGGGGCAGTGGAGTGGCGTTGCATTAGAAAGACAGACCCTGCAGGCAAAGCGGTAGGCGGCTCCATTTCTGCAAAAATCGCTATCGGCGGCATGGCCGGCATCCTGCCCGGACTGCTGGGCATCGGTACAGGGGCGGTGCTGGTCCCGGCTTTTGCCATCGCCTTACGTGCTCCGATCAAAATCGCCATCGGCTCCTCTCTGGCCTGTTTCAGTCTCAATGCGCTGGCCAGCTCCGCGTGCAAGGCTTTGCAGGGGCACGTGGAGTTTTCGTTTCTGCCGCTTCTCTGTCTGGGAACGGTGGTCGGCGCCCGCTTCGGCGCAACACTCAACGGACGGTTTTCCTCACCGCTGCTAAAACTCATGTTCGGCTCTTTTTTTGTCTATGTGGCGTCGAAGTACGTGGCCGTCTTTTTCGGTCATTGATTAGGATTATTTCTTCGAGGCGTTGGATGTCGATCCAAGAACTTTACTCAAAGAAAATCGATGCCGCCTGCCTGATTCTGGCCGGAGGGCAGGGAAAAAGGCTCACCCCGGACAAGCCGCTGCTGAAAATCGACGGGATACCCATCATCGAACGGGCGGCAAAAGTGGCCGTTTCGTTGTTTGAAGAAGTGCTTGTCATGACCAACACCCCGGGCAAGTATAAGTTTCTCGGCCTTCCCCTTGCGGCGGACGACCGCCGCGGCTGCGGCCCTTTGATGGGCATCTACAGCGGGCTTAGAAGAATCGAACACGAAAAAGCCTTTGTCTGTGCCGCGGACATGCCTTTTTTGGACGAAGCATTGATCCGTTCCAATTTCAGGAAACCGACGATTTCGATGTCGTCGTCCCCTGGCCGAAGAAAAGGCCGCAGTTTTTGCACGCCGTTTACTACAAACGGTGCCTGCCCGTGATCCGGGAAAAGCTCCAAGAAGACTGCTACAAGATCGAATCGGTGATGCAACGATGCAAGACCCTTCGACTCGACAGGGACTGGTTCACACGACACGGACTGGCCGGGGGCATCGATCAAGCCTTTACCAACATCAATACGATCGAGGACTATGGCCGGTGGGTCGGTCGGGAGAAGGATCCATCTCCGGAAAAGAGCCCTCCGTCGATTTCGCCGAAGGAAGGTTCCGGGTCCGGGGCCCTTCATTCCATTTCCGCCGATGTGCTCCAAGAGATCCGCCGGACTTTGGTCGAGCAGGAGACCGCCTATCACCAAAATGAGGGGATAGAGACGTATTCCAGCCTGTGGGCACACAGTTCGAGGGTGGGTCGAATCGCCCGGCGAATTGCAGTGTCGGAGGGTTGGGATCCGGAACCGGCGCTTCTTGCAGGTCTGCTGCACGATATCGGAAAGTTCGCCCACGGGATCTATCACGAGAACGACACCCCGGAAGAAGAGCACGCCGGCCGCTTCGTGGCCCGGATTCTTTCGGGCACCGCCTACGAAAGATGGATCCCGGCCGTCAGCCAAGCCATTGTTTCCACCTACCTCGAAGCCGAAGCGACCAGCAACCTGGGTCGGGCGGTCTACGATGCCGACAGCCTCGACAAGCTCGGAGCCATCGGGGTCGTCCAGTTTTTTGTCAAGCGGGCCCTGCGCCGTCAGTTTTTGGACGACGATGTGATTATCCGGGCCAGCGTGGAGCTGACCTATGCGCACCACGCCCCGGACACGCTGAAGACCGCCACCGGCAGGGCCCTGGCCCGGGAGCGTAGCGTCCGGACCCGCCAATTTTACACCGAGCTGATCGAAGAATGGAAGCAGCTCGGACTGGGCGCATTTACGGTTCTCGAAGAGGAGATCGCAGGAATCGCCTGCATCTTCCTGGTTCCTTCGGCATGTTCATGCGGCGGGGAGCTGAGCGTTGACTCCGACATCCAGGACGCGATCAAGTGCCGGTCCGCCGTGGTGACGTATCATTGTGCGGACTGCGGCGTGCAAAGCGAGTTTTCCTTCTGCATGCCAAACGTGAAGGACCTGCCGCATAGACATACCGAGGAGTAGTTTTACCCTCGACACGATATCGTGCTATGCGGATGATAGGCCTCGTTCTTCCGGTGCCGAAGCCTGTTGTCTACACTATCCATTCGTAATCCCATCGACGGAGACGACCGATGAACATTTGCGAGGGGCTTTACCAGGCGCTAAAAACCCGGGCGGCGGAAACAACCGTGAAAACCGTTTCCATCGGCCTGGGGTACACGGCGGTGGCCACCGAAGACGGCGGACTGGGCCTGGCCTGCACCATGCTCGATTCGGTCAAGACCTGCCATGTCGCCGGCGATCTGCCCGATTTCGAGGGCGGGCCGGCCGGTGTGCTGCTCGAATATCTTTTGTCCGATGCGCCGATCCGGCGGACCCTGGGGTTGGCCCTGGCAAACGCGTTAAACCACGGCGCTGCCCTTGCCCTGCCCGAAGACCGGCACAACACGGTTCTCTTTGACCGGTTCGGCATCGGCCCCGGGTCGAAGGTGGCCATGGTGGGCCACTTCGGGCCCCTGATCAAAAAACTGGCCGAGGTCAAGGCCGAAGTCGAAATGGTCGACAAGGGAAGGGGCGAGGGGGACGAAACGGCGCTGCTGAAAAAGATCGAGACATGGGCGGACGCCTTGATCATGACCTCCACCACCCTGATCAACGGCACCGCCGAAACGTTTTTTTCCGCCGCCGGACCGAAAGTAAAGGTGGCCATGATCGGCCCGAGTACCCCGTTGGTGGCCGGAGCCTTTGCCGGGCTGCCCGTGCACCTGCTGGGCGGAACGGTGCCGACGGATGCGGTGCGCACCTTTGCCGCGATTCGCCACGGCCGGGGGACCCCGGTGCTGCAGAAGTTTGCCAAAAAGAGCTTTTTGGATCTTGTCCCCCGGTAGAATGATCATCGCGCAGAGACGCAGAGGCGCAGGGTAATAGCGACTATAGGGATTGTCAGAATTCCGTTGGACGCCGGCAACCTTCTCAATTCAACTCCTTGGTTTTGAAATGGTCCAAACCCCCTATCTATCGGTTTTTTCGTGAACGGTAACCTTTCAGGGCAGAATTCGATCAGGCAGCGGTCTGAGCCGAGGCGGAGAACCAAGGTACGATCCGGATGCGATGCTATCCTGATCGTCCTGCTGACGGTGTCGATGCTATCCGGCTGCGTGATCCCCAGGTGGGCGGTGGAAAAATGGGGCGAAGACCAGTACATGTCCTACCGGATCGACGAACGGAACCTGGCGTTGTTCACCTATCCCCGGCAGTCCTACCCCTACGATCGGCAAGGGATTCAACAGGCGGTTTCCGACATCCACGAAGCGATCCTGTCAGGCGGTCGAATGAAACCCCTGATCGTGTTCATTCACGGCCGGGGAAAGCATCCGGAAAAGGCCTATGGCGACGATGACACCGTCGGAGAGGACATCCTCTTTCGCATCGAAAGCGAATACGAATCGAAAGTGCTGATGTTTCACTGGCCGTCCTGGCTCACTCCCTGGGGGTATCCGTCCAAGAATGCCGAAGAGGCCGGCGCCCATCTCGGTCTGCTCTTCGATGAATTGGGCCGCTATCGGCGCATAAACGCAGAAAAGGTGGGGGAGATCAAATCCACCCTGCTGATCCACAGCATGGGGGCCCAGGTGATGAAGCGGTTTTTGACCGGATATGACGGAGGACTTGCCGGCGGTCTGCCGCTGTTTGACAGCATTGTCTTCAACGCCCCGGATGTCGACCTTGCCGGACATCGAAGCTGGATGAACCGAATCGACTTTGCCGGCGCCGTCTACGTGACCGTCAATCCGGGACAGGACGAACTGCTGAAATTTTCAGGATATCTGCTCGGCACGCCCCGGCTCGGCCGGAGCTTGACACAAGAGGACGGTTCGGCCGAGCCTCTGGCCGAAGGGGCCGCCTACCTGGACGTTTCGGCGGCGGACGTCAACCATGACTACTTCATCGGCGCCGACCGACCTGAGCCCCTGGTTTCCTTTTATCGCAATGTGATCATGAACACCGGCGCCGACCCGTTGAAGGTACCAGGCGTGTCAGAAGCCGACCAGCCCCGCGTCTACGCCGTCTTTCCATGATGAATTCGCTGCTGCTACTTGCCCCGGCTCTTGGCGTAGCCGATGGTGTTGAGGGCCTCTTCCATCTCTCCCAAGATGGCCGGGTCGTCGATGGTGGCCGGCACCTTGAACTCCTTGTTGTCGGCGATCTTCTGGATGGTGCCGCGCAGGATCTTGCCGCTTCGGGTCTTGGGCAGGCGCTTGACCACCGTGGCCTTCTTGAAGGAGGCCACCGCTCCGATCCGCTCCCGCACCATCTTGACCACCTCGCCGAGAATCTCCTCCTTGGGCCGGTCCACCCCGGCCTTCAGGACCACGAAGCCCACCGGCACTTGGCCCTTTAGGTCGTCTTCCACGCCCAAAACCGCGCATTCGGCCACGTCCGGGTGGTCGGAAAGGACCTCTTCCATGGCGCCGGTCGACAGCCGGTGGCCGGCCACGTTGATGATGTCGTCGGTGCGGCTCATGACGAAGGCATAGCCGTCCTGGTCAATGAAACCGGCGTCTGCGGTCTTGTAATACCCCGGAAACTCCTCCAGGTAGGATTCGATATAGCGCTGGTCCGCCTTCCAGAGGGTGGGAAGGGCTCCCGGAGGCAGCGGCAGCTTGACCACCAGGGCCCCGATCGTGCCGGGGGGCACTTCCTGGTTTTTGTCGTCGACCACCTTGAGGTTCCAGCCCGGCGCCGGCTTGGTCGGGGAGCCTTCCTTGATCGGAAACTGGTGCAGACCCAGGCAGTTGGCACAGATGGCCCACCCGGTTTCGGTTTGCCACCAGTGGTCGATGACCGGGATCTTGAGACAGTCTTCGGCCCAGTGCAGGGTGTTGGGATCGAGGCGCTCACCGGCCAGAAACAGGGCCTCGAATTTGCTCAGATCGTAATTTTGCATGAGCTGCGCCTTCGGGTCCTCGCGCTTGATGGCGCGAAACGCCGTGGGCGCGGTGAACATGGCCCGGACCTTGTGCTGGGAGATGACCCGCCAGAAGACCCCGGCATCGGGCGTGCCCACCGGTTTTCCTTCAAAGCAGATGGTGGTGCAGCCCTTGAACAGGGGAGCATAGACGATGTAGGAGTGGCCCACGACCCAGCCGACGTCCGAGGCCGCCCAGTAGACGTCGCCGGCATCGACGTTGTAAATCGCTTTCATGGTCCACTTGAGGGCCACCACGTGGCCGCCGGTGTCCCGGACCACGCCTTTGGGCTGTCCTGTGGTGCCGGAAGTGTACAGGATGTAGCATGGATCGGTGGCCGCTACCGGCACGCAGTCTGCCGGTTTGGCCGTTGCCATGGCATCGTTCCAGTCCACGTCCCGGCCCTCGATCATGGAGGCTGTCTCCTGGGGCCGCTGGAAGATGATGGTTTTTTCCGGCTTTGAATCGTCGTTGGCCATTTCGATGGCCTGGTCGAGCAGCGGCTTGTACTGAATCACCCGCTGGACCTCGATGCCGCAGGAGGCGGAAACCAGAACCTTGGGCTTGGCGTCGTTGATTCGGGTCGCCAGCTCCTTGGCGGCAAACCCGCCGAACACCACCGAGTGAACCGCGCCGATGCGGACCGTGGCGAGCATGGCGATGACTGCCTGCGGAATCATCGGCATGTAGATGAGAACCCGATCCCCCTTGACAACCCCCATGCCGGCCAGAACACCGGCAAATTTGGCCACCTCGTCCCGGAGCTGGGTGTAGGTGAAGGTCTGGATCGTGTCGGTCACCGGGCTGTCGTAGATCAGGGCCGCCTGATCCCCCTTGCCGTTTTCGATGTGCAGGTCCAGGGCATTGTAGCAGGTGTTGAGCTCCCCGCCCACGAACCAGCGGTAAAACGGCTTGTTGGAGTCGTCCAGCACCTTGTCCCACTTTTTGTACCAGTGGACGTCTTCTGCGATTTCCCCCCAGAATCCTTCCGGGTCGTTGATGGAGCGCTGAAAAGCTTCCTCGTACGGGTTGGCCATGGGTCCTCCTCCTTTCCAGGGTTGGTCCTCGTCGAATCGGACCGATTCTAAGAAATCCGCCATATGGCTGTCAAGAAAAAATGAATGCCATACATTATCTGAATGTGAGCAAAATCCAAGGGCCGCTGTAGTTGACGCGACGGATGGTGATGAAAAAGGAAGCAGAGCATAACATACTGATTAAACGTTTAAATTTCCATTTTTTTCCAAATTGGTGTAGCTTTATGCATCATTTTTCGATCGCGTCCGCACTGCGCGCTCCTTTCCATTTTTTGAAAATAGTAAATGAATTTAAAGGGTTAAAAATTTTTTGACCTGGGCCTCCATTTTGGCACATGTCTTGCTGCAAGTAGAAGTCACCGGCGGCATCCCATCACCGCCGTCGGGTTCGACACCCAAAGGAGGATCAGGCCATGAAGAACGCCGCGGACAAGAAACAACATCGGGTACAGGGGTTTCAGGTGCTCGAAAACGAATGCATCTGGATGAAGGCAGGCGTCGTCAATTTCCGGCTTTGCGACAACGCCTACGACTGCAACAGCTGCCCATTCGACCACGCCATGCGAAAAGCCATGGGGATTTCAGCAGGGGGCGATTCCCACCGGGAGGCGCCCCGTTGGGTCGAACACCTGAAACGAAGCTACGACGGTGCGTCCCGGCCGTGCCGGCACTCGCTGACCGGCCGGGTCGACGCGCCGAAAATCTGCGTCCACAACTACGAGTGCTATCATTGCGCCTACGACCAGATGCTCGATGAAATGGACATGGCCGACACCGGCGATGCTCCCGTCTACCACCGGGTCTCGGGTTTTCGTATGGCCGACGGATACTACTACCATCTGGGCCATACGTGGGCCCGGTTCGAACATGGCGGGCGGGTGCGGATCGGCTTCGACGACTTCATCGAGCGGCTCTTCGGCGCCCAGGACGGGTTGCAGCTTCCCCCGTTGGGGGCCAAGCTCCGCCAGAACGAAGTCGGCATCACCTTCGAGAAAAAAGGCCGCCGCGCCGCGGTGATGGCGCCGGTCACCGGCACGGTGCTGGCGGTCAACCAGGGCGCCCTTCGCCATCCCGAAATCGCCCATGCCGACCCCTACCTGACGGGCTGGCTCTGCGTTCTGGAGCCGAAAATGCCCAAAATGAACCTGCGGGGACTGTACTACGGCACCGAGAGCCGCCGGTGGATGGAAATGGAAGGAGAGCGGCTCCTCGGGCTGATGGGCGAAGAATACCAATCCCTGGCCGCCACCGGCGGCAGGGTGGTCGGCGACATTTACGGGGAGGTCGGGACCCTGGAGTGGGACGAACTCGCCCAGGAGTTTCTGAGAACCGGGCGGGTGACCCCGGAGATCCCCCTGTAACATCGCTGCGCGCTGTTACTTGATGCGGCTTCGCCGCCTGGCAGAAAAAACATACTGTCGGGCGGCAGTGCCGCGCTTCCGGAAATCATCATTTCCCTGGCCCTGTGACGTCGTCCCCACTTTTCATGACAGCTCTGCCGGTGGTCGTTGATGCGACCAGATTGATCAAGGATGAAACTTCCCAGTCCGTCATTCCGGGCTTGATCCGGAATCCAGTTTTGTTGCGCAGTTTTATGAAGCGAAATTCTAATACAAGCGCGAAGCGATTGTGTTAGAATTTCGCTTCTCGTAAATACTGGGCGCAGTAGCGGCAGAACTGCAGGGGGGTCCGGTCCAGGTCCGAAAGACCTCCGGAAAAATGCATGAGGCAAAGGGGGTCGTCGCAGTGGACCAGACAAAAGAGGTGTCCGATTTCGTGCAGGGCCACTTTGGCGGTTCGCTCGTACAGGGTTTCGGGCGCCGGAATCGAACCGTTTTTCTGCCTTTCGAGGCGAAACACCGAGGTCAGCGCCCAGGCGCCCCCCTGGCGGGATTCTCCGAACACATGGGAAAAGATCGGTACGAACAGGTCGGCGGCGAGGAGGGCGATTTTTTTCTTGTGGCCGGTCGGCGGACGGGATTCGAGAAAGGCGATCATTTTCCCCGCGTCGTACTGCAGGCGCTGGCGGCTATAGGCAGCTGCCGGAAGATCCTCCGCAGGCAGAATGTCCGCATCCAGGTGAAGGTAGGATTCGATATGGGCAGCCACGATCTTCGGTATGAGTGGCGAGAGATCACCCAGGGAGACAATGCCGATTCCCTTGTGGATCGGTTCCATAGCCTGACATTGGCGCACGATACCGTACCTGAAGGAGCGTTACTCAGAAGAGGGTGAGCTCGGCGTCAGTCCGTAGCGCTTGATTTTTTTGTGGAGGGTCACCCGGTTGATGCCAAGAACCCCCGCGGTTCGGCTGATGTTCCATTCGTTTTCCTCCAGCATGCGGCAAATGTGGGCAAGTTCGACCTCTTGAAGGGTGCGGCCCGCCGGCTCCGCTGCGGGGCCGCTCTTGAGAAAGGGAAAGCTGTCAATCCCGAGGGTTCGGGAGCGGGACAGCACCACCGCCCGCTCGATGACGTTTTCCAGCTCCCGGACGTTGCCCGGCCAAGAATATTCCCGCAGCCGTCGAAGGGCGTCTGCGCTGACCCGGTCGACGTGCTTGACCGTCTCCCGGCTGTATTTTTCCAAAAAATGATCTACCAGCAGGGGGATGTCGTCTTTGCGCTCCCGCAAGGGGGGCAGATGGATCTGGATGACGTTGATCCGGTAATAGAAGTCCTCCCGGAACCGCTTTTGGGCGACTTCGCGTTGAAGATCCCTTCGGGTGGCCGAAATCAGCCTGAAATCCACTTCGATGGAAAGGCTGTCACCGACACGGGTGATCTTTTTCTCCTCCAGCACGCGCAGCAGGTCGATCTGCATCTTGGGACTGATTTCGCCGACTTCATCCAAAAACAGGCTCCCGCCGGAAACGACCTCCAAAAACCCCTTCCGGTCGTGGACAGCCCCGGTAAAAGCCCCTTTCTTGTGGCCGAACAGCTCCGACTCGAGCAGGGAGTCCGGGACCGCCCCGCAGTTGATGGCGATAAAGGGTCTTTTGGCACGCCGGCTTTTGGCATGGATCGCTTTGGCGACGAGCTCTTTGCCGGTGCCGCTCTCTCCGGTGAGAAGCACCGAGGCGTCGCTTTCGGCCACCTCCGGAATCATGTCGAAGATTTTTTCCATGGGCGCCGAATTGCCGATGATGTTGTCGAATCGGGTGATGTGATCGAGGCGGTCTTTCAGATACCGGTATTCGGAAGTCAGCTTCCGCTGCTGATTGATTTTTTCCATCACCAAAGTCAGGTGGTCCGGCTTGAAGGGCTTGAGCAGGTAGTCGCTGGCTCCCAGTTTCATGGCGGTGACGGCGGTTTCGATGGAGCCGTAGGCGGTGATGATCACCACCGTGGTGTCCGGGTAGTCGGCCTTGATTCTTTGGAGCAGATCGATGCCGTTCATGCCGGGCATCTTGATGTCGACAAACAGCAGATCGAAGGGGGTCTGCTCCAGCTTTTTCAGGGCGTCCGGCCCGGATGCGGCGGCGTCGACCTCGTGGCCGATTTTCTCGAACCAGTGGCGAAACGATTCCCGCACGATCATCTCGTCGTCTACGATCATGATTTTCAGCTTGTCGTCCATGATTAACCTTCCCGCGAGCCTTTCTTTTCTCCTCCAGGTTGTGCGGTATGGTTCCGCAATCGACGCCGCTGATATTTTGTTTCAGCCATTGTCGCAAGGCAGATCGATCACAAACGACGTCCCTTTGCCGACCTGGCTATCGACCCGGATGTGGCCCTCGTGGTTTTTCACCACCCCGTAGACGATCGAAAGCCCGAGCCCGGTTCCCTGTCCGGCCTCCTTGGTGGTGAAAAACGGGTCGAAAATATGGCCGCGCCGCGCCTCCGGTATGCCGTGGCCGGTGTCTGTAATCCGGACAGCGGCAAAGCGTTCGTCTTCTCCCGGTGCACTGCGGATTTGCAGGATCCCTCCCGGCTTCATCGCCTCGATGGCGTTGAAGATCAGGTTCAAAAAGCACTGCTGGAGCAGGTTCATGTCTCCCCGGACCATGAGAGGGACGGGGTGAAGCTCCGTTTTCAGCTCGATGTCCTGGAGTTCGAGCTTGTGCCGGACCAGCGCGAGCACCGAGGTGAGCACTTCGTTGACGTCCAGGGAGGTGTACTCCATGGTCGATTCCCGGGAGAAGGAAAGAAGGCCCGAAACGATTTTTCCGCAGCGCTCCAGTTCTCCGGTCATCAATTCGGCGTACTTTCCAAGCGCTCGCCGATCTTCGATGGTGAGCCTCTCTTCGGAAAGGGTCAATTCCATGAGCCGGCTGTAGGTCAAGAGCCCCTGGATCGGGTTGTTGATCTCGTGAACGCAGCTGGCCACCAGCTTTCCCAGGGAAATGAGCCGGTCTTCCTGGACCAGGTTGTTCAGGTCGGCTTTGACCGCGCGCATCCTTTTTTCCCAACGATGGGAGAGGGCCTCGGTGATGTCCCGGTAGATCTCGATGACCCGGACGATCTGGTCGCTTGGATTTTTCACGGGATAGGTCACGATTTCCGAGTAGTTGAACTCGTCTGCCCCTGCCGGGTCCTCGTGGATGACGTGGGCCGACTCCCCGGTGCGAAGGGTCTCCACCATGGGGCAGGAAAAGCCGGTCTGGGAGCTGGAGCAGGGGACCGAAAGGCCGTACATGATTTTGTGGCACCGGCGGCCGATGACCTCATCCCGGGGTTGACCCAACGACTCCAGGTAGGCGTCGTTGGCATCGGCAATGGTAAAGTCGGTGTTGAGCACCACGATCCGCTGCTTTGCCTGGCGGATGAGAAATTCTGAAATCGCCTTTTCCAGGACCACCTGGTGCTCTGCGATTTTGAGCCGCTGCTCGATTTCGAAAAACTGGCGCAGAAGCCGGCCGATGTTGTGCTCGATGATTCCGATTCGTTTGGGCCGGAGGTTGATCAGGTCCAGAAGAACGTCATTGTTGTTGGTCAGTTCGATGATTCCGTCCAGGTCCTCGATCTGGAACAGGTCCCGGAAGTCAGAAGTGGTGTAAATGCCCATTTCTTGGGCAATTTTAAAGCCTACGGCCTCCGGATTGATGTCGCAGACCCCGAGGATGCGAACCTTCAGAAAAGAAAAGGTCTCCCGCTGGAGCAGGTCGAGGAAGAATTTGCAGGCCCGCCCCCCGCCGACGATGGCGATTTTAAGAACGAATTTGCCGTTGAATAGTTTGAAGTCTTGGAAGGGTTGGGTCATGATGCCGCCTTTTCGATGAGACGGGCAGGGGCGATCCCCTTCAGGGAAGCTTTGCTCGGAACGCCGGATCGACCGCCAGGTTCAGATCGAGCCGCACGTCTTTTTCGGAAAGTCCCATGGCGAGGCCCAGCAGCTGTGGAAGATAGACGATGGTGATGTTCGCCGCTTCGCCGATTTTCTCGGAGACCTTGGCCTGGTAGGCTTCCAGGTTCATCTGGCACATGGGGCAGACCGTAGCCACGGCGTCGGCGCCCCGGGCGGCTTTCAAAATGGCCCCCACCAGCTCCAGGGCCACCTCCTGCTTGGTGTTCATGTGGGACGCACCGCAGCAGCGCCCGCCCATGTCCCACGGGTGCACGGCGGCGCCGGTGGCTTCGATCAGGGGGGCCATCGATTGGGGCGCCTCTGGATCGTCGAAGATTCGGTACGGCCGAAGACACTGGCATCCGTAGTATGGGGCGATGGTCAGCCCTTCAAGGGACCGGGTGATACGCTTTTGGATGCGCTCGGCGCCCAGGTCCCGGGAGACGACATCGAGAAGGTGCCTCACCCGGGTTCTTCCCCGAATCGAAAGGTCCTCTTCGGCCAGAATCCTGTTGATCTTTTCGCGAAACGCGGCCTTTTCCTTTGCCTTGACCTCCACTTTTTTCAGGTTCAGGTAGCAGGCGCTGCAGGGCACCAGAAGGTCTCGGCCCGCGTTCATCTTTTCGGCCAATGCGAGGTTTCTGGCCGGCAGGGCATAGGACAGCAGTTCGCTGACGGCTTCAGCGGCGCTGGCTCCGCAGCAGGTCCAGTCTTGGATTTCGGTCAATTCCACTCCAGCCGCCTCCAGAAAGGCCCGGGTCGATATGTCGTATTCGGCCGCTGTGCCCTCCAGGGAACATCCGGGGTAGTAGAGGTATTTCATTTTTCGGCCTCCATTTCCGCCACCTTCTGAAACAGGGCTTCCAGGGGGCGTTTTCCCCGGGAAGGAACCTGCAATGAAACCTTGCCCTTGCCCAGGAGGCGCATCCCCAGCGAAGAAAACTTCAAGGGCAGAAAGGGGTTTTTCATGGACAGGAAATACAGCGTCATGAACTCCATTTCCCGCACCTTCCCGTGGCGGCGGACCGAGGAGAGGAAGCTTTCGTAGAACAGGCAGCTTTTTTTATAGAGCGGCAGGCGGTTTCTGGCGGCGATCTGCTTCAACAGCCCGATGGCTTCGGTCAGGGGAAGGCCCCGGGGACACCGGAGCGTGCACTGGTAGCACGCAGAGCAAAGAGAAAAGGTCTGGCTGGTGAAAATCGCCTCCTTGCGGCCGGTGAGCACCAGACGCCACATCTGCCGGGGGGTGTGGTCCATGGCAAAGGCGTTGGGGCAAGAGCCGGTGCAGGTCCCGCACTGAATGCAGGCCAGGACCAGCTCCTGCACGGGGGCCAGGTCGTCTGCTCCTTTTTCGACAATCTCTTCAGTTTCTGCCAACGCCGTACTCATAAGAAGCCCCTCCGTTGCAAAATTCGAAATCCGAATATCGAAATTCGAAACAAATTCTAAATTCTAAACTCGAATGGTTTCGTGAAAAGTCTGAAATTCTCTTTTTTTTTCGTCATTCCCGCGAAAGCGGGAATCCAGTGTTTTCGAGTACATCTGGATTCCGGGTCAAGCCCGGAATGACGCTTCGGGCACTTTTTACGATTTAATCAATTTTGGTCATTCCAGCATGCTCTCGATGGCTGCATCGATGGTTTCGAACATCTGCTGCGCCTCGAAGCCTTCGACGATGGCCGCGTCGTTGGGGCAGACCGTGGCGCAGGACCCGCACCCCTGGCACATGACCGGATTGACGGCGATCTGCTCCAGCTCTTCGTTGAAGGTGCGCGCGCCATAGGGGCAGGCATCTATGCATCGCTGGCACATGCTGCAGATGCTGTGACGAACGGACGCCACCACCTTGCCGGCGGGAAGCGATGCCCAGTTGAGGATCCGAAGGGCCCGCTGGGCCGCGGCTTCGGCCGAGGCAATGCTTTCGGTGATGTTCCGGGGTGAATGGGCCAGCCCGCAGCCGAACACGCCTTCTTTGATGGCATCGATCGGGCGCCATTTCCAATCGGCCTCCTGCATGAAGCCGTCGGCATCGGTGTTCACCCCGAAGGTGGCGGCCAGCGACTCGGGCAGCTTTGAAGAAACGCCGGTGGCCAGTACGAGCAGATCGGCGTCGATTTGCACCTCTCGGCCCAGGATCGGATCGAACACCGTCACCGAAACCGGCGTGTCGCCGCCTTCGGTGACGACCGCCGGTTTTCGGCTGACATCATACTGGATGAACAAAATTCCAGCTTTGCGGGCGCGGGTGTAGTAGCTTTCGGCAAATCCGTAGACCATCATGTCCCGGTACAGCACGTAGACGCTGATCTCCGGGTTTTTGTCCTTGAGGGCCAGCGCCTGCTTCAGCGTCGTGGCACAGCAGACTCGGCTGCAGTAATTTCGAGGCTCCTCCCGGGAGTCCACGCACTGGATAAAGACGGCAGACGCGAGTGATGCCGGGTCAAGGGAGCCGTCGCCGAGTTTTTCTTCCAGCGATTTCTGGGTGACGACGGCATCTGAGCTTCCATATCCGTAAGAGGTCGTTTTTGCCTCGTCGCCCCCGGTGGCGAGAACCGCCACCCCGTGTTCGAAGGTTTTCACGTCTCCTTCATCGGTTTGAACGGAAGTGTGAAACCGACCGACCTGGCCGAAGCCGCCCACCACCCGGCAGTTGAGGTGAACGTTGACCAAGGGGTGTTTGTCGATTCTTGTCCGGATCTCTTCCAGCAGTGGTTCGACAGGTTCTCCTTCCAGGGTTTTTCCGATCCAGGAAAGGTTTCCGCCCAGCGAGTCGGCGGCCTCCACCAGGTCCACGGCAAAGCCGTGGTCGGCGATGGCCAGCGCTGCGGTCATTCCGGCGATACCCCCGCCGACGACCAGGGCCTGCTGGTGGATGGGAACCGACGGCGCCGGTCCCGGCGCGATCCGCTTGAGCCGCGACACTCCCACGGTCAACTCGCTTTCCATCAGGCCGGCCGTAAGATCGGCATGGGAAGCGGCATCCGGCACCGAAAAAGCGGGGCTGCGAATGTCGACCACCGCCATCAGGCGGGGATGCAGTTGAATCCGGGCCCCAAGTTCGGCCAGCTTCCGGCTGTACAAGGCGGGCGTGCAGGCACCGATCAGGATCCGGTTCGGTCGCCGGGATTCGATCGCCTCCATCAGCGACTCCCAGCCGGTTTGAGTGCAGATCTGATCGTTGTAGATCACATCGGATACCGCCGGGTCTTGCTTCAGACGGCGGGAGAAGGATTTTCGGTCGATAAAAGCGCTGAAATTGCCGTTGCAGGTGCAGACTGCCACGAGAATTCTCGGCGGTTCGCGGGACACGTCCGCATAGTCCACCGCCTCGGTTTCCGGTTCAAGACCGCCGCCTGCGGCATGGATCGTTCGGGATGCGCCGAGGGCGGCGGCCGATGCCTGGGTGACCGACTCGGAGATGTCTTTCAACCCTCCATAGGCGCCTCCCAGATAGACGCCCTCTTTTGCCGTGCGGGTGAGGGAAAACGGTTCAGAAAGACAGAACCCCCATGGGTTGACCGGAATGTCGAGCATTTTTGCCGTGGCCTCGGTTCCGGGGGCCGGCCGCTGTCCGACGGCCAGCACCGCCATGTCGAAGGTCTTCGTCTGCATGGCGCCGCTGCTGTCGGCCACGTTCAACAGCAGGTCTCCGGAATCCTTCTCCCCCACGATGGAGTGAACCCTTCCGCGCTCGAAACGCACGCCGCCGTTTTGTTCAGCCTCGTCCCGGTATCGCTGGTACGGCTTTCCGAAGGTGCGCATGTCCATGTAAAACACCGTGGCGTCGATTTTTCCTGCGGAGACTTCCTTGGCCATCAGGGCTTCTTTGATGGAGATCATGCAGCAGATGCTGGAGCAAAAATCGGCGTCGGCCTGAAGGTCACGGCTTCCCACGCATTGAAGCCAGGCGATCTTTTCGACCGGCTTGCCGTCCCCCGGCCGCTTCAGCCGGCCGGCAAAGGGGCCGGTGCCGCTCATGATCCGTTCGAACTCCAAACCGGTGACCACATTGGGATATGCGCCGTAGCCGAAAGTGTTCCTGCCCGAAGCCGGATCGTAGTAGCCGGTGCCGCCGCACAAAACGATGGCGCCCACATCGATGCTGGGACCTTCCGACGCCTGCAGGTCTGCATAGATGTCCTGCACCCGGGGGATGAGGGTTTCCGGATCGAAGGGCTTGATCAGGTAGTCCAGTGCGCCGATTTTCATGGCCTCCACCGCCGTTTCCACGGTGGCGTATGCCGTCATCATGAGCACGAACAGATCCGGGCAAAGTTCTTTTGCCCGGGTGAGCGCTTCGACGCCGTCGATTCCCGGCATCTTGATGTCGAGCAGCATCAGCCGGTAATCGGAAGACGCGAGCATCTCGAGGGCCTGCTCCCCGGATTCGGCCGTGTCCACGGAAAAGCCGGCCTCGTCCTCGAGCCAGGCCTTGAGCGACTCGCGGATGATTTGCTCGTCGTCCACCACCAGGATTCGAAACGCCCCTCGCTCCTGGCCGGAGAGGTGGACGGCGTCCGTGGGGCAGACCTTTTCGCATTCTCCGCAGCGGGTGCAGGCGGCCGGATCGATGATATACGGGTTGGGGATCGCATGGGGAACGGGCAGATAGACCGCCTTTCGGAAGGTGAGTCCTTCGTTGAAGTCGTCTGCGACCTCCACCGGACAGACCTGGGTGCAGGCGCCGCATCCGATGCAGCGGGCCGGATCGATCCAGCTTTCCCGGCGGCGAAGGGTGACCGTAAAGCCGCCCGATTCTCCTTCGACCCGGGCGATTTCCGTGGAAAGAAGTACGTCGATATTTTCATGAAACAACCCGCGACGGAGACATTGCTGGAGGCCGGCGTCGCGGTCGACCAGCGGAAGCATGCGGCACATCCCGCATCGGTCCGTGGGAAACTGCCGGTCTAGCTTGGAAAGCACCCCGCCGATATGCGGGGCGTGGTCGATCAGGGTGACAGAGACGCCGACTTCGGCCAGGTCGAGGGCGGCCCGGATGCCTGCGATGCCCGCACCGACCACCAGGGCTGAACCGGTTTTTTTTCTCATGCTGCGGCCTTTCGAGGATATGTTGCGTTTCTGACATCTTGTCTGAAACTTCGTTCGACGGCGACGTCTTTTGTAGGGCACGACCTCCGTGTCGTGCCTCGCGGAACGGCACGGAGGCCGTTCCCTACACAGACAGAGGCTTCGAAAGAAGTTTCAGCATTGATCAAATCCCGTTCACGAACGGGACGGCCGGGCTGGCATCTGTGTTTTTAGTCCTCAGTCCTTTGGAAATCCGATATCGGGTCCTTTCTGACCTCGGACCTCCGACATCTGACATCGGGCAGTTCCGGACCTCTGACCTCTGACCTCTGACATCCGATCAAACCCCCACCACCTCCTTGAATTCGTCCTCCCGGAACTCGGAAAGCGGCGGTTTTTCCTCGAGGTTTCTCCCGGCTTCGTAGTCGAAGGCTTTTTGGGTTCGCATGGCCAGGGTGCGGAACAGCTCCATGACCGGGACCTCGTTGGGGCATGCGTTGCTGCACTGGCCGCAGCCGACGCACGCGGTGCTCATGTGGGCGATCCGGGTCACATGGAAAAAGACCGTGTCGGTGGGCATTTTCACCGACCCTTTCCGAGCCGCCCAGCGAAGATAGCGCGAGGGTTCGTGGTCGAAGACGTCCGTGGTGAACACGCATTCTCTGCAGTAGCACACCGGGCAGGCCACGCGGCAGTTGTAGCAGTTGACGCAGGCGCCCAGGTAGGCGGTCAGTTTTTCGATGCTGTCGGTCGCCTCGTCGGTTTCGGCAAACATGCGGTCCCGGAACTCCGTTCTCTGCGCAACAAGGGACGAAACAGCTTGTTGCCGGGATGCCGGCATCGGAGCCTTTTCGATGTCCAATTTGTCGAAGAATTCCTCGCCTTTTTCGGTTCGGGCCTCGATGAGAATTTCACTTGCCGTGTCGATGCCAACCAGCCCGATGGACAGGTCCGCCGTCTCTGGGATCGGATGCTCGCAGGCCCGGCATGCCTTTGCCAGCTCGATGCCGCCAAAGGCGTCAGAAATGCCTTTTTCGGCATTTTGGACGAACAGGCGGGTCGAGTCCGCCACGCTTTCCCTGGCGATTTTCCGGTAGTCGGCGTTGGTAAAGGCGCCGAGGCAGTCGATGCCGATGATCAGGACCTCGTCGGTGTTTGCCTGGTTGAGCTTGACCAGTTCCACAAACGCGCGGATTTCGCAGGGGCGCATCACCAGGGCGATTCGGCTGCCGGCCGGCTTCCGGGTCAGCCGCGAGGCGAGCTTTGCCGCATTCATGGGAAAGCACGGCGCCAGCGGATCGGCTGCCGACAGATGCTCCGGATCGCTCACCAGCATCGGCATGACGACGTTTTTCATGGGCAGCACCTGGGGCACGAGAATGGCACCGATCTCTTCCCGGGCCAGAACCGACCTGAAAAACGCCTGGATCGTGCCCAGCAGGTCCCCTTCTGCGATATTCAGTTTTCCGGTTTTTGACATTTCCCCCCCCTGTATTTGGTTGATTGGTCAATTGGTCTAATGGTCAAATGGGAATGAAACAAACACAGAATCAGCATTCGATTGTCTATTGCCCAGACCCTTCATCCGATCACCACTCATCCAATCAACGAATCAACCAATCAACTAAATCACCATCTTGAGCTTGGCCTCATTCGGGCCCAGCTCCTTGATCTGATCGACCAGGGTATCCATAGTCTTGGCAAACTGGATCCCGTCGCTGGCGCCGATCCAGGTCAGCCGAAGCCGCTCCGGAGCAAAGCCGAACCGGGGCAGAATTTCCTTGAGCAGCTTGATTCTCCGCCGCGCCTTGAAGTTGCCGTTGATGTAATGGCAGTCCCCGGGATGGCATCCGCTGACCAGGACGCCGTCGGCCCCCTCTATCAGTGCCTTGATCACGTACTGGGGATCGACCATGCCGGTGCACATCACCCGGATCAACCGGACGTTCTTCGGATAGAGCAGCCGGGAGGTGCCGGCCAGATCCGCGGCGGTATAAGTGCACCAGTTGCAGACAAAAGCGATGATGGTGGGCTCGAAATCGTCTTCCATGTCAGTCTCCTGTTTCTGTCTTCGTGATGGAAGGCAGCCTGATAAATGCCTAAAATGATCTATAATGCCTAAAGTGCCTAAAATATCGGTGTCGCTTCGCTCCGGCTTTCATATCAAACAGGCCGTATTCCATAATTTTAGGCATTCAAGCTCATTTTAGGCATTTCCAATCTCTGCGTCTCGGCGGTAAAACCGACATCACCTTTTTGGCCAGATCCTCCGAGAAAAGGCGCAAACCAGCGGCCGTTACATCCCCACCGCATCGATGGCATCCATGATGCCTTCGAATTCGGCAAAAAGCTGCCGTTTTTTGAAATGCTTCACCTGGGCCGCCCCGCTGGGACAAAACCCGCTGCAGCTGCCGCAGCCCTTGCATACGGCTTCGTTGATCACCGATACCCCCCGTCTCTCGTCGAATTCGATGGCCGAATAGGGGCACAACCCGATACACTGCTTGCATCCGGCGCAGACGTCCGGATCGATCCAGGAAATGGTCGAGGGGACCTGGACTTCTCCGCGGGTGGCCAGGGCCAGAGACTTGGCCGCCGCGCCGGAGGCCTGGGACACGGTGTCGGGGATGTCCTTGGGCGACTGGCAGGCGCCGGCCAGAAAGACCCCGTCGGTGGCGGTGTTCAGTGGGCCCAGTTTGGGATGCTCTTCGAGGAAGAAGCCGTCGGAGCCGATGTTGACGCCGAAGATTCTTCCCACCGACGGGGCGTCCGGCTGCGCCTGGATGGCCGTGCAAAGCACGGCCATGTCGACCGGCACCCGGATTCTTTCCCCCAGCAGGGTGTCTTCGGCCAGGCAGATCAGCTTGCCTTCTTCTTCTGCGGATTCGGGCCGGTCGGTGATTTCAGCCACCTTCCCCCTTACAAAGACGGTCCCCTCCTCCTGGCACCGCCGATAGAATTCTTCGTATCCCTCGCCAAAGCAGCGCATGTCGATGTAAAAATCGTAGACCTTCGTATCGTGGCCCACCTTTTCCTTGATCAGATGGGAGTACTTCAACGCGTACATGCAGCAGACCCTGGAGCAGTACTCGTGGTAGTTGACGTCCCGGCTGCCGACGCAGTGGATCAGGGCGACGCTGCCGGGGGGGCGGCTGAATTCGCCGTTTTCATCCCGCATCATGATGCTGCCGCCGGTGGGGCCGGTGGCGTTGCTGAGCCGCTCGAATTCCAGGCTCGTGTAGACGTTGGCAAACCGGCCGTAGCCGAACTGCTTGATGGGGGTGGGGTCGAGCAGGTCATAGCCGGTGGCAAGAATGATGCTGCCGACCTTGACCTCGACCTCCTCGGGGACCATGGTGTGATCGATCGCGTTTGCCTCGCAGGCCCGGACGCATTCCATGCATTCACAGCAGACCCCGCAGTTCAGACACCGCTCGGCCTCGGTTTTGGCCTGTTCCTCGGAAAATCCCAGGGCAGCCTCGTCAAATGATCGTGCCCGGCTCTCGACCGGAAGATGGGAAAGCGACTGCCGGGCCTGAACCGGGAGTCCTTCCGGAACCGCACTCCAATTTTCTTTTTTGGCGGCTGCTTCGGCCGGCGCCTCGTCAGCCTCGTCCTGTTTTTCTTCGAGGAGGCCGGAAAGAAACCGCATGATTCCGTCGGCGGCGCGGTGGCCGGCGGCCACGGCCTCCACCACGGTTGCCGGCCCGGTGACCGCGTCGCCGCCGGCAAACACATGGCCAATGCCGGTCTGGAGGGTCCCGAAAGAAACTTGGATCGTGTTGCGGCGGGACCACTCGATTCCCGCCGCCATGGGGGCCCATGAGGTGTCGGCGCGCTGGCCGATGGCCGGGATCAAGGCATCGCAGTCGATGACGAACTCCGAGCCTTCCACCGGAACCGGCCGCCGTCGCCCGCTGGCATCCGGAGGACCGAGTTCGGTTTTGATGCATGTAAGGCCTGTCAGACGGCCCTCTTGGGCCTCGATTCCCACCGGGGCGGTGAGATAATGAAACGCCACCCCTTCTTCTTTGGCCCCTTCGATCTCTTCGGCATAGGCCGGCATTTCGGTTTCCGAGCGGCGGTAGACGACGGTGACCGATTCGGCGCCGAGCCGGAGGGCCACCCGCGCGGCATCGATGGCCACATTGCCGCCGCCGATGATCGCCACCCGGCGGCCCGGTTTTTTCCCGTAGCCGAGGTTGACCTCCCGGAGAAAATCGACGGCGTCAATGACCCCCTCGGTCTCCTGTTCGCCGGGGATCCCCAGCTTCAGCGAGCCGTGGGCGCCTACCCCGACAAATACCGCGGAAAAGCCTTCCTTTTTGAGATCCTCCAGGGTGAAATCGTCTCCGAATCGGACGCCGGTGCGGGCTTCCACTCCCATTCGAAGAATATAGCCGATCTCCTTGTCCAGGATATCGGCCGGCAGCCGGTAGTCGGGGATGCCGACCCGCAGCATTCCCCCCAGCTTGCCAAGCGCCTCGAAGATGGTCACGCCATACCCCTTGAGTCGAAGGTCGTAGGCCACGGTCAAGCCGGCCGGCCCTCCGCCGATGACCGCCACCTTCTCGGGCCGGTCTTCGATTTCCGGCACCGGCAAGGCGTCGACATCCACCTGGTCTGCGGCAAAGCGCTTCAGGTCGCGGATCGCCACGGGCGCGTCCACCTGAACCCGGCGGCATTCGTTTTCACACGGGTGGGGGCACACCCTGCCGAGAACCCCCGGCAGCGGCAGCCGCTGCTGGATCAGCCGGTAGGCCTCCTCGTATTTGCCTATCTTGATCAACTGGACATAGCCCTGGACGTTGACGCCGGCCGGGCAGGCGGACACACACGGCGCCCGGTCCTTTTTGTCGATGCAGAAGGTGATCGGCACCGCCTGGGGAAACGCGCGGAAGACGGCCTTGCGCTCGCCGATGCCCACGTCCCACTCGCTGGGGAGGCTCACCGGACAGGCCTTGGCGCACTCCCCGCAGCCGGTGCAGACCCCTTCTTTGACATAGCGGGGGTTTTTCCGGATTTTGGCGACATAGTTGCCGATGTAGCCGGTGACTTCGGTGACCTCGCTGTGGGTGAGCAGCTCGATGTCTGCATTCTGAGCCACATCGACCATTTTGGGGGTGCCGATGCAGGCTGCGCAGTCGAGGGTCGGGAAGGTCTTGTCGAACTGGAGCATGTGCCCGCCGATGGTGGTGTTTTTCTCCACCAGATAGACTTTGTGGCCGGCGCTGCCGATGTCCAGGGCCGCCTGCATGCCCGCGATACCGCCGCCGACCACCAGGATTTCAGGGCGGACCGGCACTTGCCGCGTTTCCAGCCCCCGGTGGAACTGGACCCGGTTGATGGCCGCAGCGGCCAGGGTCTTGGCCTTGGCCGTGGCCTCGTCTTCGTTTGCCGTCACCCAGGAGACCTGCTCCCGCACCGAGGCCATCTGAAACATATACGGGTTGAGTCCCGCCCGCCGGCAGGCCCCTTGAAACGTCTTTTCATGGAGCCGCGGCGAGCAGGAAGCGACCACCACCCGGGTGAGACCGTACTCGGCGATGTCCTTTTCGATCATTTCCTGGCCCGGGTCGGAACACATGAACTTGTAGTCCCTGGCGACAACGACGTTCCTGAGTTTTCGCGCGAAATCGGCGACTTCGGCCACTCGCACCCGGTAGGCGATATTGATGCCGCAGTGGCAGATGTAAAAACCGATTCGAATCGACATAACGTTCCCCCTTCAGGCGGGCTTTTCGAGCCCGGCCAGCCGGTGAATCTCCCGCAGCAGCTCGTCGGTGTCGGGCGGACTTTCCAGGAAGGCCTCCGGCTCCGGGAGCGGCTGCCCCTGCGGCAGGCTGCGAAGATGCGGGTAATGGGAATATATTTTCTGGGCGATGGCGCTGAGCATGATGACCGGCACGGTTTTGAGCCGTTCGTCGCACTTTAGGTTGACGTACATCGACAGGCCGTCGTCCTCCGGGATCATGGCGTTCAAGATGATGCAGGCCGGTTCCAGGGACCTGGCCATTTCGAGCCCCTCGACGGCATTCTTGGCGATGATCGGCTCGAAACCGTTCTCCTCGAGCAGGGTGGAAAGAAACATCTGCATGTCGGGTTCGTCGTCGACGACGATGATGGGCACTCGCTGGAACGCCACGGCTCCTCCCTGGGCGGCGTCGTCCGGCCCGGCGATGCCGCTGTTTCCTTTACGAAAAACCATCCGGTGCTGAAAGCCGCACCCTTTTCCAGCGGCGGCTGCAGGCCGTTTTTGGGAATATGGCTCTTATACGCACAGAGCGTGCCACAGGAGGTTCGCTGCCGGAAAAGAGTGATACTCCGGGAGGTTGACGCAATGGCGATGAATCGGGCCGGGGAAAAAAAGGCGGAAACTGTTGCACTATTAAAACGTATAATGCAACGCTATGTTTATTACTATCTGAAATTTAGTAATAAAAAGTTGTGTTGCAATGATTTTGCATATGCTGAAACATATTTGCAACAAAACGATCAGCTTGGAAACACCAGGCGAAACGTGGTGCCCTGGCCCGGCTTGCTGTCGACCTCCACCCTCCCCTTGTGATCCTGCATGATTCCGTACACCGTGGAAAGGCCCAGGCCGACGCCGTAGCCCTCTTTTTTGGTGGTGTAAAACGGTTCGAAGATCCGGGGAAGGTGCTCCGGTGAAATCCCCGCGCCGGTGTCGGCGACGCTGATGACCACCTCCCGGTTCTTCTTGTCCTCAAAGGCGGTCAAGTGGAGGCTTCCGCCGTCTGGCATCGCGTCGATGGCGTTGAAGATCAGGTTGATCACGCACTGCTGCAGGCTGTTGATGTCGCCGTCGATCTCCGGAATCGAATCGGCGACGTCGGTGGCCAGCTTGATGTGGTTCAGCTGGAGCTTGTGCTGGCTCAGCAGGACGCAGCGCCGGATCAGGTCGGCCGTCTGAACGGGTTCCCGTCGGGGCGGGGTCTTTCGGGAGAAAGTCAGCAGCCCTGAAACGATTTGGCTGCAGCGCTCGGTTTCCTGTTCGACGACGGCCAGGTAGTCCCTGAATTTTTTCTGGTCCGCCTCGGTGAGGGGGCCGCGGCCGGCGATTTTCCGCATCAGGCGCAGATAGTTTAAAATCCCGGCCAGGGGGTTGTTGATTTCATGGACCACACTGGCCGCCAGCCTTCCTAAGGACATCATCTTGTCCTGGTGAAGGATCCGCGCCTGGTCGGCCATCTCCCGCTCCAGGCGGCGGAGTTCTCTCAAATCCCGAATAAAGAGGACCAGCCCCGATTCCCGCTTCTCCTCATAGAGGACCGTGGCCGAGACTTGCACCGGCACCTGCTTGCCGGATTTTTCCCGCATTTGGGTTTCATACAGAAAAAGACGGTCCCGCCCCCCGTATGCTTCCTCCCGAACCGCCTCCCACAGCGCCTCCTGCCCTCCCGGCGGGAAAAACGCGGAAAGGGGCAGTTGGTGAAGGGCTTCTCCCTTTTTATAGCCGAGCATCTGCTCCAGGCTCCGGTTGAAGATCACCACCCGGTCGTTTTGGTCGATGCCCAGGATTCCGTCCATGGAGCTTTCGATCAGGTTCTGCTGGAAAGCGAAGGTCTCCAGCAGCTCCTGGGTCGTTTCCGTCCAGCCCCGCTCGAGAAAGGCGGTGTAGTCTTTGATTTGTCTGCGGACGCGCCACCGCTCCCGGGCCCTGTCCAGGGCGACGAACAGGGCCTCGTCGTTGACCGGTTTGGCGATAAAATCCGAAGCGTCGAGCTGCAGGGCGGAAATGGCCACGTCCATTTCGCCGAAAGCCGTGACCACGATCACTTCGGTATCGGCGAACCGGTCCTTGATCGCCTCTAGAACGGCGATGCCGTCCATTTTCGGCATGCGGATGTCGGTGATGACGATCTGCGGCCGGAACGTTTCGCACACCTGGAGGCCGGTTTCACCGTCTTCTGCCACAGCGACCTCGTAGCCGGCATCCTCCAGGTTGATGCGCATCACCCGGCGGATGCCCTCTTCGTCATCGATGACCAGGACCTTCCATTTTTCCGATTCGCTCATGTGAGCCTCTCTTAACCCAACTTTGGGGTTTCGTCTGCAGTGAAGCGAAATGGGTGATTTGCTGGCGGTATACGCTGTCTGAGCGCCTTTGGGGCGAGTTCGTATACCGCCAGCAAATTATCCATTTCGCGGCATCATGAATCACGAAAGTTGAGTCTTGACAAGCGCACCGATACTCCGATCTTACACCGCCAAGTCAAGCAAAGTAAAGAAACGGCGGCGCAGCCGGCGCATATAAATTTGCGAAGCAAATTTATCTGAGGACGCACCGCTGGACATGGGGGGCGGCGATGCGTTGAAGCCTTTGGAGGTCTTCGTCGTCGAAGCCGGGGTGAGGATCGCGGAAATACTCGGGATGCAGGACGCACGCGTCTTCGAAGTGCTGCAGGGCATAGAGCCTTGCGCCGTCGATGTGCGCTGCGATGCGCTCAACGACCTCCTCGTCGACCAGGGGGCGGACGCAGGTGGTGCGAAACTCGTAGTCGGGGGCTTCGGCCATGATCAGATCAATGGACGCCAGCAGCGCCGACGGATTTTTCTCCCTGCAAAGGGTGGGGGCATAGCAAAGCGGATCGGTCTTGACGTCCATGGCGACGTAATCCACCAGTTTCCGGTCGAGGAGTCTTTCGAGCACTTCCGGCCGGCTGCCGTTGGTGTCGAGTTTGACCGGGTAGCCCATCTGCTTGATGCGCCGGCACAGCGCCTCCAGATCGCGCTGGAGCGTCGGCTCTCCGCCGGAGATGACCACTCCGTCCAGGAAATTCTTTCTTCTGTCGAGAAAGGAAAACAGCCGCCCTTCCTGCTCGAACTCGGGACACCGGGCGCACCCCTTTGCCAGGTCCGGGTTGTGGCAGTAAGGGCAGTCGAAATTGCAGCCGGACAGAAACAAGACGCAGCTCAGCTTGCCGGGATAATCGATCAGGGAGCTTTTCTGGATTCCGCCGAGGTTCATGGCCCTGGTGAATGAATGATGAAGCATTTCAAAAAACTAAAGAGGAGGTCAGGGGGATTTTTTTTCTGCGAGCTGAACTCTCCGGTGCCACACCGAAGCCTGTCCGCTTCAATCATTTTGATGGAGGCACGACTCGCAGGTACGCTGAACCTCGCTGGTTGTCGAGCTCCCGCCAAACTGCTGGTGTGATTTTGGTGCCGTCGGCAGACCCATGAGGCCTTGGTCTGCAGCTCGCAGAAAAAAAATCCCCCTGACCTCCTCATTCGATGGTGTCGAGCATTTTTGATATCGGTTGAAGTCAACCAGTCAACCGCCGGTCAGCGGCCGTGGCTGGCCTGGGTCTCGACGGAGGCCGGCGGAAGCTCCGGGCAGGCGGCGGGCGCTGTTGCGTCGGCCTCCGATGTCTTCCCTTCGGCGATGCAGAAGGTCTTTCGGTCTTTGAACTCGGCCTGTTTGCCGTCGTTCCACTGCTTGAGGGGGCGCAGATATCCGACCACCCGGGAGTAGACCTCGGTTTGCGCCTGGCACAGCCGGCAGGTCTCCTGTTTTCCGCTCAGGTATCCGTGGGACGGACAGATGCTGAAGGTCGGCGTCAGGGTAAAATACGGCAGCCGGTAGCTGCCGGCGATCTTTCGCACGAGGTTGCGAACCGCCAGGGTGTCGGAGACCTGTTCGCCGAGAAAGAAGTGCAGGACGGTGCCGCCGGTGTAGCGGGTCTGCAGCTCGTCCTGGAGCTCGAGGGTCTCGAACAGGTCGTCGGAGAAGTTGACCGGAAGCTGGGTCGAATTCGTGTAATACGGTGCGGTCCCGTTGTTGTATTCTTTCTCGTTGGCGCAGAGGATCTCCGGATGCCGCCGTTTGTCGAGCATCGACAGCCGAAAGGAGGTGCCTTCGCCGGGGGTGGCCTCCAGGTTGTAGATGTCGCCGGTTTCTTCCTGAATTTCAGAGATGCGGTCCCGGATGAAGTCCATCACCTGCAGCGAAAACCGCTGGCCTTCAGGGGTAGTGATGTCCCGGCCCAGAAAGTTGAGGCAGGCCTCGTTCATGCCGATGATCCCGATCGTGGAAAAATGGTTCTTCCAGTAGAGCCCCGAGCTGGATTTGATCTCCCGCAGGTAGTACTTGGAGTAAGGATAGAGGTCGCGCTCGGTGAACCGCTCGAGCACTTTGCGCTTGATGGCGAGCGCTTCCTGGGCCAGGTCCGCCACCGTCTTTAGACGGGTGTAGAAATCATCCTCGGATTCGGCCAGAAAGCCGATGCGCGGCAGGTTGACGGTGACGACCCCGATGGAGCCGGTCAACGGATTGGCGCCGAACAGACCGCCGCCGCGCTTGAGCAGCTCCCGGTTGTCGAGCCGGAGCCGGCAGCACATGGAGCGGGCGTCCTCCGGAGACATGTCCGAGTTGACGAAATTGGAGAAATACGGAATGCCGTATTTGCCGGTCATCTTCCAGAGGGGTTCCAGATTTTCGTTGTCCCAGTTGAAGTCGGCGGTGATGTTGTAGGTCGGGATCGGAAAGGTGAACACCCGGCCCTTGGCGTCGCCTTCCATCATGACGTCGGCAAACGCCTGGTTGAGCATGTCCATTTCCTTCTGGAACTCCGAGTAGGTGCGTTCCTGGTACTGGCCGCCGATGATCACCGGATGGTCCTTGTAGATGGAGGGAACGTACAGGTCCATGGTGATGTTGGTAAACGGCGTCTGGAATCCGACCCGGGTGGGGATGTTGATGTTGAAGATAAACTCCTGGAGGGCCTGCTTCACCCTGGAATAATCGAGCCCGTCGTAGGCGATGAACGGGGCCAGCAGCGTATCGAAATTGGAGATGGCCTGGGCGCCGGCCGCCTCTCCCTGGAGCGTGTAGAAAAAGTTGACCACCTGACCCAGGGCGGACCGCAGATGTTTCGGCGGCGCGCTTTCCACCTTTCCCTCCACGCCTTTGAACCCCTGGATGAGCAGGTCCTTCAGATCCCATCCCACGCAGTAGACCGACAGCAGCGACAAGTCATGAATATGCATGTCGCCGTCTTTGTGGGCTTTGCGGATTTCGGGAGGGTAGATTCGGTTCAGCCAGTACTCGGAGGTGACGTCCGAGGAGATGTAGTTGTTGAGCCCCTGCAGGGAGAAGCTCATGTTACTGTTTTCCTTGACCTTCCAGTCCAGCTTTTCGATGTAGTTCTCCACCAGGCTGACGCTGGCCTTGGTGGCGATGTTTCGGATCTGGGCGTGCTGCTCCCGGTACAGAATGTAGGCCTTGGCTGTTTTGTAGTAGGGCGAGTCGAGAAGGACCCGCTCGACGATGTCCTGAATTTCCTCCACCTCGGGAAGCGGCCCGAGCCGCATTTCGTGGGCGAGGGTCAGGACCCGCAGGGTCAGCTTCCGCGCGTCTCGTTCGGGGAATTCGCCGGTGGCCTTTCCTGCCTTGGCAATGGCGGTGGTGATTTTCGAAGAATCAAAGGGAACAACTCGGCCGTCTCGCTTCTTGATATGATCAAACACGCTGCCACCTCGAAGGTCAAAGGAAGGTTGTCGATTGAAAAACGGTTTCTGAACGTACAGTCTCCCGCTGGCGGGGAGGATCGGTCTTGATACACCTGGAAAACGGCACAGCCGGCGCCACGGAGCGGCGTTGCGGTGAAATGGTTTTTATTACAACATATTGTTGTGTGTCAACATAAAAATTCCAGATATGGTGTTTTAAACAGGTTCCAAGGTTCAGCGGTTCACAGGTTCAAGGTTTCAACTCAACTTTCGGGATTCATGATGCCGCGAAATGGATAATTTGTTGCCGGTATACGAACTCGCGCCAAAAGAACCCTAACATCAGCGCAGGCCGAAACATCACCAAAATCGATGAGATGTTTGGGGGGCTACGGCAGACAAGAACCCCTGATCAAGGCGCTGATGTAAGGGTTCCTAAGGCGCTCAGACAGAGTATACTGCCATCAAATCACCCATTTCGCTCCTCTGGAACGAAACCCTGAACCTACCCCGAAGGGGCTACCCAGATGTAATCGCCGTCATCAAGATCGACGGTATCCCCTGTTCCGGCGAGGTAAACGGTCAAAAAGGGGGCCTGGGTTCTTCGAAAGGCCCGGTCGGGAATGCCGAACTTTTTGACGATGTGTCCGTTTCCGGCGATCACGAGCATCCGCCGATCGCCGAGATGTTCGGCGACCGCCTCGGCCATGGTCTCTTCCCAGGCGACCTGGGCCTGATAGAAAAACTCGAAACGGGTTCGCTCCGGCATGCGGTGGTGGCCAAACACCTCCTCTATGTAGGCCCGGTGGTGGCTGTCGGAAAAATCGAGGGCTTCCGGGACGAACTGCCGGTCCGGAAAAAGGAGGCTGTCGATGCCTCCGGCGGCGATCTTGGCCGGAAGGTGAAACGGAAGGTTCAGCCCGTACAGCGGCAGGCGCCGATCCTTGACCGCGAGGAGCAGATCCCGGTAGAGGCCGAAATCGTATCGCCAGTTGGCGTACCAGTGGGTTTGCTGGAGGAAGGCCTCTTCGGTCAGTTCGCCTTCGGACCATCGGGCCAGCACCGGATCGTAGGTCCGATCGAACATCTCCATGCCGACTGCCAGCGGCAAATCGAGGCCGGCCATCGCTTCGAGGATTTGCAGCTGGATCCGGTGGTGGGCGGGCCGGGTGTGCTGCTCTCCCACATAGACCACCTGCACCGAGGCCAGGGCATTGACGAGCGCTTCAAAGTCGATGGCCTGTCCGCTTCGGGTATCGACGATGGCGCCGGCGGGAAATTGTCGGTCCGAATCGGCAAAGGTAAGCATTTTTGGCGCCCCGGCGCAGGAAAGCATGAGAACGACGGAAGAAATCAGGACAAAAAGTTGCCAGTGAGGTCTTGTCATGGTACTTTCTTTTAAACCCAGTAGACAGTAGTCAGCTCCACCGCTGGCCGGCGGGAGCGCTCAGATTGATCAAAAATAAAAATTCCCATTTCGTCATCCCGGGCGAAGCGAAGCGGAGACCCGGGATCCAGAAAGGCCTGGATGCCGGATCAAGTCCGGCATGACGGACCGGGAACATGACGTTTCTCATAAGCAGGCAGGAGGAAACGCCGGGGATCAGAACCGCAGAACCCCTAAACCTTTTAACCGTTGAACCCTTGAACCCATGCGCCTCGATCCGAACCCTTCTTTTCGCAGAATCATCGCCCCCTGGTACGATTCCGACGCCGTGTGCTATGTGATGATCGGGCTGATGCTGGTGGTGTTTTTTTTCGGCCTGGCCGGAATTTCCGCGGCGCTGTCCGACCCATCGTTTTCCGGCCACACCTGGGTTCCCCTCCTGCTGTCGGCGCTGAGCCTGTGGGTCCTTGTCGCTACCTCACTGCGGCTGGTGCGGCGCAGGCGAAGGCCTTCCTGAAGGAAAATGCCTAAAATGACTAGAATGCCTAAAATGCCTAAAGTGATAGAGTCGCTTCGCTCCATCTTTTTTTAAAAGACGATATTCCTTAATTTTAGGCATTTTAGCTCATTTTAGGCATTTTAGGCATTCAATCCCTTCAACCCTCCCGGGGGCCCTCCGAATATATCCCCTCCGAATACAGCCCCTCCGCCCGCTACTGTTTCAAAAACTCCCCGAAGCTCATCTGCCGATAGCTTTCCGAATGAAGAAACCGGAGAAAGGCTAGAAACCGATCGGGTGCTTGATAGCCGGGAAGGCCCCCGATTTTTCCGCCGTCGGTTCTCAAAAAGTACGAGGTGGGAAGCCCCACTACCCGGTATTCGGCCGCAAGCCCCGGGTTTTCGTCCGAGTCGATCCGGGCCGAGACGAAATTCTGGTTCAAAAATCGGGCCACTTCAGGGCTGTTCAGCGTTTCTTTTTCCATCTGGGCGCAGTAGGTGCACCGATCCGACCGGAAATAGAGGTACACCTGTTTTCCCTCCTGTTTTGCCAGGGTCTTGGCTTCCCGGTAGTCGTACCAATGGACCCTTCCGGCGGCCCAGGCTCCCGTTGGCAGGAGGGACGGAAAAAAAGCGCCCATCATCAGCAGGAAAACGACGGTGAACTTGGTCTTGATCCAGGGAGTTTTCATCGCAGGGCTCATATCCGAATCATGTCAAAGACGAGCATTACGCCGAGAACCACCAGCAGCACCCCGGCTGCCGGGTTGACGTAGCGCATGACGGCCGAGGCCCTTTTCAAGAATTTCAGCACTATGTGGATGAACACCGAGAGCAGCAAAAAGGGCAGCGCCAATCCGGCTGAATAGACGCCCAGCAGGGCGATTCCCTCTGCCACCGTCTGCTGGCTGCCGGCAAGGATCAGGATGCTGCCCAGCAGCGGGCCGATGCAGGGGCTCCAGCCCGCGCCGAACGCCATGCCCACGACAAACGTGCCGACCAGATGCAGCGGACGCCGCCGGGCATGGATCCGCTTTTCCACATCCAGGCCCCGGATGCGAAGCAGGCCGGAGATGTGGAGCCCCAGCAGGATGATCACGGTCCCGCCCGCGATCCGGATCGTCTGCCGGTGCGAACCGATCAGCCCGCCGATGGCCGAAGCCGACGCCCCCATGAGAATGAACACCGCCGAAAATCCCAGGACAAAGGCGACCGTGGCCCCGATGACCCGACGGCGCAGCGAGGCGTCTTCTTTGCCGGTGAGCTGATCGATGCTGTAGCCGGTGATGAAGGTGAAGTAGGCAGGAATCAGCGGCAGCACGCAGGGGGAAAAAAAAGACAGCAGGCCCGAGGCCAGTGCGGCCGGATATGTCACACTTTCGGCGAACATGGATCTTTGGAGCCTGGAGGCATCCTTTCGTTACAAAATTACCGCAGAGACGCGGGGATTGGAAATGCCTAAAATGCCTAAAATGAGCTTAAATGCCTAAATGAAACTTCCCAGTCCGTCATCCCGGGCGAAGCGAAGCGGAGAACCGGGATCCAGAAAGGCCTGGATGCCGGATCAAAAAAGCTTGCCCTGGACTCGATCCAGGGTCCGGCATGACGGATCGGGAACATGAAGTTTCACATAAGCCCCGCCGCTGACCGGCGGGGCGGCCAGTTTGATCAATACTGAAACTTCCCCCGAAGCCTCTGCCGATGTAGTGAACGGCCTCCGTGCCGTTCATGAAGGCACGACATCCGTCTTCGCCTTCGGCTTCGCCCGGACAGGCAGAGGTCGTGCCCTACAAAAACCCCGGCTTCGAGCGAAGTTTCACATAAGACGCGGAGTGCGCAGAGAAAAAACTATGGATGAGATGGCATATTTGTTTTTTTCTCTGCGTTCTCTGCGCCTCTGCGGTGAATCCCTACCGGCTCAACTCCTTGCTTCGGCGGGCGGCGGCACAGACGGCCTCGACCACCGTTTCCATGACCTTTGCTGCGTCGAGCACGTCGGTGGCCGCCTGGGTGGTCCCTCCGGGGGAGGTCACTTTCCGGCGAAGCGCTTCGGGGGCGTCTCCGCTTTTTTCCAGCAGGGCCACGGCCCCTTTGAGCGTCTGCAGGGTGAGCGTTCTGGCTTCCGGGCCGGAAAAGCCGAGCTTTTCTCCGGCGCGCTCCAGGGACTCGGCCAGATAAAACAGATAGGCGGGCCCCGATCCGGACATCGCCGTCACGGCGTCTAAAAGCGTTTCTTCGAAGGAAAGCACCCGGCCCATTGACTCGAGCAGGGTGCGGGCAAGATCGAGATCTTCTGCGGTGGCATTCCGGTTCGGGCTCATGGCCGACATGCCCTCCAGGACAAGGGCCGGCGTGTTGGGCATGACCCGGATGATGGGAAGCCGCTTCCGGTCCTCTTCTGAAAGGGGCGGGTAGAGCATCGATTCGAGTTTTTCGATCCGGACCCCGGCGCAGATCGAGATGAACTGCTTCCGGGCGGCCACCGCGTAGCCGGGGCCTTGGGCCAGGGCGGAGACCACTTCGGCCACCTTCTGGGGTTTGACGGCCAGGACCACGACCTTGGAGCGCACGAACACATCCAGGTTGTCGGTGGTGGTCTTGACGGCATAGGCTTTGGCCATGGGTTTCAGGCGGCCTTCGTCGATGTCGGCCATCAGGATGTTGGAAGCAAGCGCGGTATTGGCGCTGATCAGTGCGCCGGCGATGGCCTCAGCCATATTGCCGGCGCCGATAAATCCGACCGTCAATTCTTCGAGCTGCAATGAAGCCTCCTTTGGCGAAATAAGGTTCGGTCAAGGTATCCTTTGCCGGGCGCCGGTGTCAATGGCGAAGCCTGAAACCGCTTGACTTCTGAGGGAGAATATTCTTTACTGATATCTGCATTTTTTCCATAAGTTACAGGGAGTGCCATGCTCGTTCTTGGACAGTTTTTAAGTGCCCTTGCGCTTGTCATCTCTTACGCGCTGACCATCTACATGTGGGTGATCATCGCCAGGGCGGTTCTATCCTGGGTCAGCCCGGACCCTTACAATCCCATCGTCCGGTTCATATACAATCTGACAGAACCGGTAATGTACCAGATCCGGACGCGGATTCCGGTGAATCTCGGCGGTATCGACATCTCTCCGATCATCGTATTGTTCGCGATCATTTTTCTGCAAAAATTCGTTGTCGGCACCTTGCAGGGAATCGCCCGTTCCCTGCTGTTGCACTAACCTTTGCGGGAGTGACGCCATGAGACTGACGGCCCTTGATATCCAGCAGCAAAAGTTCCGAACCTGCCTGCGGGGCTTCGACGTACGGGAGGTGGATGAATTCCTGGAGCAGATGGCGCGCAGTTTCGAGGAGCTTCAGACGGAAAACCAGCAGCTTCGGGATCGCATCGAACGGCTGGAGCACGAAAATCTGGGCTTCCACCGGCGGGAGGACACCTTCAAGCGGGTCATGCTCAACAGCCAGAAGGTGATCGAGCAGATGAAGAAAAATGCCCAGAAGTCCGGAGAGCTGGTCATTGCCGATTCCGAGGTCAGGGCGGAAAAAATCCTCAACGGCGCCCACAACCGGTTGAGCCGGCTCCATGAGGACATCGCCGAACTCAAGCGTCAGCGGATGCAGCTCGAAGTGCAGCTGAGATCCATTCTAGAGTCCCATAGGAAGCTGCTCGATGTCGGAGCAGAAGAGGCCCGCGTGCTGGACGAGACCGACGCCAAAGTTCAGCTCCTGAAAAAAACCTGAACGGCCGCTTGATGGAAGCAGCGCCGAACCCCCCCTGAAACCGGGAGTCGTCCATGGCCAAAATCGATGCCTTTTTCAAACTGATGCACGATCAGGGAGCATCCGACCTTCATCTGATTTCGGGTCAGCAGCCGGTTCTCCGGATTCGAGGGGACCTGGAGCGGGTCAAGTACAAGGTGCTCGAAAACGATGAACTCAAGGCGATGCTTTACGAAATCGCCCCGGAGCATAAAGTCAAGGAGTTTGAAGAAACCGGCGACGTCGACTTCGGATACGAAATTCCGGAACTGGCCCGGTACCGCGCCAATTTTTTCATGCAGAAATACGGTGTGGCCGCTGTTTTCCGGGAGATCCCGACCAAGATCCAGACCGCCGAACAGCTCGGGCTGCCGCCGGTGGTATCCAAGCTCGCCGGTCTTCCCCGGGGGCTGGTGGTGGTCACCGGCCCCACCGGAAGCGGCAAATCGACCACATTGGCGGCCATCATCGACGTTGCCAACCGTACCCGCAAGGACCACATCCTCACCATCGAGGACCCGATCGAGTTCGTCCACAAGAGCCACACCTGCGTGGTGAACCACCGAGAGGTCGGCCAGCACACAAAGTCGTTTGCCAACGCCCTGCGCGGCGCCCTTCGGGAAGATCCGGACATCATTCTCGTGGGCGAGATGCGGGACCTGGAGACGATATCTCTTGCGGTGGAGGCCGCTTCTACAGGCCACCTGGTGTTCGGCACCCTGCACACCACCTCCGCCGCCAAAACCGTGGACCGGATCATCGAGGTGTTTCCGGATTCGGCCCAGGCCCAGATCCGATCCACCCTGGCCGACGGCGTTCGGGCGATCCTTGCCCAGACGCTGTTCAAGCGGCTCGACAAAAAGGGGCGTGTGGCGGCCCTGGAGATCTTGATCTGCACCCCGGCTGTACGCAACCTGATCCGTGAAAACAAGACCTATCAGATCCCTTCCAGCATTCAGACCGGGAAAAAATACGGGATGCAGCTTCTCGACGACGCCGTCATGGATCTGGTGGAAAAGCGGATCATCTCCCCGGACGACGCATACGCCAAAGCCAATGAAAAGGCGCGGTTCCGGCCGTTGCTCAAGAGTCCTCCCACGGATTTTACAGAAGCGTGATAAATTCGCTTCGCGAATTGATTGGAGGCGGCTGCGCCGCCGGGTAAAAAAGTGCAAAAGAAGGGGGTAAAAAGAAAAGTTTCAGGGAAATCTCCCGCTGCCCTGGCCGACTCCTTGGTCGGGTTGTCATTTCGGAATAACATCCCTGCAGTGGAGCGAAATGGGTGATTTGATGGTGGTATACGCTGTCTGAGCGCCTTAGGATACCTTACATCAGCGCCCGCTGTGCGATCCTTGATTGCTGCTGCCATTCAAACATTTCATTGTTTTTGATGATATTTTGGCCGGCGCTGATGTTAGGGATCCTTTGGAGCGAGTTCGTATACCGGCATCAAATTATCCATTTCGCGGAATCATGACTCCCTAAAGTTGAGGAGGTGGTTAAGGAGGCTGTAATGCGCAAGCAGGAAATCGACTATATCCTCACCCGGATGCTCGACGCATACGGCAACGTATCGGACCTGAACATCACCGCGGGAAAGCCGTTCCAGGTGGAGACTTCAGGAGAGCTGGTCCGGGTGGATACCGATCCGCCCTTTGAGGAGTTGACGCCCTTTCAGACGGAAATCTTCGCGCTGAATCTGGTCAACCAGGATCGGCGCCTGAGTGAAACCCTTCTGGCCGAAGGGTCCTGCGATCTTTCCTACGAACTTCCCGGAAAGGCCCGGTTCCGGGTGAACATCTTCTCCCAGCGCAACAACTATTCCTCGGTCCTTAGAAAGCTGGAGACCAAGATTCCGACCATCGAAGAGATGGGCCTGCCCAAGCCCTTTTACCAGATTGCCAAGGAAAAAAACGGGATCGTGGTGGTGACCGGGGCCACCGGAAGCGGCAAATCCACCTCCCTTGCCGCAGTGCTCAACGAAATCAACGAGAACAAATCGGTGCACGTGGTCACCCTGGAAGACCCGGTGGAGTTTGAGCACCCGCACAAACAGGCCACCTTCAATCAGCGGGAGATGGGAAGCGACTTCGACACCTTTGCCAGCGGCCTGCGGGCCGCACTGCGTCAGGCGCCGAAAGTGATTCTCGTCGGCGAAATGCGGGACCGGGAGACCGTGGAGATCGGTCTTTCGGCCGCAGAAACCGGCCACGTGGTCATGACCACCCTGCATACGGTCGACGCCGGCCAGACCATCAACCGGATCCTGGGCATGTTCTCCATCGAAGAGGAGAACCAGATCCGGATCCGTCTTGCAGAAACGGTCCGCTGGATCATCTGCCAGCGCCTCCTGCCTAAGGAGGGGGGAGGACGGGTGGCGGCCTTCGAGATCATGGGCAGCAACCTCCGGGTCAAGGATGCGATCCTGCACGGAGAGTCCGAAGGAAAGACCTTCTACGAAATCATCGAGGCAAGCAGCACCTACGGATGGACCACGTTTGATCAGTACATCATCGGCCTGTACAAAAAGGGGGTCATCAGCGAGGAAACCGCCGTCGCCTACGCCACCTCCAAGGGGGTCGTGGGACGGGGGATCGACACCGTCAAAAGCTCCCGGGGAGAAAAGACCACCGATATCGAGGGACTGGAAATCGACCGAGGCTACGGAAAAAAGAAATAGGAGCCGAAAGATGGATGTTGTCTGCGACAATTGCGACGCGAAGTTTAAAATTCCCGACGAGAAGGTTCCCAAGGGCCATTCGTTTTCCCTGGGCTGTCCCAAGTGCAAGCATAAGATCACCGTCAATACCGGGGGACCGCCGGGGAAAGGATCCGCAGGGGGGGCGAAGCAGGACGGGGATGCGCTGACCGAAGCGGTCAGTGCCGGCGCCTACGACGCGGATGACAAGCCCTTTGACTTTTTGGAGGAAGGGGCCGAAACCGCTCTTCTGTGCGAGAGCGAACCCGATCTGCGGGCCCAGATCCGATCCGCTATGCAAAACCTCGGCTACCAGATCCGGGAGCCGAAAACCCCCATCGACGCGCTCAAGCAGATGCGGTTTCACGTGTTCGACGTCATTGTCCTGGACGAGAAGTTCGGCACCGAGGATCCGGATGAAAACAACGTCCTGCGCTTTTTGGAGCGCCTGGCCATGGACACCCGAAGGGACATCTTCCTCGTTCTGGTCAGCGACCGGTTTCGCACCAACGATCACATGGCCGCCTTTCACAAAAGCGTCAACATGATCGTCAACCGAAAGAATGTCGGCGACTTTGCCACCATTCTCAAGCGGGGGGTGGCCGAAAACGTCGCGTTTTACCGGGTGTTCAGAGAAGCGATGCTCAAGACGGGAAGAGCGTGAGGGTTCAAAGGTTCCAGGGTTCAGGGTTCAGAGGTTCAGTGGTTGGAAGGTTCAGAGGTTGGAAGGTTCAGAGGTTCAGAGGTTGGAAGGTTCAAGGTTGATGAAATCGTAAAAAGTGCCCGAAGCGTCATTCCGGGCTTGACCCGGAATCCAGAACTTATCGAAATCACTGGATTCCCGCTTTCGCGGGAATGACGAAAAAAGAGAATTTCGGACTTTTTACGAAACCATCAAGGTTGACACGCTGGTAAAAAGTCGGATCCGCATTCAAGACATGTAATGAGTATATGCCCTTAATGCTGGTTTTATGCTGCTCCATCGGGATAAAGAAACAAAAATCCCGCAAAATAGCTCTTTGACAGTTCGATAAACTCGTGTGGCAGCGCCAGAAGGACCGGATTCCGGAGCTGGAGCCCCTGCCCGGGCCCTTTGCACCGCAACTGCCCGGGCGATGTTGACGGCAACCGCTTTCATTACCGCAGCGAAGCTTACGGTTTTAAAGCCTCGGACCCTTAACCGCTTGACTCCGGTCAGCCGGTCATATTGGCTCATGGTGGCTTCCACGCCGGCCCGCCACCTGTAGCGATCTTTGAACTCATCGCTGTTTTCGTATTGACGACGTTTGGCGATACGCATCGGTTTTCCTTCGTACCGAAGGAAGCAGTGCGCTTTTCCCTTTTTCACCGGACAGCTTTCCAGGCGGGGGCAGCTTTGGCAGGTTTCGAGTTCAAAGCCCTGGCTGTATCGCCCGTTTTTCTTTTTGCGGATAACGGGTTCATGGCCGGCAGGGCAGGTTTTCACGTGGCCGTCGGAGCGGAAGCAAAAGTCGCTGAGCTTGGTTTCACTTTGCTTTTCCGCTCCCATGGCCGGGCTGACCACCTCTACGCCGAGTTGCTCGGCATTTCGAGTGTTTTCATCGCTGCCGTATAGGGCGTCGGCCTGAAGCGTTTCAGGAGCCAAGTCCTTTTCCTGGGTTTCTTCGACGGCCGGCACCAGCGCTTTGGCGTCGCTTTGGCAGGCTTTTTCGACTTTGACGTGGGTGATCAGGTTCAGCTCGCTGGCATCTTTTTGATCCTCTTCGTGCTCGGTGTAAGTCTCCATGACCTGCACCTGATAGCCCTGGCCCTTGTGGCGGCTGTAGGTAGCATCGGGATCAGAGGGGTTTTGAAGCGAATCGGAAGGGATCTGTTTGGGCTTTTTGACTGTAACAGTGCCGTCTGGGTGAACGTCGCATTGTTCTTTGACAATCCGGCAAAGCAGCTTGTAGCTGTGCATGTCCGCCACTTGCAGCTTGCCTTCAAATTGGATCACCAGTCGGTACAGATCAGAGGCCACGTCGGACAACACCCTTTTTGACTCGGAAGGCTTGACTGCGGCAAAGCACTGTCTGGCTTTTTCGCCCTGGTAGCGCTGGATGATTTCCGGATCAATCCGGTCCCACAGAGACCGATGCTGGCGCTTTAGATTGACTAAAAACCGGTCGATGCTTTTGACGAAAATGCCAACCCGCCCGAGCCGGGCCATGTTGGAGCGGATGTGAACCGAGTCGATACGCTGTTTGCTTGTGTCGACATCGAAAAGCTCGGCCAGCTTCTTTGCTGTGATATCGAACACGTCGTTTTCAAGACCGAGTTCGGTGGCAAACACGCGCATGCTCCATAAGGTCTTGGGGCAGATGTACTTGGCATCGTCGCTTTCTTCGGCCAGATCCAGGGCGTAGTGCCATTGGATATCGTAGGAAAGCTCCTTGCTTGTCTCCTGGTCTGTGAGATCATGGTATTGCTGAAGGGCAAGAGCCCCTAAAACAGTATACAGTTCTTTGGTAGGACGGCCCATTTTCTCCGGGAAAAGAAGAGCGAGTTTGTCGACCGGCAACGATTCGAGTATGTGCCGGCGAAAAAACCCGGGCCAGTCCTGATCGAGCATTTGGCGACGTTTCGGGCTTAAAAACTGCCAAGGATCGAATAAATGTTGCTGATTTCTTTCTTTGACCTTAAGCATATTTTCTCCGTGACAATATATCGATTTTACAGGAAATATTGCCAGATGGAGAAGAAAATGTCAAGAGAAAATAAAATATTTTGCCCGAAATTTCAGCAGGTTAAACAGCAGGACTTTTTACGAAGCTGTCAAGGTTCAGGGGTTTAAAAAACATCCATTATTCTATAGCCTTCCGAACCCTGAACCCCGAACCTCTGAACCTCTGAACCTCTGAACCCAGAACCCCGAACCTCTGAACCCCGAACCCCGAACCCCGAACCTCTGAACCCAGAACCTCTGAACCCAGCACCCCGAACCCCATGCGCTACACCTGCCGAGAATACCGCGAGGAGATGACCCTGGTCGGACTGCGCCGGCGGCTCAACGATGAGACCCTGAGTCCGGAAGAAAAAGAAGAACTCCGGCGGCAGATCGCACGCCTCGAGGCCGAGATGGGCATGAAATAAAATCGCTGCACGATTTTATTTCAAGAAGGGCGGCTGTGCCGCCCTTTTCACTATGCGGCCTCCGAGGACCAATCGACTTGCCCTGATTGTCGATGCGTTGTCCGATGGAATTGCCCACCCTTTTTCCATCTTTTTGTTTTTTTTTGCTTTCCTGGAAGTGCGAAGCGCTTTCAGGAAAGCTCGGAGATAATCCGAAGTCCTTCCAGGGTCAGGGAAAGATCGATTTCTTCGATGGTTTCACACACCTCGGCCATCAGGGGGGCGAGCCCGCCGGTGGCGATGATCTTCGGTACGGGAGACATCTCGCCGGCCATTCTCCGGGCCATGCCGTCCACCAATCCCGCATAGCCGAAAATGATCCCCGCCTGTATGCTTTCTGTCGTGTCCTTGCCGATGGCATGCTCCGGTGGAGAGAAGATTTCCACCCGGGGCAGCTTGGACGCCTTCTGAAACAGGGCCTCGGCCGAGATCATGATGCCCGGGCTGATGGCCCCTCCCAAGTACTCTCCTTTTTCGGAAATGGCGTCGAAGGTGGTGGCGGTGCCGAAATCGATGACCACCAGGCCTTTTCGGTGTCGATGATAGGCGCCGATGGCGTTGACGATTCGGTCCGCCCCCACCTCGGCGGGATTGTTGTAGCGGATCGGCATCAGGTCGAAGCGGCGCGGGTCCACCCACAAGGGAGAATGGCCCAGGTATTTTCGGCAGAAAGCCTCCAGAATCGGCCGCATCGGGGGCACCACACAGGAGACAGCCGTTTTTTTCACTCCGGAAAGGTCGATATCGCCTGCGGCGAACAGACCGGCCGCCAGGACCCGGAACTCGTCCTCGGTGGTGTTTCGTTCGGTCCGAATGCGCCAGTCCATCAGAAGGCGGCGTCCTTCGTAAATGCCGATGACCGTATTGGTGTTTCCTACGTCGATCACGAGAAGCATACAGATTAATCCTTCATTCGAATTTGTTTCGAGATTCGAGATTCGAGATTCGAATTTTATCTTGTTCCGATTCCAGCGCATTTCGGACCGCATCGACGATGCGGACAGTGGCAGCCGTTTGGGCGACGTCGTGCACCCGGAGGATGTGGGCGCCGGCCAGAACGGCGGCCGCAACGGCCGCCTGGGTGCCGGTCTCCACGATCGGCAGGTCCGTGGAGATGTCGGTCTGGTCGGGTGGTTTGAGCAGCTTCCGGATAAACGCCTTTCGGGAGGGGCCGATCAGAATCGGGGCTTCAAGTTCGCGCAGTTTGCTCAGATCGCCGAGCAGCATCAGATTGTGGGTGACGGTTTTTCCGAAGCCGATGCCCGGGTCGATCACGATCTGTGATCGGGAAACGCCCGCATCCAGGGCACGGCCGACGGCTTCTGCCAGAAAATCATGGATTTCGCCGAACAGATCCTCGTAGACCGGCGCCTTTTGCATTGTCTTGGGGGTGCCGAGCATGTGCATGACGATGACCGGAACGCGGAATTCCGCCGCCACCTCCGCCATCAATGGATCCAGACGCAGCGCGCCGACGTCGTTGAGAATCGTGGCGCCCGCCTCGATGGCGGCGCGGGCGACTCCGGCCTTGTTCGTGTCGATGGAAATGGGTACATCGATCCGCTCTGCCAGGGCGCGAATGACCGGCACTACCCGCCGGGTTTCTTCTTCTTCGCTGACGAAATCGGAAAACGGGCGGGTCGACTCCCCGCCGACATCGATGATGTCCGCGCCCTCCCGGACCAGCCGCATCGCCTGGGCCACGGCATCGTCGGCGGAGAAAAACCGTCCGCCGTCGGAAAACGAGTCCGGGGTCACGTTGACGATCCCCATGATCCGGGTCGTTTCGCCCAGCTCGATGCGGTGCGCTCCGGCCGACAGGGTAAAGGCGGGGCGAGGCATCACGGAGCAGGGGGGCGGCTGGTTTCGATCAGCTCGGCTCATCGTCCGATTTTCGGGATTCTTCGTCCGGTTCGTCCGGTTCGTCCGAGTCGAGATCCGGCTTCTCCGGGGTTTCTTCTTCCGGCCGCTCCCCCTCGGCCCTGGGCGGCTCTCCGGGCCCCTTTCCAGGTTTCTGGGCCCGTTTGGTGGGAAGCACGATGCCCGGCCTCAGCTCGTGAATGAGGTCGTCGAGTTCGTAGCCCAGGACCGTCTCTCTTTCGACGAGCATCTCCGACAGCTTGTGCAAAATATCCATGTTGTCGGTGAGGATCTTCTTTGCCCGGTTATAGGCGGATTCGATCAGTCGATGGACTTCCGAATCGATCTGCTGGGCGGTGCTTTCCGAATAATCCCGGTGCTGGGAGATTTCCCTTCCCAGAAAGATCTGTTCTTCTCCGACTTCATAGGAGAGCGGACCGAGTACGTCGCTCATTCCCCAGGAGCGGATCATCTTCTGGGCGAGGTCCGTGGCTTGCTTGATGTCGTTGGCCGCGCCGGTGCTGATGCGGCCAAAGATGATTTCTTCTGCCGCGCGTCCGCCGAATGCCACCGAAAGCTCGCTTTCGAGCTGGTCCTTGTACTTGAAGTCGCGCTCTTCAGGAAGGAACCATGTCACCCCGGCCGCGCGTCCCCGGGGGATGATGGTGATCTTGTTGACGGCGTCGGTGCCGGGCAAAAAGCGGGCCACCATGGCATGGCCGGCCTCGTGATATGCGGTGGTCTTCTTGTCTTCCTCGGACAAGACCTTGGATTTTCGCTCCAGGCCCAGGTACACCTTGTCCTTGGCGTCCTCGAAATCCGTCATCTCGAGGTTTTCCTTGTTTCTTTTGGCGGCGATCAGGGCGGCTTCGTTGACCAGGTTTTCCAGGTCCGCCCCTGAAAAGCCGGGCGTTCCCCGGGCCAGGATGTTCGGATCGACGTCCGGGCCGATGGGGGTCTTTTTCATGTGAACCCGGAGGATCTTCTCCCGGCCCCGGATATCGGGCATGGAGACGACCACCTGCCGGTCGAAGCGGCCGGGGCGAAGCAGGGCGGGATCCAGAACATCGGGCCGGTTGGTGGCGGAAATCAGAATCACTCCCTCGTTGGACTCGAATCCGTCCATCTCCACCAGGAGCTGGTTCAGGGTCTGCTCCCGCTCGTCGTGGCCGCCGCCCAGGCCGGCCCCGCGATGGCGGCCGACGGCGTCGATTTCATCGATGAAAATGATGCACGGTGCGTTCTTCTTTCCCTGCACGAAGAGGTCCCGGACCCGGGATGCGCCGACCCCCACGAACATCTCCACGAAATCCGATCCGCTGATGCTGAAAAACGGCACGCCGGCCTCGCCGGCAATGGCCCGCGCCAGCAAGGTCTTGCCAGTGCCCGGCGGCCCCATCAGGAGCACCCCTTTGGGGATCCTGCCGCCGAGCCGGGTAAATTTCTTCGGATTTCTCAGAAAATCGACGATTTCACTGAGTTCTTCTTTCGCCTCGTCGATGCCGGCCACATCCTCGAAGGTCACCCGGCTGCCTTGGTCCGACATGAGCCGGGCCTTGCTCTTTCCAAAGGAAAGGGCCTTTCCTCCGCCGGACTGCATCTGTCGCATGAAAAAAATCCAGACCGCGATGAGGATGATCATCGGAAACCAGGAAACCAGCACCGACATGTACCAGGGAGATTCGGAAGGCGGTTTGGCGCTGATCACCACCCCCTTGTCACGAAGCGTGTTGATCAGGTCGGCATCCTGGGGGGCGTATACTTTGAAGCGGTTCTGGTTGAGGTCGGTTACCGTCAGCTCCTGGCCCTGGATCAGCACCTTTTGAACCCGCTCTTCGGAAACCATGGCGAGAAATTCCGTGTAGCTGATGCTGGTCTCGGACATCTGCTGCTGGTTGAACAGGTTGTAGAGCATGACCATCATCATCGTGATGACGATCCAGAGGGCGAGGTTCTTATAAAAGGGGTTCAAAGATGCATTCCTCCTGATGTCCCAGAACAGATCGACGAAGTTCGGGAGCGTTAGAGCGCTTGTCAAAATAACGTTCCGATATCAAAGGTTGCCGCTTGATTGAGCGCATCGATTCCGCTCTATAAGCCGCACCCCAAGCGCTCTATGTGGTTTTTATTTTACGTATAGGGATTGTCAAGCAGCCGATCTATGACCTTGAGAGTTCGCGGGACGCCAATGCATATCAAGCTCTCTCAAACGGAACGGAAATATGACAATCCCTATAAATCCTTTCCGGCCCGACGGCGGGCCGGTGTTCCGGGCGGTTTTCCTGCGCGGCCCGGGCCGAATTCGAATCGCGAAGTTCAGCATAATAGGTAATCACTCACATCGGATCGGCAAGCAGCTCGGCCAAAAGGAGCCGGCGGCTTGCAGGCTCCACCTTGAAATCCTCGGAGATGCGATGGCCGGCCACCCATGCGATCTTGCCGCCGCTGATCACCAGCGGGCACGTCCATCTGGACCGCCGGGGGACTTTCCGGTCGGTGAAAAAGTCCTGCAGCTTTTGAGTACCGGTCATCCCGAGGGGGCGGAACCGGTCGCCCGGCCTGGGATTCCGAACAGTGATCGGAAAATAGATTTTTCCCATATCAAAAAAGGCGGTCCGCTGTCCAGAACGTCGAATCCGTTCGGCGTCGACCGGGCCGCACGCCGTCAGCCGCAGGCAAAATCCGGCTTCGACCAAATGGACCTCGCCGGGTTCGTAAAGCCGGTAGCGGAACGTTGCCGGCTCCGGTTCGCCGCCGCGGGCGGCGCAGCCGCCGTTTTCCGGGGCAAGGCAGATCTCCAGCTGCTCGTAGGCCCGATAGGCCCTGATGCTCCGGGGCAGGTGAAGCGCTGCGCAGCCGCCCTTTTCTTCGGCCAGCCGGCGGACCGCCTCGATATGGCGAAAGCCGATTCTGCGCAGGTCGCCCTTCAGGGATGAAATCGCCTGCCGAAGGACCCGGCGGCAGGCGGCATTCGGCAGAGCGGAAAGCGCCGGCACCGACAGCAGGATCCGGTTCGCCTCCCGCCGGAGCAAGGCTCCGGCAAAAAGGGGCTCGGCCAGGGTCTCCATCCAGTCGTCCTCGGCCCGGGCCACTGCCGATAGCCGGCAGAGGGTCTCGATGAGGTTCGGATTGTAGTCGGCGGCCAATTTCGGAACAAGCTCGTTTCGGAGCCGGTTGCGGACGAAGGCGTTGTCGGTGTTGGAGGAGTCGAGCACGAAGGCGATGTGTTCTTCCTCTAGATAGCGGCGGATCTCATCTCTGCGGCAGTCGATCAGGGGCCGGACCAGCCGCCCCCTCTTGGGGGGGATTCCGGAAATTCCCCGCCGACCGCTTCCCCTCAGCACGAACAGAAGCACGGATTCCGCGTTGTCGTCTGCGTGGTGGCCCACGGCGATCTTGGAAAATCGATTTGCGTCAGCCGTCCGGTGAAGAAAGTCGTAGCGAAGCCTTCGGGCCGCCTCTTCGGTCGAAAGCCGTTCGTCGCGGCGATACCCCTCGACGTCGCCCCGTTCGATGAAAAAAGGCAGGCCGAGTTCGGCGGCCTGGCCGGCGACGAACTCCGCATCTCGGTCGGCTTCCGCGCCCCGCAGCCCGTGGTGGAAGTGGGCGACAGCCAGGGGAATCGGGCTGGTGCGGGCGATCTGCCGCAGCGCATAGAGCATCGCCGTGGAATCCGGGCCTCCGGATGCGGCCACCAGAACCGATTCTCCGGGGGTGATGAGACGACGGGCCTGCACGGTCCGGCGAATCGCCGATACAAAGGCGGGACTATTGCAGCCGCTGGGCGATGTTGGCATGGACGATTTTGGAAACCTTTTGTTGCCAATACCCTACGACGCCGGACCGAACCTTGATTTCAGTGATGTTCGGGGCCACCATGGCAAGGGTGATCGTCACCGGCGTTCCGTCGGAGCGTTCTGCTTTGATGACCGACTCTATGGCGTCGCCGACAGGTTCTTCGACGATGCTCATTTTCAATTCCGTCAGGGTCTCTTTGGCGGCGGCAAACGCCTTATCAAACGGGGCCTGGTAGGTGCGGGCTATGTCGCCTTCCACGTAGGTATAGGCCGCAGCGCCGGCGCCGGCCCCGGCGATCAAAAGGGGGCATCCTGTGGTCAGAAGGCTCGTGCAAAGAAGTGCCAGGATCGGCAAGATTTTACCCATGAGAATACCTGTGTTCGCTCCTGAAATGGTCAGTTGTTGACTGCCGGCCACGCGTCGCTCCGATTGTCTCCGCGAGACAAAACCCGGGCCGGACGGGGCGAATGTAGGCCAGGGTCTGGAAAAAGTCAACACGGCAGAGCGCGGGACGCGCCCGAGAATCTTCAACTTGATAATTCCCTGTTGCTTGTTGGAGCGAAGCGGAAATCCCGCTTTGGCGGGGCCGCAGGGAGATTCAATATGCGAGCGGGAAGAGCAGGCGGCCGATTTTTTCTTGAAAAAGTTTTCAAAGTCCTTACTATCAAGCCGGGTTGTGCTAGGCGGGGAGCTAGCGGTGCCCTGTACCCGAAATCCGCTATAGCGGGGCTGAATTCCCTCCCAAGGGTTCGGCGCCCGAAGCCGTGGCGAGCATCGGCCGGCCGCCGCGCAACAGGCGGTCACGAACCTCGTCAGGTCCGGAAGGAAGCAGCGATAAGTGATGCAGCCCGTGTCGCGGTTCGATCCCGGCCCCTTTTGCAAGCGACGGTGGAGGGATGAATTCGATGGAGGGTGCACAACCTAACCCCCCGAATTTTATTGTTATGCTGCATCGTGAGTTCCTTTGCGGCCTCTTTGCCGAAGTGGGCCGTCCCATTCTTGACATGCTCTGAAATCGTCTTACCTTCCAGTCAAAGTTTTGGCCGCACCGAGACGTGAACCCGCATCAAGAGAGTGCTCGAGGATGGTGAAAGGAAAAAAGATCGATATCGATTCCGAGGAACAGACGGAAAAAGCAGCCGAGCAGGAGCAGGACCGGCAGGAGGCACAGCCAGCGCCGGGGCGCAGCGAAGGCGCAGAAACTGCAGAAAACGAGCCCGACAAGGAGGCTGCCGAAAGCGTCGACCTCCAAGAGCGGTTGGCCGCCGCCGAAGAAGAAGCAAGGATAAACTACGACCGGTACGTGCGGCTGGCCGCCGAGTTTGACAACTTCCGAAAGCGGTCCGCCCGGGAAATGCAAGACTACAAAAAATTTGCCAATGAAAAGCTGGCAAGAGAGCTTTTGCCTGTCGTCGACAATCTCGAGCGCGCCCTGCTATCGGCCGAAAACCCCGCTTCGGTAGAAGAGGGACTGAAAGAGGGCGTCGAACTCACCCTTCGGGAGATTCTCCGGGTCCTGGACAAATTCGGCGTAAAGCCGATCCAAAGCCTCAACGAACCGTTCGATCCGGCCTACCATCAGGCGATGATGCAGGAGCCAAGGGACAACGTTCCTGAAAACACCGTGATCTCTGAGATGCAGAAGGGCTACACGATGCAGGACCGTCTTCTGAGGCCCGCGATGGTGATCGTTTCCGCACCGAAAACCGCAGACGAGACCAGTGCCGGCGAAGCCGGCTGAAAGATGTTTTCGAAATTCTAACAATCGGCAAGTTTCATAGCTCATGGTGAAGGAGGAGTACAAATGGGAAAAATTATCGGAATCGACCTCGGGACCACCAACTCCTGCGTTGCGGTCATGGAGGGGGGTGACGCCAAGGTCATTACCAATGCCGAAGGAGGACGGACCACACCCTCGATCGTTGCCGTCAACGAGAGCGGGGAGCGTTTGGTCGGCCAGATTGCCAAGCGGCAGGCGATCACCAATCCCAACAACACCGTTTTTGCCGTAAAAAGGCTGATCGGCCGAAAATTCGATTCCAAAGAAGTCCAGAACGACATCGCCATCCTTCCCTACAGTCTGGAAAAAGCGGACAACGGCGACGTTCGGATCGTGCTCAAGGACAAGCGCTACAGCCCGGCGGAGATTTCCTCGTTCATCCTGGCGCACATCAAGAAATACGCCGAGGACTACCTGGGCGAGAAGGTCACCGACGCGGTGATCACGGTGCCGGCCTACTTCAACGACAGCCAGCGCCAGGCCACCAAGGACGCGGGCAAGATTGCCGGACTCAACGTCCAGCGGATCATCAACGAGCCCACGGCGGCTTCCCTGGCCTACGGCATGGACAAGAAGTCCGACGAGAAGATCGCCGTCTTCGACCTGGGCGGGGGCACCTTCGACATCTCGATCCTGGAGATCGGCGAAGGGGTCTTCGAGGTGAAGGCCACCAACGGAGACACCCACCTGGGCGGCGAAGACTTCGACCTGCGGATCGTCGACTACCTGGCAGACGAGTTCAAAAAAGACCAGGGCATCGATTTGCGAAAGGACAAGATGGCCTTGCAGCGGCTCAAGGAGGCCTCGGAAAAGGCCAAGATGGAGCTTTCCGGCTCGATGGAGACTGACGTGAACCTGCCGTTCATCACGGCCGACTCCAGCGGTCCGAAGCACCTGAACATCCGGATCGGCCGGGCCAAGCTCGAAGCGCTGGTCTCCGACCTGCTCGACAAGGTCGAAGGGCCCTGCCGGACCGCCTTGAAAGACGCCGGGCTGTCTGCCGGAGACATCGACGAGGTGATCCTGGTGGGCGGCATGACCCGGATGCCGGCGGTTCAGGAGCGGGTCAAGAAGCTCTTCGAAAAAGAGCCCCACAAGGGGGTCAATCCCGACGAGGTGGTGGCCATCGGTGCGGCCATTCAGGGCGGCGTGCTCCAGGGCGACGTCAAGGACGTGCTGCTGCTCGACGTCACCCCGCTTTCGCTGGGCATCGAGACCCTGGGCGGGGTCATGACCAAACTGATCGAAAAGAACACCACCATCCCGACGAAGAAAAGCCAGGTGTTTTCAACGGCCGCGGACAATCAGCCGGCGGTTTCGATCCACGTGCTCCAGGGCGAGCGGGAGATGGCCGGCGGCAACAAGACCCTGGGCCGGTTCGAACTGGTGGGCATACCCCCCGCCCCCCGGGGCGTTCCCCAGATCGAGGTCACCTTCGACATCGACGCCAACGGCATCGTGAACGTGTCGGCCAAGGACCTGGCCACGGGCAAGGAGCAGTCGATCCAGATCACGGCCTCTTCGGGTCTCTCCGAGGAGGAAATCGACCGCCTGGTCAAGGATGCCGAGATGCATGCAGACGAGGACAAGAAAAAGAAGAAACTGGTCGAGGCCCGGAACCAGGCCGATTCGCTGATCTACTCCACGGAAAAGTCCCTCAAGGAGATGGGAGACAAGGTCGATGCCGAGACCAAGGGCAAGGTCGACGATGCCGTGGAGAAGCTGAAAAAGGCGATGGAAGGCAGCGATGCCGACGAAATCCAGAAGCGCACAGAAGAGCTGACCCAGGCCTCCCACAAGCTGGCCGAAGCGATATACCAGAAAGCGTCGGCCTCTGAAGCCGGCCAGCAGGCCGGACCGGGGGCGGGCGATGCCGGCGAGCAAGGCGGCGCGGCCGACGAGGACGTGGTCGACGCCGACTACGAAGAGGTCAAGGACAAAGAGTAAATCCGCTGCGCGGCTTTACAGAAAGCGGCCTGCCGGCCGCAAAAAGATAAAAGAAAATAAAATCCCGCGGTTTCCGGGTCGGAGACTGCGGGATTTTTTTTTACGCCATCCGGCCGTTGACTTTCCCGGCGGGTCTGATAAACGCCATTTTTTGTCTATTTCAAGGGCAGCAGGAGATGGGATGAAGGTCACCGATTATCTGAAAAAAAACGCCGAGCGCTACCGTAGCGAGGTCGCGCTGGTGGAGCGCGATCCGGCGGCCGGGACCCGGCGGACCCTGACCTGGGCCGATTTCGAGCTTCAGGCAGACCGGCTGGCCGGGTTTTTGTCCAGGTCGCTTTCCGGTTCGGGGCAGGCCGTCGTGCAGCTGATGACCAACTGCCTGGAGTGGCTTCCGGTGTACTTCGGCATTCTGCGGTCCGGATCGATCGCGGTTCCGCTCAATTTTCGCTTCGACGCCGAAGAGATCCGCCGCTGCGCGGAAATTGCAGAAGCCCGGATCCTCATTTTCGGCGAGGAATTCATCGGCCGGATTTCCGCTGTCAAGACCGGTCTCGACCGGACGGTAAACAGATACGTGTTTGCCGGGCCCGCCCGGCTTTGCCCGGACTTTGCCTGTCTTCTTGCGGACCTTCCCGCCGGGGACGGCCCCACTCCGGCCGGTCTGCCGGCGCCGCCCGATTCTGCGGTGGCGGCCTTTTACTTTACTTCCGGCACCACCGGCCGCCCCAAGGCGGTGGCGCTGACCCACGGCAATCTCGGCTTTGCCTGCGAAGTGGAAAACCGGCATCACGGCCAGCAAAGGGGGGATAATTTTCTGTGCATCCCGCCGCTGTATCACACTGGCGCAAAGATGCACTGGTTCGGAAACCTGAAGGCCGGAGCCCGGGCGGTGATCCTTCGGGGGGTGCGGCCGGAGTGGATTTTAGAGGCCGTTTCGGCGGAGCGGGTTACCGTGGTCTGGCTTCTGGTTCCCTGGGCCCATGATATTCTGATCGCCGTTGAAAGCGGCCGGATCGACCTTGGCCGCTACCGCCTCGATCAGTGGCGCCTGATGCACATCGGGGCTCAGCCGGTGCCGCCCAGCCTGATCCGAAAATGGAAGCGGGTGTTTCCCGGCCACGAATACGACACCAACTACGGCCTCACAGAGGCCTCGGGACCTGGCTGCATCCACCTGGGCGCGGAAAACCTCCACAAGGTCGGGGCGATCGGCCGGCCCGGCTACGGATGGCAGTGCCGCATTCTAGACGACCGGGGTTTTCCCGCGGCCGCCGGCGCCGCCGGCGAACTCGCCGTCCGGGGGCCGGGGGTCATGAAGGAATACTATAAAAATCCGGAGGCCACGGCGGCAGCGATCGTCGATGGCTGGCTGCTGAGCGGAGACATCGCGCGGATGGACGAAGACGGCTTCATCTGGCTGGTCGACCGGAAAAAAGACGTGATCATCAGCGGGGGGGAAAACATTTTTCCGGTGGAGGTGGAACACTTTCTCATGAGCCATGCCGACATTCAGGATGCCGCCGTGTTCGGCGTGGCCGACGAGCGGCTCGGAGAGATCGTTGCCGCCGTGGTCTGCCCCAAGCCCGGACGCGAGCTGACCGATGAGGAGCTGGCTGCCTTCTGCAGCCGGCTTCCCCGCTACATGCGGCCGAGGGTGTTTCATTTCGGGGAAGTGCCGCGAAACTCCACCGGCAAGATCGAAAAGCCGAAGCTGCGGCACCGGTACGGGACCGAGGGCTGCGGCGCCTGATCGTATGAAACTTCGACCGAAGCCGGCGGCAAAAACCGATCTGTCCCCGCCTTGGATTTTGGAGGTTGGAGGGCCACGCTCCGTCGTGGCCGGCATTTGGCCGTTACCGGCAGCACGGACGCGACAGAGCGCGTCCCTCCACCGTCAGGGGCTTCGAATAAGTTTCACCTTTGACAAACTGGCCGGTTAAGACCA
>JAIPEL010000016.1 GCA_021737185.1 Desulfobacterales bacterium | reverse complement strand
ATCACGTCGTCGGCATACCGGCCCATCCGCTGTGCAAACCCTTCCCTGAATTTCCCGGTCAACCTTGAATAGAGATAAAGCGGTGCAAGGGCGGGGAAAAAAAGTCCCCCGGCAAGAAGCCGGTATACTTGGTAGGAGACGTTCATTCGGTCCTGGAGATCTCGTATGAAACTTCGACCGAGGCCGGCGACAATAACCGACCTGCCCCCGCCTTGGGTTTTGGAGGTTGGAGGGCCACGCTCCGTCGTGGCCGGTATTGGGTCATTGCTGGCGACACGGACGCGACAGAGCGCGTCCCTCCACCGTCAGGGTCTTCGACATAAGTTTCATATTTGATCAAACTGATCGCCCCGGCGGTCAGCGGCAGGGCTCATGTGAAATTTCGGTCAAAGGCAAATGATAGCTGGAAGAAACTTTTCAAATTCCAAGCACCAAGTATCAAATCACAATATCCAAACAAGGACAAAAGCTTTTCTAAGGTATCTTGTTTGGAATTTGGTGCTTGGAATTTGGAATTTGTTTGAGATTTGATGCTTGGGATTTTTTTGCCCGCCGGTTTCCCTATTTCCCAATCTTACCTCGTTGCAAAGCCACGACCTGCGCCTGCCGGTGCGTAGCCGGAGGCGAAGTCGGGTGAATCGCGTTATTAATTCAACTTTCGGGCTTCTTCTCCGGTGGAGCGAAATGGATGATTTGATGGCGGTATACGCTGTCTGAGCGCCTTAGGATACCTTACATCAGCGCCCGCTGAGCGGTCCTCGATTGCCGCTGCCCTTCAAACACCTCATTGATTTCGATGATATTTTGGCCTGCGCTGATGTTAGGTATCCTTTGGGGCGAGTTCGTATACCGGCAGCAAATTATTCATTTCGCGGCATCATGAATCCCGAACGTTGAGTTATTAATCAGGGTTCTTGGGCCGTACCTCCCTGAACTTTCTCCCCTTGACCTCGAGCAGGTAAAGCCGTTTTCGGGCCTCGCCGTTCTGGTCAAAGGATGTGGGGCCGGTGACCGCGGGATAGCCCTGCACCGTAAGAATCTCGTCGCGCAGCCCGCTTCGGAACTCCGATTGGCTTCGGCCGACGATGTCGAACAGGATGGTTGCCGTGTCGTATGCGATCGCTTCGATGAATCCGGGCTCCTCGCCGTGCGCGTCGCGATAGGCGCCGGCAAACTCGATCACCGGGCCGCTGGTGCTCTTTGCAAAATAGCCGTCAGGCACCAGAGCGCCCTGCATGTACTGTCCGGCCAACTCCAGAAGCCGGTCCGAATGCCAGAGGTTGGTGCCGAGCAGCACCACATCCGTCACGTCGTCGTAGGCCAGCTGGGGCACGATCATTCCGATTTTGGGGGCCGAGTCGGGGATGAACAATGCATCGAAGTCGGCCACCGGGACCGGATCGACAAGCTCCTCAAACTTGGGCGCCTCTCGTTGCGACCCTGTCTTGTGCGCCCGCATGTCGTCCACTCCCAAAATCACTTCTTCCAGAAACCGGCATTCAGGCCCCCACGGGGCACTTTCAGAAGCACCCGGACGGGCCGGAACGCCGTCTTTGTAATAATCCATACCGACCAGGGATCGAATCGCGCCGGAAAAATCGGTCTGTTCCCCGTCATAGGCCTGGGCCGCAACGACCTCTCCCCCCAGTGCGGTTGTCTGCTTCCAGAATTCGTTTAAAAAGGTGTAGCCGTATGTCTCCTCCGGGAAAAAAACGCCGAAACGCCGCAGCCCCATGTCCCGAACCAGATGAGAGACCAGGGTCTGCGCCTGCATCTGGGGGGTCATGAAATTGCGAAAAACAAAGGAGCCGATGTCCGGCAGGTTCTCTTTCTGGGATAGCACCATGATGGGAATTCCCAGCGCCTGGGCTTCTGCGGCGGCGGCCTCGGCCGTGAAAATCGGACCGATCACCGCAGCGACTTTTTCAGCGAAAAACTCCTGAACGGCGGCAACGGCCCTGTCCGGGTCCGAACCGGTGTCCCGGACGAGCAACTGCCAGCCCGGCTGACCCGGGCCGGCGGCGCCGCCGAAGCGATGAAGGGCGAGCTCGATCCCCTTCAGTGCGCGTCGCCCATAAGGTTGGTAAGGGCCGGAAAGGGGAAGGAGGCATCCGAGCACGTTTCGATGGTACGTATAATTGTTTCTGATCTCTTCCACCAGGGCCCGGGCGACTTCGGCGTATTCGTGGTCCGGGAAACGCTCCAGAAACTGCTCCAGCGCGCCGGTGGCAGCGCTGAAATTATCCGCCTCGGTTTCGTTCAGTCCCCGCTGGTAAAGAAGATATCCTACCGGCAGCGGATCTTCCAAACGCTGCAGCAGCTCGGCAATGGCGGCACTGTCCAGCTGGCGGACGGCCTGCTTCATCTTGGATCGGATCTGCTCGGACTGGATCGGGTCGGCATGCTGGCCGGCCATGGCGAAGAAATAGACCGCATCTTTGGCGGCGGCGGTGGAAAGGTAGGTATCTCCCAGCAGTGCATAGGTCCGGAAAATCTGGGCGCTCGAAATCGGCCTTTGAATCACCTCCGAGGCAAATTGAAGCACTTCCCCGTATTTTCCACGCTCGTAAAAGATTTCCGCAAGCCCCAGCAGGGCGTCTGTCGCTTGCGGGCTTTGGGGAAAGTCCCTGACCAGGCGCAGATAATCGCTCTCGGCCGCTTCCTCGCGGCCGAGATGACGACGAATCCTTCCGGCATTGAGCAACGCCTCGGCCAAAAGCTTTCCGTCGGGGTGGAGCTGGATGTAGCGGTCGTAGAGGGCCAGCGCCTCCTGCGGCTGCCCTGCGGCGAGTCGGTCTTCGGCCTGAGCCAAAAGCTGCTTCCCCGGTTCGACCGGCGCCTCGGTTGAAACGGGCTTTTTCGGAGCGCAGGCTGCCAGCAGACACAGCAATGGCAGAATAAGGACAAGTCTTTTTACCAGATCCGATTTCGTCGCCGGTGCCGGCGGGGAAATACCGATGATGGATGCGCCCCGGCGGCGCCTGCCGCCGGCTGCAGCTTTTTTTTTCATAGCGGTTCCTGTTTCACTCGTCCCTTTGTTTTCCGCCGGGCCTTGCAAAAGATGCGTGCCTCTGCGGCAGTGACGAGGGTTGCCGGATTCATCTTCTTGTTGCGTTTCTCGCACCGCGGAATCTTTATAAAATTGCGGCAGCGATTTTACAAAGATTTTCTATACAACATTTTCCGGTCTCGGGGCAAAACCTTTTCCCTTGCCAAAGCCCCGGCAAAGCTTGACTATCGGCGAAGGAATCAGTTAGAATTCAATAAAAGCCATCTCTACAATCCGGAGAGTCGGGGTAAAGGATTTTTGAGGCATATCGATCAAAACGGCGGCATCCGCTTTACCGACGACATCACCATGCACAGACATCGGGGGGAAAATTCATGACAAGCAACGGCGTCGATCCAAAAGCGTTTCAAAAAGCAATCGAAATCGGACGTCCTCCGAACGTGACCCGGCTTTTCCCGCATTCAAAAGCCCTGATTGTCAGCGGCAAATACATCGACCGGGCCATGCTCAAGAAAGGCAAGGCCATTGCCATGGCCGCCAACGGACGCAACAGCCTCGTGATCCGGGGGGTCCTGAAGGCGGCCCAGCGTGCCAAGTCCGCCCTCATCATCGAAATCGCCCGCTCGGAAGGCGGCGCCAGCGCCTACTGCGCGGTCAACTACTGGAACATCGCCCGGATCGTTGACAGCTGCTGCAATGAGCTGGGCATCACCGTTCCGGTTGCCGTCCATGCGGATCACTACGGCATCAAAAAAACAGAGGACGTGGCAGCGGCAAGGGTCGAAATTCCGACCGTGTTCGATGCCGGATTGACTTCCATTGCCATCGACGCGTCGCATCTGCCCGACGATCAAAATCTTCTGGCCAGCATCGAACTCAATCCCTGTATTCCCAAATGGGCCGGCCTTGAAACCGAGGTGGGAGAGATTAAAGGAAAATCAGGTCTTTCCACCGCATCCGAGGCCCTGTTTCTGATTCAGGGGCTCAATGCCCACGATATTTTCCCGGACTGGATCGCCCTGAACAACGGCACCACCCACGGCATCGAGGAAAGCGACCAGGGAATCCAGGTGAAGCTGACCGCAGACATTCACGAGGCCCTGTCGCCCTACAAGGTCTCCGGCGCCCAGCATGGTACATCGGGCAACAGCTCCGAGCGGCTTCGGGCCATCGCCGAGCAGACCCGCACCACCAAGGCCAACGTCGCCACGGCGCTCCAGATGATCTCCTGGGGCCTGCAAGTCAATGACTACGGAAACGCCAAGCTCGACGCCGAGGGAAACTTCATCAAGGTGGAAGGAGAAGGTGTCACCGAAGAAATGTGGGACGAGATGGTGTCCTACGCCCGGAGCAAGGAGATCAAAGGGGGCAATTACAAAAAACTGAACCTGCCTTTTGAAAACAAGCTCCTTGGTCAGCCCCAAGCGGTGCGGGATCGAATGGCAAAGCGGGTCGAAGATTTCGCCTACAGCATGATGGTCAATGTATTCAATGCCGAAGACACGGCGACCCTGGCCGTAGAGGAGATCCTTGCCGCCGGCTCCTACGACCCAGGACCCAAGGCCGACCGCATCGAAGCTCCGGCGGACTGGACGCCGGACAAGATCGTCGAGCGCGCCAAAACCATCGAAGCAAGCGGCGGTCCGTCGGGCGACTTCGACGACTAGGGATTCCGGCTTCGCCGGAATCCCTGGTTAAAATTCAGGTAGATCAAAGTGGGGCTTCCATGCAAGTCAGGTTTCAGGGGAGCGAAATGGGTGATTTGGTGGCGGTATACGCTGTCTGAGCCCCTTAGGATACATTGCATCAGCGCTTGGTTCGGCTGTCTTCACTGGCTGCTGCAGTTCAAATTTTGCATTGAGCTTTCTGACATTTAGAATAGCGCTGATGTTAGGTATCCTTGGGGGCGAGTTCGTATGCGGGCATCAAATTATCCATTTCGCGTTTCGTGGATCCCGAAAGTTGAGTGGATCGGTCTCTTTCTACTCGGTCCCGTTCCCCCATCCGTCGGTTCTTTCTTCGGGAAAACCGTTTACACCTTTCAGGAACTAGGTGTCCGGTTTTTGGCTTTTTCCCAGAGCGCTTCCTTTTCCGGCCGCGGCACCTGATCGAGGGTTCGGCCGGTCTTTTCGGCCTGTGCCTCCATGTCTCGAAAGCGGCTTTCGAACTTCCGGGTGGCCTTTGCCAGCGCCCTTTCCGGATGGATCCGTGCAAACCGGGCAACGTTGACCAGGGTAAAGAGCAGGTCGCCCATTTCCATCTCCACGGCTTCCGCGTCTTTCGAATCCGCCCCCACAGCCGCTTTGAATTCTTCCCACTCTTCTTCGACCTTATCGGACACCCCCGCCGTATCGTCCCAGTCGAATCCGGCCCCGGCTGCCCGCTCCGACACCCGGTAGGCACGCATCAGCGCCGGCAGCCCCGCCGGCACCGAGTCGATCATGGAAGGAGAGGCGGAATCCGCCTTTTCCGCTTTTTTGATCTCTCCCCACCGCCGTCGAACCTCCTCGACGCCGCTCACGCTGCTGTCGCCGAAGACATGCGGATGACGGCGGATCATCTTGTCTGCAATTTTTCCGATGGCGTCGGTCATCCGAAAATGCCCGGACTCCTCATACAGCCGGGCTACGAACACTAGCTGAAACAGGACATCGCCAAGCTCTTCGCAAACCGCCTCTGCATCACCGGTTTCAATGGCGTCCACCAGTTCGTACATCTCTTCGATCAGATAAACGGTCAGACTGCGGGGGGTCTGTTTCCGGTCCCAGGGGCAGCCGTTTTCGCTTCGCAGGCGCGCCACCAGACGAACCAGGCTTTCCAGGTCCCCTTTGTCCGCCTCGATTGTCTTGCATGGATCTTTCGGCACCGCGTTCTCCCAAACCCGCGGAAAGCCGCTTGAGCCTCCGGCCTCCCACGGAACTATTTTTTTGGCGGCGCAGCCGCCCTAATAAAACGGCGCAGCCGTTTTATCTCCATTCTTTTTTCAGGGCTTGGATCCCTTCGAAAAACTGCCTTTTCATCTCCGTCGGAACGACCTTGGCCATCTTTTCGGAAACGACCAGGACATGAGGCGCCAGAATCGAATCCCTGACCAGCGGGGTTCCTTTCTGCAAAAAGGCCGTCAGCGTTACCAAAACCACCGATACGATCAACCCCCCCTTCAATACGCCGAATGCCGCCCCACAGATCCGGTCGACCCAGCCCAAAAAGACGATGTTGAGCACGTACTTGATGACCATCCCCATCACGCTGACCGATATGAAGACCGCGCAGAACAAAATGAAAAAACTCGATATATTGCGATATCCGTCATCGGCGATCCAACGGTCCAGCAGCCCGGAGATCAGGGGATAATAGGTATATGCCGCATAAAATGCGGCAAGCACACCGACAATGGCAGCCAGCTCCTTGATCAACCCTCGGAAAATACCGCGTATCAGACAGTAGGCCAGGATGCCGACAATGAAGACGTCCAGCAGATTCATCGGGTCTCCAACACAAAAAAGCGCATCGGCCGCTTGAACCGGCAGGCGGCGTTTCATGCGCATTTTCAACGTTGCCTTGGGAACGTGGAATAAAAATTTTTTAAAACGTATCAGTAAGTTAAAGTATCAAAGACCCTTCAACCGAGTCAAGGGGTTTTTGGGTCCCCCGACAGCGCCGAAATCAAACCAGCCGTCTGGCGGCGGTCCGGCAACCGTAAATGCGGTGAAGATTCATGCGCCGCTCAACCGCAGCGCGCAGCTCCCATCTCCCGGATTGCATTGTCCGGATTCGGTGTGATAATGAAGACGGTTATGGATTCTATTCGAAACAGTCCTCCCGGCGCCGGGTCGCGGGAAGAAAAACGCCGCTGCTCTTTTCCGGACAACGACCTGGCGAGACAGCTCTTCGGGGAACACAACAGCAACTTGCAGCGAATCGCCACCGCCTTGGAAGTCAGCATCCATGCAAGGGGCGGAGAGCTGACCATCCAGGGGGATCCGATCATCGCGCAGCTCGCCGACAACATCCTGAGCCAGCTCTACGGCCTGCTGGAGAGCGGATATCCGGTGTATCCGCAGGATGTGGACTACGCCGTCCGGGTGCTCAGCGAAGATGACCGGGTCCGATTGAAAGACATTTTTCTGGATACCGTCTACATCACCGCCAAAAAACACCCGATCACGCCCAAAAGCCCGAATCAGAAAACATACATCGATGCGATGCGCCAATACGACATCGTTTTCGGCATCGGACCGGCCGGAACTGGAAAGACCTACCTGGCCATGGCCATGGCCGTATCGGCCCTCACCAAAAAGCAGATCAACCGGATCATCCTGACCCGGCCGGCGGTGGAGGCAGGAGAAGAGCTCGGATTTTTGCCCGGTGACCTTGCGGAAAAGGTCGACCCCTATCTCCGGCCCCTTTATGACGCCCTGCATGACATGATGCGGCTGGAAAAGGCAGCGGGCCTCGTTCAGCAGGGGGTGATCGAAGTGGCCCCGCTGGCCTTCATGAGGGGGCGAACCCTCAACGATTCGTTCATCATCCTCGACGAAGCCCAAAACACGACCGCGGAACAGATGAAAATGTTTCTGACCCGAATCGGCTACAATTCCAAGGCGGTCATTACCGGCGACATTACCCAGGTCGATCTGCCGGCCGGCCGGACATCCGGCCTCATACAGACCAAAAACATTCTACAGGACATCGAGGGGATCCGTTTCGTCTATTTTTCCAAGAAAGACGTGGTCCGGCATCCGCTCGTTCAAGAGATCATCCGGGCCTACGAAGAGCTGGAAGCCCGAACAAAGGCGGGAACCGATGCCTGAACGCCGGGGTGCATCAACATCGGCGAAGGCTCGGTCCGGGTCGAAGACAATGGCTGAGAAAAGCAAAGAATCCGAAGCGGTCAACCCCCTGCCCCGCCTCCTGCTGCGACTTTTGCTCCTGGTGGGCATCGTTTTTGTGTTCACCCTTTCTCTGTATCCAAGCCTCTCGTCGACAATGCCCTCTTATTCCCTGGGCGATGTGGTCGACCGCGACATCAAGGCGCCCCAGGACTTTTTTATCGAGGACCAGGCGGCGACGGAGAAAAACCGACAAAACGCCGCCAATCAGGTCCTCACGGTCTACGACTACAACCCCGGCCTGCGCGGTGAAATCGCCGGCCGGGTCGAGCGCGCTTTTTCCGCCGTCCGCGAAGCCATCGGCAATGCTGCCGCAGGGGCGGAAGATCCGAAGCAAGCCGTCCCGGCAGAATCCGGATCAATGGAGCCGGGCTCGGTGCATGAACGGGTCTGGCAAATGAAGGGCGAGTTTGAGGCGCTTCTTGGCATCGAGGTGAACGAAGGCGCCTATCGAGTCCTTGAAAAAGAGGCGTTTTCGAAGCAGATTTCGGCGCGCATCGTCGAGATCCTGTCCGCCATCTTTGAAAACGGCGTTGTCGCAGACAAAGAGGGGCTGCTGAGGCAATCCGAAACCGGCATCACACTGCGGAACATCGGCTCCGGAAACGAGGAGGTGGTCAAAAGCCTTCGCCCCTTTTACGGTCTGGACCAGGCAAAGACCATGGTACGGGTCATCGGCCAGCCCCTTGTGGAAGGTCTCAATTATAACCAGATCAACCTGATCGTCGATTTTTGCCAGCGGCTCGTTCAACCCAACATCACCTTGAACCGAAGCGAAACCGAAAACCGAAAGCAAACCGCCGCCGAAGAAGTCAAACCGGTGCTTCACCAGATCAAGGCCGGCGAAATGCTGCTTCGCGAAGGCGAGATAGTGACGCAGGGGCAACTGCTGAAGCTCAAGGCCCTGAATAAACGCAAGGAAAACGAGCAGATTCTCTCAACGGCCCTCGGAGCGGCGATGATTCTGGCCATCTTTCTGGTCGTCGCCTATCTGCTGTATATCCGGGAGGATCGACGGCAGCTTCGCGATACGGATAAAAACCTGGTGTTCATCGCCTGCACCCTGCTTTTTTTCTTTCTCTTCGTTCAGATTTCTTCGGCCGTCGGCGACCAGTTAAGCCACGACCATCCATACGCCATATCCGAATCGGCCCTTACCTTCGGTATCCCCCTGGCCGCGGCAGGCATGCTTTTTTGCCTGTTTCTCGGTCTTCAAACGGCCATCGCCTTGTCGCTGCTCGTGGCGGCGGCCACGAGCATTGCCCTTGAAAACCGCTTCGAGCTCTTTTTTTATTTTTTCGTCAGCAGCGCCATGGCGGCATACTGGATCCAGAACTGCCGGGAGCGCAAGGCGTTTATCGCCGCAGGGGCAAAAACCGGCCTTCTCAACGTCCTGCTGGCGACAGCGGTCGACATTTACACCGGCAACTATCTCGGGTTCACCCTCCTGTGGGATTGGGCGTTTGCCTTTCTGGGCGGAGTCGGGGCATCGATCATCACCCTCGGCCTGGCCCCGGCGGTCGAACTGGCTTTTGGCTACACCACGGAGATCACGCTCTTGGAGTTGGCCAATCTGGACCGGCCCATTTTGCGCCGTCTCATGATCGAAGCGCCGGGCACGTATCATCATTCGGTCATCGTCGGGTCCATGGTGGAGGCGGCCGCTTCGGAAATCGGCGCCAATCCACTCCTGGCCAAGGTATGCGGCTACTACCACGATATCGGAAAAATCAAAAAGCCGCTTTACTTCATCGAAAATCAAATGGACGGGAAAAACCGCCACGACAAGCTGGCGCCCTCCATGTCGAGCCTCATTCTCATTGCCCATGTCCGGGACGGGGTGGAAATCGCAAAGGAGCACAAGCTCGGCCAGGCGATCGTCGATGCGATCCGGCAGCACCACGGAACAAGCCTGATCAGCTACTTTTACGAAAAAGCAAAGCAGCAGCGGGGAGAAGATGCCGTCAATATCGACGATTTTCGCTATCCTGGCCCCCGGCCCCAGACCAAGGAGGCCGGCCTGGTCATGTTGGCCGATGTGGTCGAAGCGGCCTCCCGCACCCTTTACAACCCAACCCCTTCACGGCTGCAGGGGCTGGTCGGAAACCTGATCAACAAGATCTTTTCCGACAATCAGCTCGACAACTGCGAGTTGACCCTCAAGGACCTGAACTCCATAGCCAAAACGTTCAATAAAATTCTCAACGGCATCCACCACCATCGCATCGAATACAGCGAAACCGTCACCCGGATCGACGGCAAGGGGAAAAATGGCAGTACTCATCGACAATCAGCAAAGCCGTCATCGGATACCGATAGAGAGGATCCGCCGCGAGGCAAAGGCCATCTTAGACGCCTTGGGCAATCCTGACGATGAGCTTTCCATCGTATACGTAGACGACGATCGGATCACGGAGCTGAACCGGACCTATCTGCACCGGGAAGGACCGACCAATGTCATTTCGTTTCCCATGCAGGAAGGTGATTTTTCTCATCTATCCCCCCGGCTGCTGGGCGATGTGGTCATTTCCGTGGACACGGCATTCCGGGAGGCCGAAGCGGCGCAAATCCCGGTGACACAGCGGCTGACCGAACTGCTCGTCCACGGAGTGCTTCACCTCTACGGCTACGACCATGAAAGGGAAGGCTCAGACGCCGCCGCCATGGAGGAAAAGACCCGCGAACTGCTGGAGCTGTTGGCGTCCCCGGAGCAAGGAGGAGAACCATGACGGAGCTGATCGCCCGCATCGATTCCGTGGCGACTGTGCGCAGCAGCGGGGCAGGAGGCGTTCCCGAGCCGGCTGCGCTGGCCGTATTGGCGGAGCTGGGCGGAGCCGACGCCGTTTCGGCCCACCTTCGGGAGAACCGCAGCCAGATCCGGGAGCGCGATCTGCGCCTCATGCGTGAAATCGTCCACATCCCGGTGGTCCTGGAGATGAGCGCCACATCGGAAATGATCGGCGCCGCCCTCGAGCTCAAACCGGACCGGGTTTTTCTCGTCTCTGAAGACTGGGAGGTGCGGTCACCGGAAGGGAGCCTGGACCTGATCGTCCATAGGGAGCAGGCGGCCGAGGCCATTCGAATCCTGGCCGATGCCGGCATTTCAGTCGGTGTATGCATCGAGGCAGACCCGGAGCAGATTCGAATCGCCCACCGCATCGAAGCGACAGCGATCCAGGTAGAAACGGCCTTTCTGGAGCACTCCGAGCACGGTCTGTCGCGGATACTGGATGCGGCCAAGCTGGCGCGAAAGCTCAAGCTGCCGTTTATCGCGGGGACCGACGTCACCCCTGCCCGGATGAAAACGCTTCGCGCAATGGAAGAAGTCGACGGCGTCGTGATGGGGCACAGCCTTGTCGCCCTGGCACTGATGAAGGGAATGCCCGAGGTCGTCCGGGAGATGCGGTCGATGCTAAACGGTCGGTAGGAGGAAAAAACACCATGTACCTGGTCACCGCTGATGAAATGCGCGAGATGGACCGGCGTACCATCGAAGAGTTCGCCCTTCCCGGCCGGTTGTTGATGGAAAATGCCGGTCGCGGCGCCGTGCGCTTTTTTCTGGAATTCTTCGGCGAGGCGGGGAAAAAATCGGTCGCCGTGATCGCAGGAAGCGGAAACAACGGAGGCGACGGATTCGTCATGGCCCGCTACCTGCACCAACAGGGATTTTCCGTTACGGTCTACCTGCTCGCTGAAAGAAACCGCGTCAAGGGCGATGCCCGGGTCAACCTCGATCTGCTCGATGCGCTGACCGTACCGGTGGTCGAAATCACCGACATCAACGCGTTTCAAGCGGCGGACGCCGCCATTGGTCATCACCATATCTGGATCGACGCCCTGTTGGGCACCGGGCTCAACTCCGATGTCCGAGGGCTTTTCCAGCACGCCATCGATCGGATCAACGAACTGAATCGGCCGGTATTTTCCGTGGACATCCCTTCGGGCATCAACTCCGATACCGGGCAAATCTGCGGCACCTGCATTCATGCTTCGGCAACGGCCACCTTTGCCTTTGCCAAGAGCGGACACCTCCTGCATCCCGGGACGGAGCATACCGGCCGTCTTCGGATCGTCGACATCGGGGTGCCACCAAAAATCGCCGAAGCCGTTGGGGCGCGCTGCCGTCTGCTGACGCCGGCCGATATCGCCGGACGGCTTCCCCGCCGACAGCGCGCCGCCCATAAAGGAACCACCGGACACGTGATGGTGGTGGCCGGCTCTCCGGGCAAAACCGGTGCAGCAGCCATGACCGCCCTGTCGGCGATGCGGGCCGGGGCGGGCCTGGTAACCCTGGCCGTTCCTAAAAGTCTGAACCCGGTTTTGGAGCCCCAGGTAACCGAAGTGATGACGAGCCCGCTTCCGGAGACCGTGGACGGGACCCTGGATGAAACGGCTCTGGACAGAATCCTTTCCCTGGCAGCAGACAAAAAATGCATCGCACTGGGGCCGGGCCTCGGCACCGCCGAAGAAACATCTAATTTGGTGCGTCGGTTGGTCGCAGAAAGCCCGGTACCGCTGGTCATCGATGCAGACGGGCTCAACTGCCTCGCCGGCGGACTCGATGCGGTCGCCAAAGCCCGGGTGCCGGTGGTGTTGACCCCTCATCCGGGGGAAATGTCCCGGCTCTCCGGGGTTTCGAGCGCGGAAATCCAGGCGGACCGGGTCGGCTCCGCCTGCTCATTTGCCCGGAAGCACGGCGTCTTTCTGGTTCTCAAGGGGGCGGCCACGGTGGTGGCCGCTTCGGACGGCACCTGCTTTATCAACCCTACCGGAAACCCGGGCATGGCGTCAGGCGGGATGGGTGACGTGCTGACCGGTCTGATTGCCGGCCTGCTCGCCCAGGGCGCAGCGCCGATAGACGCCGCATGCACGGGCGTATTCCTGCACGGCAGATCGGCGGACGTACTGGCCGGCGACATCGGCCCCTTCGGGTACCTCGCCACCGATGTCATGGACGAAATCCCATCCCGGCTCGGGGAATTAATGAGCGGTCAATCTTTCACCCCCGGGAGCTGGCCCGTCACCGGCATTCCTTTTTTGCCGCTCCGCGGCAGTGGTTGAGTGGTTCATTGGTTGAATGGTCAAGTAGGAAAAGCAAAACCATTGTATCCGGAAGCGCCTTTTCTAAAACCCTTTGCCGATTTGACCATTCACCCAATCAACCAATCGACCCTATGCAGCTGACCACCCGAACGGAAGAAGACACCCGACAGATCGGCCGGCTGATCGGCAAACTGGCCGGACCCGGCCTCGTGCTGGCCCTTTACGGGGGCCTTGGCAGCGGAAAAACCGTCCTGGTCCGGGGGTTGGCCCGAGGTCTGGGGGTATCCGAACAAACGCCGGTCACCAGTCCGACCTTTACCCTGATCAACGAGTACGCCGGCCGTCTTCTGCTTTTCCACGCCGACCTTTACCGTATTGCCCACTGTGCCGAACTCGAGGAGATCGGGTTCGAGGAAATGTTCAACGGAAAAGGCGTCGTGGCCGTTGAATGGGCTGAGAATTGTGACCGCCTTCTGCCTGCCGATCGGCTGGAAATTCGCTTCCGCGACCCGGAGCCGGAGATTCGCATCCTGTCTCTGAACGCCTGTGGACAGCATTCGGAGGATCTGTTACAAGCGCTTCGGAAACAGATGGAAGCGTCCTGAGGGGAATGGAACAATGGCACTGATCGTTCAGAAGTACGGGGGCACCTCGGTGGCCGACTCGGATCGAATCCGGAACGTGGCCCGGCGGGCGGCCAAGGCCTATGACGAGGGAAACGACCTGGTCATCATCCTGTCCGCCATGGCCGGTGTGACCGACCGCCTGATCCAAATGGCCAGGGAGGCCGCACCGGAGCCGGATCGCAGGGAGCTTGACGTGCTGCTCGCCACCGGAGAACAGACCACCGTGGCCCTGCTGGCCATGATGCTCAAGGAAATGGGCTATCCGGCTCTTTCTCTGCTCGGATATCAGGCCGAGGTCCTGACAGACTGCTCTTTTGGAAACGCCCGGATCCTGGAGGTCGGCGCTGCCCGTATCCAGCACCATTTGAAGAACCGGGAGATCGTCGTCGTGGCCGGATTTCAGGGCTTTGACCCGAGAGGAAACATCACCACCCTGGGCCGCGGCGGATCGGATACCTCGGCCGTGGCCATCGCCGCCGCCCTGAAGGCGGACATCTGCGAAATTTATACGGATGTGGACGGCATCTATACCGCCGATCCGAACATCTGCCCAAAGGCACGGAAGCTCGATGCCGTATGCTACGATGAAATGCTCAACATGGCGAGCCTCGGTGCCAAAGTGCTGCAGATCCGCTCGGTGGGCTTTGCCAAAAAGTTCAATGTTCCACTCCACGTTCGCTCATCATTTTCCGAGGAGGAAGGCACGATGGTCATCAGCGAAGAACCAGCCATGGAAACCGTGGTGGTCTCGGCGGTCACACACGACAAGGACCAGGCGCGCATCACGCTGAAAAAGGTTCCCGACCAACCCGGCACCGCCGCCAAGATCTTCTCCCCGATCACCGAGGCGGGAATCGTCGTCGATATGATCATTCAAAACACCCGGGCCGGCGGTCAGACCGATCTGACCTTCACAGTCCCCCGGTCTGATTTCAAGAAGGCCATGTCCATCGAAGAGAAGGTGGCCGATGAAATCGGCGCACAAGAAGTCTTTGGCGACGAAAACATCGCCAAGGTGTCGGTCATCGGCGTCGGCATGCGCAACCACTCCGGTGTGGCGTCTCTGATGTTCTCCACCCTGGCCAAAGAGGGGATCAACATCGCGATGATTTCCACCTCGGAAATCCGGATCTCCTGTATCATCGAAGAAAAATACACGGAGCTTGCCGTCCGGGTGCTGCACACCGCCTTCGGCCTCGACCGGGAGGATTGACCGCTTCCGTGAAGCATTTTTCTCCGGATCAGATTCTGTTCACCCTCTTGCTGGGCGGTGCAATTGCAGCAGCCATTTTCTACCGGCAGTGCGCATTGTTTTGATCATTGGAATTTTGGTCATTCGGATTTGTTTCGGATTTCGACCTGCCCGCCGATGCCCTTTTGAAGGTGTTTGTTTGAGCACATATTCGCGAAATAGTGCTCGTCGTGTTGCACATAAACCAATACGGCACTGGCAGGCGGGTATTCGAATTTCGGATTTAAGGGAACCAAAGGGATTCATGCTCTCCGGGCTTAACTCAAAGCCGGGTCCTCCGTGCCCAGATCTTTTCTTAGGGTATTGCGCCGGCAATTTCATCGGCGATTTTTGCCGCCGCTGCCGCCGGGTCATCTGCATCCCGGATGGGTCTGCCGATCACCAGGTAATCGGCGCCGGCAGCCACCGCCGAAGCCGGGGTGGCCACCCGCTGCTGGTCGTCACCGGCCACCGCCTCCCAGGACGGGCGCACCCCGGGAGTGACCGCTAAAAACCCCCTGCCAAGCTTCTTTTTGATCCCCTCGACCTCCAACGGCGAGCAGACGACCCCGGCGCATCCTGCCTGCCGGGCCAGGTTCGCCCTGTGGAGCACCAATGCTTCCATGTCGAGGGAAAGCTCGCTACGAAAGCCGGCAGACCGCAGGTCTTCCGTCGTAACGCTGGTCAGCACGGTCACCCCCAGAACCGCCACTTTTCCATCGGCGCCTGCCACGGCCGCTTCGAGCATCCGCAGCGATTCGCCGCAGTGAACCGTGGCAAGCGACACGCCGAGATCAGCGGCCCGGGCCATGGCCCGGCCCACCGTAGCCGGTATGTCGTGGAGCTTGAGGTCCAAAAACACCTGCCCTCCGGCGGCGACGATTCGCCGCACGACGGAAGGACCGGCTTCGATGAAAAGCTCCAACCCCACCTTGAACATACCCACGCGGCCGGCAAGAAGATCGATGTATTTTCCAGCCTCTTTGACGGACGGTACGTCCAACGGAAAGATGATGTAGTTAGAAGGCGTGCGTTTGGGCATGGTTTCAAAACTCCAGGTGCAGGGTTGCCGCTGACGCGGGGTTCAAAGTTCCAAATTCAAGGTTCAAGATCGGGGGTTCAGGGTTCCAGGGTTCAGGGTTCAGAGGTTCAGAGGTTGGGGTTCAGGGGTTCAGCTTTCAAGGTTCGGGGTTCAGGGTTGATAGTTCCGTAAAAAGCCCGAATTTCCCTTTTTCCGTCATTCCCGCGAAAGCGGGAATCCAGTTATTTTTTATACTGCTGTTTGATCCACTTCCGGTATTCGCCGCCTCTTACCCGGTTCACCCAATTCATGTTGTCCAGGTACCAGCGAATCGTTTTGTCGATGCCGGTTTCAAAGCTCTCTTCCGGGGCCCAGCCCAGCTCCGCTTCGATCTTGGAGCAGTCTATGGCGTATCTTCGGTCATGGCCGGGGCGGTCCTTGACAAAATCGATCAACTCCCGCCGGGGTCGTCCGGTCGCCGCCGGGCGGATCTTGTCGATCCTGTCGCAGACCGTTTCGACCACCGCCAGGTTTCTCATCTCGCACCGGCCGCCGATGTTGTAAGTCTCCCCGCGCCGGCCGTGCTGCATGACCCTCCAGATCGCCCGGCAGTGGTCTTCCACGAAAAGCCAGTCGCGGATGTTTTGCCCGTCCCCGTATACCGGCAGGGGTTTTTCCTCCAGGGCGTTTAAAATCATCAATGGAAGGAGCTTTTCGGGGAATTGATAAGGGCCGTAATTGTTGGAGCAGTTGGAGACCGTCACCGGCACCCCATACGTCCGGTGGTAGGCCCGGACCAGGTGGTCCGAGGATGCTTTCGAGGCGCTGTAGGGACTGCTCGGATCATAGGGCGTCTTTTCCGTGAAGGCCGCATCCGCCTCATCCAACGAGCCGTAGACTTCGTCGGTGCTCACGTGGTGAAACAGCTCGATCCGCTCCGCAAAGCGGCGGCAGAGCTCCAACAGCCGAAAGGTACCGATGATGTTGGTTTGAATGAAGTCCGCCGGACCCAAAATCGACCGATCCACGTGGGATTCGGCGGCAAAATGGCAGACCGAATCGATGCCGAAGCCTTCGAACACCGACGCCATGGCATCGGTGTCGCAGATATCGGCCCGGACGAAGCGGTACCGGTCGCCGGCCTCTTGTTGGAGATCGGAAAGATTCTCCGGATTGCCGGCATAGGTGAGGCAGTCCACATTGACCACCCGCCCGGAAAAATCGGAATCGGAAAGAAGGCAGCGGATGAAATTGGCGCCGATAAATCCGCAGCCGCCGGTAACCAGAATATTTTCCATAAATAAAACCGCTCCGCGTTTTTATTTATTGCCCGGGCATCCGCCCGGGAAGATAAAAAAAAGGTCCCGATGTCAGCCCAGCCGCCGGCCGTCGGAATGGCCAGTTCGATTCCGAATGAAACTTCCCTGCCTGGCTGTGTATCCCCTTTCCTTTTCAACCATGCGGCGCAGCCGCATCTTATAAATGAAATATGCGATGTCCTTTATCGCATATTTCATTTATGCGATGATGCGAAGGGCGCGGGGTACGATTTCCGCAGCCAGCGGAAGCTTGCCGGGCTGCTCTCCGTCTACGTCGAGCAGCACCTTCTGTGCAGACTCGGCTTCGATCCGTGTCGCCGTCATCATGCTCACCTGCGCGATGCGCCCGATGCTCCCATTGTAAAGCCTGGGAAGATTCCGGCAGGCCGCTGCCAGACTCAGGTCTCCGATGACGGTGATATGGAACCGGCCGTCGTCGACCCGGGCCTCGGGGGCCACCCACATGCCGCCGCCGTGGAACTGTCCATTGGCGATGGCAACGTTCCAGACCCGCACCGTCTGGTCCACGCCGCTTTCGGTTCGCAGCCGAACCTGTTTTTTATCGTAGGAAAGGACGCTGATCAAGGTGGCCCATATGAAGGACAGAAACGGTCCGAACGCTTTTGTGGTTCTGTTTACCCTGGCGTCAACCTCGCCTCCGATCCCGAAGCTGGTGATGTTGTGAAAATATCGATGGACCGTCCGTTTGCCGGGACCCGTAAAGGAGAGGCGTCCGATGTCCAGAAAACGGGTTCGGTTTGCGGCGATCAGGTCGACGGCAGCCCTCACATCTCTCGGAATCGACAGGGTTCGGACCAGGTCGCATCCGGTTCCGTTGGGCACGAAACCGAGAACAGGGTTGGCATGCTTGTCCGACGCGGCCATGATGCCGTTGATCACCTCGTTGAGGGTCCGTCTCCGCCCATGCAGATCAGACGCTCGACCCCGGCTTCCACCGCACGCCGACTGCATGAAAAAACATCGCCGGGGCGCTTCGTGACAAGCGCCTGGAAAGCGCCCAACCGTTTCCGGGCATAGGGGGCCAACCCCGGCCATGACCGCCCGGTAGAACCGTTTCCCGCTTGCGGATTGATGATGAAGGCAGTCTTCAAATTTGCCACGGCCGATCGGCCCCTCGCTTCCAGACGGCTGCATTTACAGCCTTCCTGTAACCCAGAACCACCCATTTTCAAAGCACTTTTTCGGGGCGGCGCCGGGAGCCGGAAGAAAAGAGTTGAACCGAAAAACGAGGAAATGGTAAGTGTTCTTATTTTAGAGCCATAGAGGAGATCCAATCTACATGCACCCCAGCCAAGAACAGCAGCGCCTTCTGACGCAGATACCCGGCGTTGACAGGCTGCTTGACGCTGCCGCAGACCGGCCTTTTGCCGCCGGAGTGCCCCAGACGATCCTGGTGCGATGCATCCGCGCGCTGGAGGAAGAGCTCCGCTCGGCGATTCTATCAAAAGATTCTTCCGCCGCACAAAAGGCGCCTTCCGTAGAAGCCCTCCTGGAAAAGCTGGCGCCGATGGTGCAGAAAGCCGCGGCCCCGAAGCTGCAAAGAACGATCAACGCCACGGGAGTCGTCATTCACACCAACCTGGGCCGCTCCCTTCTGGCCGACGCCGCCATAGAGAATCTGGTCCGCATTTCCAGCCGGTATTCCAATCTCGAGTACGACCTGGAAGCGGGTCGCCGAGGGTCCCGATACAGCGCGGTGGAGGAAATCCTTTGCGAAATCACCGGCGCCGAATCGGCCATGGTCGTCAACAACAATGCCGGCGCCGTCCTGCTCGCGCTGGAGACCCTGGCCGCCGGGCGGTCGGCGGTGGTCTCCCGCGGGGAGCTGGTGGAAATCGGCGGCGCCTTCCGCATTCCGGATGTCATGGCCAAAAGCGGGGCAATTCTAAAAGAAGTCGGCACCACGAACCGAACCCACCTGCGGGACTATGAAGCCGCCATCGACGAGGAAACGGGCTTGCTGCTCAAGGTCCACAAGAGCAACTACAGCATCGTCGGCTTCACCGCAGAGGTATCCCTGTCCGAGCTGGTCTCCCTTGGAAACCGTCACGGCATCCCGGTCATGGAGGATCTGGGAAGCGGCATGTTCATCGATTTTTCCCGTTACGGCCTGCCCAAGGAGCCCACGGTGCAAGAGGCCGTGGCCACCGGCGCAGACGTTGTCACCTTCAGCGGCGACAAGCTGCTTGGCGGGCCCCAGGCAGGGATTCTCGTTGGGAAAAAAGGCTGCCTGGACCGGATCAAGAAAAATCCGATCACCCGGGCCCTTCGCATCGACAAGATGACCCTCGCCGCCCTGGAAAGCACCATGAGGCTCTATCGGGAGGAGCGCGCCGCGGTCGTCCAAATTCCGACCCTGCGGATGATCCTCATGCCCTTGGATACCGTGGCCGGCCTCGCCGAACGGCTTCGAACGGAGCTCGATAAAATCGGCGACGACCGCCTCCAGGCCCGGCTCCTCGACCGCTTCTCCCGGGCCGGAGGCGGATCTTTGCCGCTTCTTCAGCTTCCCACCCGATGCGTCGGGGTCCGGATTTCAGGCATGTCCGCGGCTCGCCTTGAAACAGCGATGAGAGACTACTGCCCGCCGATCATTGGAAGAATCGAAGAAGATCTCTTTTTGATGGATCCCCGGACGCTTCAGGAAGAGGAAATCGAGATGATCGCATCCGCGTTTCAATTCGTGCTCGAGAAGGCGGCGTCATGATAAACGACCCCAAACCTCGGCAAGAGCTGATTCGCAGCCGCTGCTCCACCCAACAATTCCTTCTTTCCAAGACCGACCCGACCCTGAAAAAAGAACCTCGGCCGAAATATTCGGCTGACGGCATGGGGGTCGTCACCGAAACATTCCCCCGGACCCTCCACGGAGAGGCCTTTTTGCACCAGGCGGCAGACTTCACCGGCGCCTGCGAAAACTTCATCTCCCTGGCCATTCGGATCGATCATTTTCTTCGGGATGTCACCGAAGAAAAGGACGATCCGATGGAAAGAACCCAGAAGGCCGTGGCCGGTGTGATCGACCGGATCTGCAGCAAGTTCGGGGGGCTTTGGGGAATTCTGGATGCCGACATTTTCGGATGCTTTTTCTCCTTTACGGACAGTCCGAGCGGTAGGGATCTGGCCGAAAGAATCCAAAAGTCGCTGGCTGCAGAATCAGAAGCGACGATCTCCATCGGGATCGCCGTTTTCCCGACCTTGCGCTATGACCGGCTTCAAATTCTGGAAAACGCCCTGAAAGCGCTCGATCATGCCGCCTTTTTCGGGCCCGACGCGGTCGTCGAGTTCGATGCGGTCAGCCTCAATATCAGCGGCGATCAGCTCTACCAGGAAGGCGACGTCGCAGAAGCGGCAGAGGAATACCGCCAGGCCCTGCAGTTGGCTCCAGACAACGTCAACGTGCACAACAGCCTCGGCGTCTGCTATGGAATTACCGAAGACTGGGACCGGGCGCTGGAAGCCTTCGGCGCCGCCCTGCAAATCGACCCGACAGAAACGATGGCCGTATACAACACCGGCGTGATTCACATGCTCAAGAAGGAAATCGACCGCGCCTTGGAATATTTCCGGAAGGCCGCTGAAAAAGAACCGGACATTTTCGAGGTGGCATTTCAGACCGGGCGGACCTATCTGGAAAAGGGGGCCGCTAAAGAGGCCGTCCTCCATCTAAAGAGGGCTGCGGCCCTCAACTCCGCTGCGGCGGCGGTCCACCGGATGCTGGGAGAGGCCCTGGAAGCAAACGAGGACGAAAACGGCGCCATGGCAGCCTATCGACAAGCCATCAAGAAAAACCCGAACGACGCCGCCGCTCTTTCCGCACTGGGCTCCCTGCTCGACCGCAGAGGAGAAGACCCGGAAATCGCGGAGCTGTTCTGCCGCCAGAGCACCGAAATCGAGCCGGACAACGGCCTTTACCGACAGCGGTTGGGAGAGGTCTATCTGCGCCGTGAACAATTCAAAGAAGCCGTGGAGGCCTTCGAGGCCGCCGGCCAACTGGGCGCCGAATGCAGCGAACTGCTTCTGAAGGCCGCCCACCCGGATAGAAATTGACCATGGAACATATCGTCGACGACATCTGGCAGGAGAGCCGAAAGCTCAAGGACCGGTTTTTTGCCGAAAACCGGGGGGCCATCGTGGCCGCGGCGGACCGGCTGGCGGAGTGTCTGGTCTCCGGGCACAAAATCCTTCTCTTTGGAAACGGGGGAAGCGCCGCCGACGCCCAGCACCTGGCGGCGGAATTCGTCAATCGCTTCCGAATCGAGCGCCCGCCGCTGGCCGCGATCGCCCTGACCACCGACACGTCGATCTTGACGTGCATTGGAAACGACTACGATTTCGAGGAGATCTTTGTAAAGCAGATCCAGGCCATCGGAAAGCGGGACGACATCGCCATGGGCATCAGCACCAGCGGCAATTCCAAAAACGTGGTCAAGGGCATCGAAGCGGCGTCTGCGGCGGGGCTCATGACCATGGGACTGTCAGGCCGGGGCGGAAAGCTGGCCGAGATTGCGGACACGGTGTTCTGCGTCCCGTCGGATGTCACCGCAAGGATCCAGGAGGTGCACATCACGCTGGGCCACATGCTCTGCGAGCTGGTGGACCGCATTTTGTTCCCCGAGCAATTTGCGGGGTAACTGCTCCCCGCAAATTGCTTTTGTTGAATCGTCGATTGGTTCACTGGTCAGGTGGTTTCAAATCGACGAATCGACCAATCGACCAATCAACAAAGGCCACAAGGCAAGAAGAGAACACCAGAGATGACCACAAAATACAATCCCATCGACCTGACCAACCTGAGCACTTACTCCCTGGCCGGCAGAAAGAGCAAGGTGGCGGCCGAAGCGTTTGCCAGGCCGTGGCGGCCGAACGGCAGCTTTGCCGATTTTCTGGCGAGCCTTCCAAAGATCCTGGCTGCCGAGGATCTGCTGGCGGTCGTCGACGCCCTGGTTCGCTCTTTTCAAAACGGCAGACACGTGCTCTTCGGCATGGGGGCCCACGTCATCAAGGTCGGGTTGAATCCGGTGGTCATCGACCTCATGCGCCGGGGCGTCATCACCGGTGTGGCGATGAACGGCGCCGGGATCATCCATGACCTGGAGCTGGCCATGGTCGGGCGCACCTCCGAGGACGTGGCGGAGGCATTGGGGGACGGCTCCTTTGGAATGGCCAGGGAAACCGGCGAGTTTTTAAGCCAGGCCATTGTCGAGGCCCGGCAAGAGGGGCTTGGCCTGGGAGAGGCGGTCGGGAAAAAAATCACTGACCGGAACCTGCCCCATGCCTCGGGAAGCATCCTGGCGGAAGGGTATCGCTTGAAAATCCCGTCTACCGTCCATGTCGCCTTCGGCACCGATATCATTCACATGCATCCACAGTTCGATCCGGGGGCTGCCGGCGAAGCCAGCCACCGCGACTTTCGAATCCTCGCCGGTCTGGTGGCGGACCTGGAAGACGGGGTCTACATGAACGTAGGCTCCGCCGTGATTTTACCCGAGGTTTTTCTCAAGGCGGTCACCGTGGCCCGCAATCTGGGACACCGGATTCGGAACCTGACCACAGTCAACCTCGATTTTATCCGGCACTACCGGCCCATGACAAACGTGGTCTGCCGGCCGACGGCAGACGGCGGGAAAGGATACGCCATCGTCGGCCATCATGAGATTCTGCTTCCGCTGATCGCAGCCGGCGTGGTCGAGAAAATCGAAGGCAAAGAGAACCCCAAAGGTTTGAGTCAAACCGAAAAATGATTAATATTAAGCGCACCGTACTTCAGCAAACTCCAAAGAATAGATATCTTTGGATGCATAAAGCGACCACAAGGGAGCCAAACCATGCCGATCTACGAGTATCACTGTAAAACATGTGACAAGGATTTCGAGTGCCTGGTCTTCGGCGGCGACCCGGTGGCCTGCCCCGAGTGCAGCGGCACCGAGGTATGTCGATTGATGTCGGCCTGCGGCTTTGTCAGCAAAGGAGAAGGCGGCCAGACAACCCGGAAGGCGGCGGCGGATTCTTCCTGCAGCGGCTGTTCGGCGACGAGCTGTTCGGGCTGCGGCCACTGATGGCGGCCCCGATCCGAATCGGCACCCGCGGAAGCCAGCTTGCCCTTTGGCAGGCCAGGTGGGTGAGCCGGGCCATACAAGAGACAGAACCGGCCCTGGACGTCGAACTGGTCAAGATCAAGACCCGGGGAGACAAGATCCTCGATGTGCCCCTTGCCAAAGTGGGCGGCAAGGGGCTTTTTGTCAAGGAAATCGAAGAAGCGCTCTTGGACGGCCGCATCGATGCGGCCGTCCACAGCATGAAGGACATGCCGGCCCAAATCCCCGACGGGTTGTGCATCGGGGCCGTGCCGAAACGGGAGGCCCCCCAGGATGTGTTGATCGCCCGAAGCGTCGACCGGCTTTCGGAACTGCCCAAAGGCGCGCGCATCGGAACCGGCAGTCTGAGACGCGGTGCACAGCTTCGGTTCCTGCGGCCGGATGTTGCCATCTGCCCCCTGCGGGGAAATCTGGACACCCGCTTGAAAAAGCTCGAGACCGAAGGACTCGATGCCATCGTGCTGGCTGCAGCCGGCGTTCGGAGACTCGGCCTGGAAGAACGCATCACCGAGATCCTCGACGAAGAGATCATGCTTCCCGCTGTGGGTCAGGGCGCCTTGTGCATCGAGATTCGCGAGAACGATCCCCGGATCAGGGACCGGATTTCCCGGCTCGACGATCCGGAAACCCGAATCGTGGTAGACGGCGAAAGAGCCTTTCTGGCCCGCCTGGAAGGAGGGTGCCAGGTCCCGATCGCCGCTCACGGGCGCCTTGTCGAAGGACGGCTTTTCCTGACCGGCCTGGTCGCAGATGTCGACGGATCCCGGCTCCTCAAGGATACCGCAGAAGGCGCACCGGGCTCGGCAGCGGCCCTCGGACGCCGACTTGCCGAAGCACTGCTGGCCTTGGGCGCCCGGGAGATTCTCGACGAGGTCTACAACATCGGTTGAATGGTCAAATGGTCGAGTGGTCAAATCGGAAAAGCAAGACATTCCGCTCATCCTTCCCGGACATCCGGGATGCTTCCGCCTCTATCCATTCAACCAATCAACCATTCAACAAATCAACCAATCAACCCTCTGCGAGCAGAATAGAGCATGAAAAACCAAAAAGGAACCGTATATCTGATCGGTGCCGGCCCCGGCGATCCGGGCCTGATCACCGTAAAAGGGGTTGAATGCATCCGCCTGGCCGATGTCGTGGTGTACGATTACTTGGCCTCCCCGTCCCTGCTGGGGTACGCGAGAAAAGAGGCCCAGAAAATCTATGTCGGCAAAAAGGGGGGAGATCACACCCTGTCCCAGGAAGGGATCAACGATCTTCTGGTGGAAAAAGCCGCCGCCGGCCTGAATGTGGCCCGCCTCAAGGGGGGCGATCCGTTTATTTTCGGCCGGGGCGGGGAAGAGGCCGAGGCCCTGGTGCAGGCAGGCATCTGCTTTGAGATCGTTCCGGGCGTCACCTCGGCCGTCGCCGCACCGGCCTATGCAGGGATTCCGCTGACCCACCGGCAATTCACCTCGACCTTGGCGTTTGTCACAGGCCACGAAGATCCAGGCAAGGAAGAATCGAGCATCGACTGGGAGGCCGTGTCGAAAATCGGCACCCAAGTCTACTTCATGGGGGTAAAAAACCTGCCGAAGATCGTCGCCCGGCTGCTGGCCAACGGCATGCCCCGCCAAACCGGCGCGGCATTGGTGCGGTGGGGCACCACGCCATTGCAGCAGACCGTGGCCGGCACATTGGAAGACATCGTTGAAAAGGCTGAAACCGCCGGAATCAAAGCCCCTGCCATCATCGTGGTCGGCAATGTGGTCGCACTTCGAGACAGTCTTCGCTGGTTCGAAGACCGACCCCTTCTGGGCAAGCGGATCGTGGTCACCCGGGCGCGGGAACAGGCCAGTTCGCTGGTGCAGACCCTGACCGATCTCGGCGCCGCGGTGCTTGAATGCCCCACCATCGAGGTGATCCCCCCGGAGAGCTGGGAGGCGCTCGATGCGGCCATCGAACAAATCGCCGGCTACCAATGGCTCGTGTTCACCAGCGTCAACGGCGTCAGGTACTTCTTTCACAGGCTTTTCGAGCGCGGCCTGGATGTTCGCGCATTAGGCCACCTGGGCACCTGCGCCATCGGCCCGGCAACGGCCGAAGCCTTGCTGGCTTTCGGGATGAAGACCGACATTTTGCCCAAAAGCTACCGGGCAGAGTCGATCGTGGCGTCTTTCCGATCCTTGGATGTGGCCGGGAAACGAATCTTGCTGCCCCGGGCAGAGGAGGCCCGGCCGATCCTGCCGATGGAACTGGCCAAAATGGGCGCCCTGGTAGACGAGGTGACCGCCTACCGGACCCGGGCCGCGGAGGAATCAAAGGAGCTGCTGCTCGAATCCCTGGAAGAAGGTGAAGTGGACATGGTGACCTTCACCAGCTCTTCCACGGTCAGAAACTTTAAATCTCTGCTGCCGGAGAAGCGGATGACCGCCCTCATGGCACCCGTAACGGTGGCCAGCATCGGCCCGATCACCACGGAAACCGCAGAAAGCGAAGGGTTCAAGGTCGGCACGACGGCGGAAACCTTCACGATCCCCGGGCTCGTCGCGGCCATCCTCGATCATTACGGCCGGGCTGAAAACTCTTTTCCCAAGGGGCGGGAAACGGCGAAAAACCAACCATGAGCGGCAAGGCTCTTATGAAACTTCATGCTCCCGGGCCGTCATTCCGGGCTTGACAAGCCTGCCCCGGACTCCGATCCGGGGGAATCCAGGTTTTTGTGGATCCCGGCTCTCCGCTTCCCTCTTCGCCTTCGGCTACGCCGGACAGGTCGCTGCGGCCGGGATGACGGATTGGGAAGTTTCACGGTTGATCAAACTGGTCGGCTCAGGCCAAAAAGTTCCTATAGAATTCCTTCCGGCAAACCCTGAACCCTGAACCCCGAACCCCGAACCCTGAACGCCGCGCCAGAGGCGGGGCTTATGTGAGACTTCGGTCGAAGGCAAATGCGACAGGGAAGAAAATTTTCAAATCCCAAATAAAATCGCTTTGCGCTTTTATAAGGGCGGCTTCGCCGCCAAAGGACCTCTATATACTTTATCAGCTGATCTTCGGTTTTTCAGGATTGATGGTTTCGTAAAAAGTCCGGATTTCCCTTTTTCGTCATTCCCGCGAAAGCGGGAATCCAGTATTTTCTATTACTTATAAAGGCCAGATCAAACGCGACGAAGGTTTCGGGGACTTTTTACGATTTCATCAGGTTTGGGATTTGTGATTTGGTGCTTGGTGCTTGGTGCTTGTTTGAAATTTGGTATTTGGTGCTTGGGATTTTTTTCCCCGGAAGTTTCCGTATTTCGCCATATTACCTCATATCCTGCTCAACCCTCTTCCGGGACAAACCGCATCTCATGTTTCAGTTCGATGCAGCCGGCAACGCTCTGGGCCGCCGGGCATAGGTGAATGTAGTTTTCAAGGGCCTCCAAGGCGTCGTTTCGCCGATCGTCGGCCACCTTGAGCCGGTAGTCGACATGGATCCGCGTGATCTTGAGGGTGCCGCCGACGTCCTCGACGTCGCCGGTGACCATCGCCTTGAAACGGTCTTGAAACGTCCGGATCTTCTTTTTGGCCAGGACCCCGGCCAATGTTCCCATCATTCATCCGCCGACCGCTCCGACGATGTGGTCCAAGGTTGCGGCGTGCTCCTTTTCGGGTTCCACGTTGTAAAATTTCTTGATCCCGCCGTGAACGCCGTAATAGACCGGTTCGGCAAACCCCTCGATTTCGGCCTTCCGCGTCGGTCCGCCTTCCCGGGTGATGGTGATTCTGGATTGATGAACGATATTGGTCATGGGTTCCTCCTTTTCGAGTGCTTCGAATTTGTCCCTCTTCATCCCTTGCGGCCGAGCCAAAAGCCTCTGACCTGGTCCTGAGGAACAGGATTTCCAGACTGCATTATAGAACGGCCCCGCCGACAAGCTGCTTGACATGGTTGTACGAATATTCAACAAATAATCATCTTGTCGGCAAAAATCCACATCGGCCCCTTAATTCAGGTGGGCGTATTTATGGCGAGGTTGGTTCACCGCCGAGGCGCTGAGGTCACAGGAGAGGCGCAGAAAAGATGATGGATGTTTTCTCTGCGCCCCATGCATCACGCGCGTTTTGCTCAGAGGTCCAATGCGAATCTTTGCCATATCGATGACCGCCGCTATTTTCCTGACCCTGCTTGCGGCACCGGCCGCCGGCGCGGATTACATCCAGGTCGCCGGGGTCATCGATACCCGTACCGTCTTCAGTGACGGAGAGTTGAGCGTAGAGGCTCTTACCGGACTGGCAGAAGCCCGCGGATTCGAGGCGGTCTTTTTCAACGACCACGACCGCCTGGTCATGGAATACGGCATTTTTCCCCTGGAGCACCTCCTTCGAAAGCGCGAAGCGCTCAATTCCATCCATGAACAAAGTGCCGGCGGCTATCTTGCGGCGATTCGGCAGGCACGTCGCAAGTTCCCTGAAATGATTCTGGTTCCTGGTGCGGAATCCGTGCCCTATTACTACTGGACCGGATCCTACTTCGGCGGTGATTTGACGGCCCACGACCACGAAAAGCGGCTGCTGGCCGTCGGCCTCGAAAAAACCGAAGACTATGAACACATGCCGATCCTCCACAACGGCGTTTCCACGCGCTATACAGCGCAATTTATCCCTCGGCTGCTGATCTTTGCCGGAGTCCTGATCATCGGCCTCGTCCTGCTTCGGGAAAAGCGGCGTCTGGCCCGCACCGTGGGGGCCGTCGCCTGCGTCGGGTCGGCTCTGCTGATGGTAAACACCATGCCGTTTCGAAGCTCTCCCTACGACCAATACATGGGGAACCAGGGCATCGCGCCGTATCAGCTCTACATCGACTTTGTGAACTCCGCCGGGGGAATGACCTTCTGGAATTATCCGGAGACCCGCTCCGGGATTCGCCCCTTGGGGCCGATCCGGCTGAACACACCGCCGTATCCGGAAGTGCTGGAGCAGGCAAGCCGATACACCGGTTTTGCCGCCATCTACGGTGACACGATCACCGTCACCGAGCCGGGCAGACAATGGGACAGCGTCTTGCGACAATACTGCCGTGGGGAGCGAAGCCAGCCTGTCTGGGGCATAGCCACTGCGGACTACCACAAGGAAACCGGCGCAGGCGGCGCACTGGGAAACTTTCCCACCGTGTTTCTGGTCCGGAAAAAATCCCGGGAGGATCTGTTGGAAGCCATGCGCGCCGGAAGGATGTATGCGCTCCGAAGCCGGTATCCCCAGCGGATGATCCTGAACGAATTCAGCGTTTCGGATTCACGCCGGAAGCAATCGGCCACCCTCGGCGAGGAGATCGACATCTCCGGAAAACCGAGAATCCGGATGGCGGTATCTTCGACAGTCCCTGTAGACGGGCCCGTCAAAATTCGACTGATCCGGGCGGGAGAAGTGATTCGCGCTTTAGATGCGAAGCTGCCATTCGAGGTTGAAACGATCGACGAGGAGGCCGGCGCCGGGGTCAAGACCTACTATCGGCTCGACGTCCGGGGGCCTGCCGGCGTTCTGGTGGGAAATCCGGTTTTCGTCACCCCAAACCAAGCCGGTGTCCGCCGTCGGTTATCCCGGCGAAGCCGCTTCTAATCGATTTGCGACAGCAAATCGATTAGTTGACGTAGGCCTCGTAGTCCGGCACCTGATCCATGAAGAACGCTCTCAACTTCTTGAGAATCTTTTCTTCGATCTGGCGAATCCGTTCTCTGGAGATGTCGAAGCGTTCGGCCAGCGTCTGAAGGGTTTCCGGGCTGGCGGAAAAAATCCGTTTTTCGAAGATCACCCGCTCCCTTGCGTCGAGCTGCTTTTTGAACTGGTCGGCGTTTTCACGGACCAGATCCTTGAGCTGCTGCCGGGCGACTTCCTCCTCGGTGTCCACGGAATCATCGGAAAGGGTATCGAGCTGTTCCCCTGTCGAGCGGGAGCGCAGCGGCGCGTTCAAGGAAGAGTCCCGGTTTTCGAGCCGTTTTTCCATGTCGAGCACTTCCTGCTCGGTGACGCCGATGCGGTCGGCGATTCTCTCGGCGGTGGGCCGCAGCCCCTTCTTTTGCAGCGTCTTTTTTACCCGCCCCAGATTGTAGAACAGTTTGCGCTGTGCCTGGGTGGTTCCGACCTTGACCTGGCTCCAGTTGTTGATGAGGTATTTGTAGATGTAAGCCCTGATCCAGAAAGCGGAGTAATAGGAAAATTTCGTCCCCTTTTCCGGGTCGTACTTTTCCAGCGCCTGGACAAGCCCTATATTCCCTTCCTGGATCAGGTCGGCAAGCTGCTCCCGCCTGCCGCGGTTCAGGCTTTTGGCGATTTTGATCACCAGACGCAGGTGGGAGTGGATGAGCTTCTGCGCGGCTTGAGAGTCGTTTTTTTTCTTGAACTTCGCCATGAGCCGAGTTTCTTCGTCTCGGGAAAGCATGGGATGGACCCGAATGTCTCTCAGGTATAGGCTCAGCGGCTCAGCGGCCTGAGTCGATGGTATCATGTCGTCTCCTATATGGTGAGGTTTTGGCCAGATTGCGCCGGCAACGGCAAAAAGGGCCTGAAGATGCAATCACCTCGAAACTCTGTCTTGGTGCGGCGGCCGGGTCTATAGCTTCTGCAGGCGTAAAAAGGGCCGGATGCCGCCGTTCAGCAGCTCAGGCCCTTTTTACTGTCGGCCTTGCAGCGTTCTAATGGTGCTGTGGGATAAAAAGGGGTCCCGGCGGCAGAAGGCCGCCGGCATCCCGATCCGGCACGATTACGGTGAACCGGGCTTGGGAAGGCGGCCCTCGAAAGGCTTCCGGTCGGCGCCGGAGAGAAGCTTCATCTCTTCACCGCAGCAGACAAGGTCGCCGTCGCCGCCTTCCAGAACAAAAACGACGTTGCCGCAAATCTCGCATTTGTAAACTTCGCTCTCTTTAGCCAAGATGTCCTCCTTTGTTTGAATCTAAATTATCGATCATGATGGCTTTTGTATAAAATATTGCCGCCGCCGGGTAAATACGGTGCATCCCTACTATCGGCCTGCAATAGGCAGTATAGGGATTGTCGAAAATCCGCATCGTTTCGGCCGCCGTGGTTTGCCCGGCAGAATGGCCGATTGCAGCGGCGCCGCTGATCGCGGCGGGATTCAAAATTCCAGCTTCAAGATTCAAGATTCTCCGGCGGGAGATTTATACGAATCTTTTGGTCTTAACCGGCCAGTTTGATCAAAGACTGGATGCCCCAGGATCGAGCTGATCCAATATGAAACCGTCCAAAGGGCGCATTTATGGCCAACTTGTGGTATGTCTATGCAAAGATCCGAGCCTGGAGGGCAGATAAACTTGATGGCTTCGTAAAAAGTCCGAATTTCCCCTCCCCTGGTGGGAGGGGATTAAGGGGAGGGGGTATAAAAGCCTGGAATCCTCTTCTATTCACCCTCACCCCAACCCTCTCCCATCAAGGGAGAGGGAGCCTTTCCGGCTTTATACGATTTCATCAAACTTAAATCCGAAATTCGAATGTTTCGTGCTTCGAATTTTGCATTCTTCATCAGCTATGGCAAAGCCAGATGCCTTTGACCTGGTCCAGAGAACATGGAGAACGTTTCCGGTTCCCAACCGAAACAACGTTTTTTTATCATATAGGGATTGTCAAGCTGCCGGTGCATCGCAAAAGCGGATCATCCAGCGGCAAGCCGGGCCAGGTTAAACGGAACGCAATTCTGACAATCCCTATAAAAGGACCTTCTCATGAGCCGTCTCGAAAAGCGCCTGATCGCCGTCGCCCTCTTGTTTGTCGTCGTCTATCTGGGGGCGGTTTCCGTGACGATCCACCATCGAATGACCGCGGACCGGGAGGCAGAGCTCAAGTTCGAGTCCGCCGAACCGCTCCGGGAAGAACGCCACCTGATGATGGCCGAACTGCTGCTGCCGATGTTGATTTTGCTGGCCGTCGCCGTCAGCTTCATTCTCGTGAAAAAAAAGAGGGAAAAAGTGGCGGACCGGATGGACGAGGAACACGAGGGCGATGTCGGAGAGGATTGGAAAGAGACCGAAGCCGGGGGGACGGAGGGGAGAGAAGAATAAAGCAAATGCCTAAAATGAGCTAGAATGCCTAAAATGCCTAAAATGGTGGGAAAAATTCAGCGGATCAGTAGTGCCCCTACTTTGACGACTTCGGATAGAGAAAAGTGCCGACAAGCCCAAAGCGCTGCAAAACCATCACATTTTAGGCATTTTAGCTCATTTTAGGCATTTTAGGCATTTTCATTGACCCCTCGGGTCAGTTTGATATCATTTTTGATAATTCTTATACTCAATTACTGTCGCGGTTTCCATCCAGAGCCGGAGAGGATATGGAAGGCTACCTGAACCGGATTCCCGAGATGGTGGAGCAGATTCGCGCCGTCCGGGACACCATCATCACCAACATCCTGTTGATCGGCCAGACACCGGCGCCGACCTTCCGGGAAAAGCGGCGGACATCGGTTTTCATGGACCGGTTGGCCGAATTTCAGGTCGATGAAGTCACCACCGACGGCTACCGGAACCCAATCGGTGTCATTCACGGCACCAGTGCCGAAAAACCGCCGATCTTCGTGGTCGCCCACCTGGACACTTTCTTCAACAAGGACATCGTATACAACTATTCGGTGGGAGAAAACACGATCACCGGCCCCGGGCTGATGGACAATACCGTGGGCGTCGGGGTGCTGGTTTCGCTTCCGTTTCTGTTCCAGTGCCTGGGCCTTCGCTTCGAGTCGGACATCGTGCTGGCCGGCGTCATTCAATCCATTGGCAAGGGAAATTTGAGGGGGATCCGACATCTGCTCAAAACCTGGGAAGGTCCGATCCGCGGAGGGGTCTGCATCGAGGGCGGGGAACTGGGCCGCTTGAACTATTTTTCCGACGGCATGATCCGTGCCGAGATCGAGTGTTCCATTTCCAGGAGCACAGGCGTCACCCATAAATTTCTTCCCAACTCCATTCTCGTGCTCAACGAGATCATCAACGAGATCCTGAAGCTCCGGCTGCCCCAGCGGCCCCGGTCGCGGATTGTCATCGGCAAAATCTCCGGCGGGGTCGACCACGGGGCCGTGGCCTACGAAGCCACCATGGGCTTGGAAATCCGGAGCCACTCGGACCGGATCGTCAAAGATATCTACAAAGACATTCAGGAGATCGTCGACGGCATCAGCCACGAAGATCAGGTGGATTTAAAGCTTTCCACCATCAGCAATCTGAACGCCACCCGCCTGCGGTACAACGATCCTCTGGTCAAGCACAGCGCGGCGGTGCTCCGAGCCCTGGGCATCGAACCGGTGAGCGACCCCACCGAATCGGCCCTGTCGATCCTGCTTTCCCATAATATTCCGTCGGTTACCCTGGGCGTCACCCACGGCTACAACTACTACGAAGAAGACGCCACCATGGAAATCGAGCCGATGTACAAGGGAATCGCCCAGATCATCGGAGTGATCACGGCAATCGATTCCGGAGTCTGCGATGAATGACGGCTGGCTCAAGACGAACACCTTTCACTATTCCGAGTTCCGGGACGTGGCCGGACTGGTGGCCGCCAAGCAGAAAAAAGGCTTGACGATCTCCCTTTGCCTGCCCACCCTCAACGAGGAAAGGACGATTGCAAAGGAGATCTTGATCATCAAATCGGAGCTGATGCTCCGTCATCCTCTGATCGATGAAATCGTGGTGGTGGATTCGGGCTCCACCGACAGCACCCGGGAAATCGCAAAAACATATGGAGCGGACGTTTACGAGGCCAACGACATCCTGCCCCGGATGGAACGATACCAGGGGAAGGGGGAAAACCTCTGGAAGGCGCTGTACATCACCCGGGGCGACATCATTGTCTACCTCGACGCCGACATCAAGAACATCCACCACCGGTTCGCCTACGGGCTGCTCGGGCCGCTGCTGCTCCACGACCGGATCAAATATGTAAAGGCCTTTTACGACCGGCCCATCGCCATCGGAAAAAACAAGCTCCGGCCCACCGGCGGCGGTCGGGTCACCGAGCTGGTGGTGCGGCCGCTGTTTTCGATCTTCTTTCCGGAGCTGACCCAGATCCTTCAGCCGCTTTCGGGCGAATACGCCGGATACCGGGACATTTTCGACCAAATTCCCTTTCCCATCGGCTACGGGGTTGAAACGAGCATGATCCTGGATATCTACCGAAGGTGGGGCTTGGAGGTCATGGCCCAAGTCGACCTCGATCGCCGTATTCACCGCAATCAGGACACCAAGGCCCTCGGGAAAATGGCCTTTGTCATTTTGAAGACCTTCATCAACCGAAAGCTGGAGCTCGGTCTAATCGATCTTCACGAGAAGATGTACGACGAAATGATCCAGTATAACCTGGTCAGAGAAGAATACAAAGCCAACATTACCCGTTTCGAGGGACATGAACGACCCCCGATGATCGGAATTGAAGAGTACCGGGAAAAATTTTTTCCCGAAACGACGCAGGGTGAATCACCGTGAACGAAAACGAACTGACAGACAAATACCTTCGACACCTCAACTACCTGCGCCTGTCGATTACCGACCGCTGCAACCTGAGATGCATCTACTGCACCCCCCGGGAGCTCATTCCCAAGCTGCGGCACAAAGCGATCCTGCGCTATGAAGAACTGCTTCGCATTGTGCGCATCGGAGCGTCACTGGGGATTACCAAAGTGCGCGTCACCGGGGGCGAGCCCCTGGTTAGAAAGGGCGTCTGCGGCTTTCTGGCGGAATTGTCGTCCATCGATCAGATTGCCGACATCTCGCTGACCACCAACGGCGTTCTGCTCGAGCCGCATCTGGAGGAATTGTGGGCGGCGGGGATCCGGCGAATGAACATCAGCCTCGACACCTTGGATCGGAAAAAATTCGAGAAAATCACCGGCGTCGATGCTTTCGATGCAGTGTGGAACGGCATTCAGGGGGCGCTGGAGGCCGGCTTCTCACCGGTGAAAATCAACACCGTGGCGCTGCGGGGGATCAACGACGACGAGCTGGCTGCGCTGGCCAAGCTGTCGCTGGACTACCCGCTCCACGTGCGGTTCATCGAGCATATGCCCATCGGACGCGCCGTCATGGAAGACAGCCATCCGTTGCTTGCCCCGGAGATCCGGGAGCGAATCCGGGCGCTGGGAGAACTGGTGCCGGTGCAAAACGGCACCAGCGACGGGCCGGCAGAGCGATACCGGCTGGAAGGGGCCCCCGGGGAAATCGGTCTGATCCGCCCCTTGAGCCACCATTTCTGCAGCCGCTGCAACCGCCTCCGATTGACGGCCAGCGGCATGCTTCGACCCTGCCTGCTTTCCGACCGGGAGGAGGATCTGCGAACGCCGCTGAGAAAGGGGCTTTTGGACGACGACCTGAAGGCGGTGTTTCTGCGGGCCGTTCGCGACAAACCCCGCTGCCACACCCTGGCCGAAAAAGACCCGGTCGACGTTTGCGCCCAGATGTGCGCTATCGGGGGATAGCGCGCTCATGTGAACCCCTATAAAAATAGGTAGCCCGGGCCGCAGCGCAGTGAGAGGCTACATTTTCTCGCACATGGTCAGGGTTGCGGCCCGGGCTTCGTTGGGGATCCGCTGCGCACCGGGGATCAGGTTCCGAATCAGAAAAGAGCAGCAACGGGGAAAACCGCGGTTTGGCGTCGGATCAACTCCACCGGCCGATACCAGGGTTTTTTATCAAAATCAAGACGTTTTATAAAAGCATGAAGCGATTTTATTCTGCGATGCTTGGGGCTTCGATCTTCGAGCTTCCGTCTTCGTTAAGAAGCAAATGAAGTTTCATACGAGCCCCGCCGCTGGCCGGCGTTCCAGGTTCAGGGTTTGCGTCTTCGCGCTGTGCGCTTCCCGCTTCGCCTTTGGCTACGCCGGACAGGTCGCCGCACAGGCAGGGTTCAAGGGTTGCCGGAAGGAATTCTATAAGAATTTTTCTGTTTTATCCGGCCAGTTTGATCAAACGTGAAACTTGTGTCGAAGCCCCTGCCGGTGGAGGGACGCGCTCTGTCGCGTCCGTGTTGCCAGCAATGACCCAATACCGGCCACGACGGAGCGTGGCCCTCCAACCCCCAAAACCCAAGGCGTGGGCAGGTCGGTTATTGCCGCCGGCCTTCGATCGAAGTTTCACATAAGCCCCGCCGCTGGCCGGACGCGCCGACCAGATTGATCAAAGGTGAAACTATGCCATTTTGGCCTAGTTTCACATAAGCGGAAAGTATTACCGAAATCTGGGAAACCTCCCCCCTGCCCTTATTGACCGTCGTCTTTTTCCCCTACGGAAAAACTTTAGAGCGCTTGCGCCACATGAGATGCTTACCTATCGACAGCCTATTCCAGGATCAAAAAAGCGCTGCTGTCGGAGCATTTTTTAGCAAGCGCTATAGCCCGGATATTTCACGCCCCTGAAGTGTTCATTGGCAGGGCATTCGAAGAAAAATATCCGGGCTATTTGAGCAGTGCCGGCAGGAAGGTCACGATCTGCGGAAATATCATCAGCAGCAAAATGCAGATGAGGTATGCCGGTAGAAAGTAGGCGACCCCCCTGAACACATCCTGCAGGGGAACGTTCTTGGCCATTCCCCCCACCACGTAGGTGGTCGCTCCCACCGGCGGTGTGACCGCCCCCAGCGTGGTCACCACCGTGATGGTCACGCCGAACCAGACGGGATCGTAGCCGAGCTGTACGGCCACCGGGAAAAAAATCGGGATCGTGATCAGCAGCAGGGCCAGGGCATCCATGACGGCTCCGCCGATGATGTAGATGCCGAAGACGATTGCCATGATCACCACGTTGGACACCGGCAGGCGGACCACCCAATCGGCGATGTCGTAGGGAATCCGGGTGACGGTCAAAAATTTGCCGAAGATCACCGCTCCAGCCACGATGGTCACCACCATGCAAGAGATGCGCAGGGTGTCCAGGACCGAATAGATCAGCTTGCGAAACGTCATCCGGCCCTGTGCAACGCTGATGACGACCGCCAGAAAGGAACCGGCCGCGCCGGCTTCCGCCGGGGTGAAAAAACCGAAGTAGAGCCCCAGCATGACCAGGGCAAAAAGAGCGACCATCTCAAACGCGCCCGACAAAGACCGGATCTTTTCGGACAGCGGGGTCGACGGCCCCACCGGCCCCCAGTCCGGATGCAGGCGGCAGATCCCGTAAACACCCATCATCAGGAGCACCGCCAGGCAAATGCCGGCGCCGATACCGCCGTAAAAGAGCTCGGCAATGGACTGTTCTGTGGAAAGGCCGATGACGATCAGGACCACCGACGGCGGAATCACCACCCCCAGGGTCGATCCGCAGGCCACCGCACCGGTACTCAACTTCGGTTCATATCCGTATTTGTTCATCTCCGGCAGGGCGACGGTGGTCATGGTGGCGGCGGTGGCGGCGTTCGAACCGCAGATGGCCGAAAACGCGGCGCAAGCCATGACCGTGGCCATGGCGATGCCGCCCCGGATCTGACCGATCCAGTGATAGGCGGCACGATACAGCTTTTCGTTCACCCCGGAATAAAAGGCCACCTGACCCATGAAAATGAACAGCGGGATCACCGTCAGGCCGTACTTCGAAAAGGTGGACCAGATCACCGAACCGGTCATGTTCATTCCGGCCGGGACGGAAACGATGAAGCAAAAGCCGCAAAACCCGACGATCCCCATCGCAAAGCCCACCGGCATGCCGAAACAAAACAGCACCACCAACAGCGCCAGGATCCCGACGATGCCGACAGCGGCCAGGCTCACGCCCCCTCCCTTTTCTGCCCCAGACCGACAGATTCGATCAGCTGCTGAATAAAGATCAGGGCGAGAAAGGCGCAGCCGATGGCCGTTCCATAGGTAAACGGGTAGTAAGCGATGCGAAGAGTTTCGGTCACTTCCCCGGTGTTCCGGAGAACCGCGGCCTTTTCGGCGACCTGCCATGCCACCAATCCGAAAAACAGGGCACATATCGCATTGTTGATCGAGATGAGGATTTTTCTGACCCGGCCGGGAAATCGCTGAACAAGGACGTCGACGGCAATGTGACCGCGGTGAAGCTGAGTGTAGCCCAGGGAAAGGGAGGCGACCAGGGCGCCGAAAAAGCCCATCAGTTCGAAGGTCCCGCGGATGGGAGCGGATACGGCCCGCATGAAGATATTCGCACAGGTCAGCACGACCATGGCCACCAGGGCGGCTCCGGCGACAATGATCAGGAGACGGTTGACGGTTTGCAGTATCTTCAAAAAGTTTTCCCGCATTCTTTTATGGCGCTTATCTCAGTATGGGGTCCAGCCGCTGACCGCCGGAATTCAAAATTCCAAATTCAAGGTTGATGGTTTCCTAAAAAGTCCGAATTTCTCTTTTTTCGTCATTCCCGCGAAAGCGGGAATCCAGTGATTTCGGTATGTTCTGGATTCCGGGTCAAGCCCGGAATGACGCTTCGGGCACTTTTTACGATTTCATCAAGGTTCTCCGTCGGGAGATTTGTACGGAGCTTTTGGTTTTAACAGGCCAGTTTGATCAATGGTGAAACTTTTGTCGAAGTCTCTGCCGGTGTAGGGAACGGCCTCCGCGTGCCGGGGCGAAGTTGCGGAGCAACGAAGACTGGTGCCGTTCCGGGCGGCACGACACGGAGGTCGTGCCCTACAAAACACACCGACTTCGGGCGAAGTTTCATGCGAGCCCCGCCGCTGATCGCCTGAGCGCCAAATTGATCAAGAATTATAGCGGCGAAGCCGCGTCATATAAAAGCGCGAAGCGATTTTATTTTTTATGTTTTTCAATGAGCACTTCTATATCCTCCACGATCTGCCGGCCGGGATAGCCGTTGGCCTCCGCATCCTTGATCCATTGTTCGGTGATCGGCGCGAGCCGTTCGTTCCACCGGGCCTTTTCCTCAGCAGAAAGCGTGATGAACTCCACGCCCTGGGTTTCCTTGGACCATTGATTGGCTACGGCCACGTGATCGTCCATATAGACTCCGGTCCAGACCGACTGCTCCGGGGCCAGCGCATCGAAAACAGCCTTTACGTCTTCGGGCAGGCGGTTCCAGGACGCCATGTTCATGACCACGGAAAAGGGATAGATCACCGTGTCGGTCAGCGTGACATACTTGCAGGGTTCGGCATATTTGAAGTCCTTCATGACCTCAAGCGAAGAAAACAGCCCCTTGACCACGCCTTTCTGGAGCGCCTCGGGGGTGGCCGACATGGGCATTCCGACCTGGTTGGCCCCCCAGGCGGCCAGAATCTGGGCAGCGCCGCCGGAGGCCCGCAGGTCCATTCCCTGGATATCGGCAAGGCTTCGGACCGGCGTCTTGGACATGATGTTCGAGGGAGCCGTGGTGAACATGGCCAGCACCTTGACCTGGGCAAAGGCCTCCGGTCTGTACTTCCGGTAGAGATCCCACAGCACCAGGCTGCCGACACGGGCATTGGGGATGCCCAGCGGAAGACTGGTCGCGTTGGTGATCATGAAACGGCCGGGTTGGTATGCCATGCAGAGGCAGCCGATATCGGCCTGGCCCTGGATGACGCCGTCCATCATGTCCTTGGCACCCAAAAGCGTTCCCCCGGGAAAGGTGTTGACACGGACTTTTCCGTCCGTGCGCGTTTCCACCTCGTTCTTCCAGCGCTCCATTTGAACACAGGGAAAGGTCGGCGCCGGCGGGAAATTGGCGTAGCTCAAGGTGATCGGTCCGGCCTGTGCCGGAGCCGGTCCTGCAGCAGCCGCCAGCAGCCCGAAAAACAGCACCAGGAAAAGCATCCATGCCATTTTCGACTTCATGGGGAAACCTCCGTTGTTGTCAGCCCTCGGGCTGGATTTACCGGGCACCGCGCTGAGGTAGCAGCACAGACCTGCGGTCGTCCCGGGGTAAAACGGTACTGGAAAATCCGAAATTCGGGGCATGAAACCAGGTGGCTTCGTGCTCGATGGCATAATTGCATTGACCTATTTCAGACCAACGAAAACTCACCGCGAGACAAGAGAGAGCACGGAGAAAAGTTTCAACATCTCCTCGGTGCGTCCTCTGCCCTCCCAGCGCCGCGTTTATTGAATGAAAATACGTGGAGGCAGTATTTCATAATTTTAGGCATTTAAGCTCATTTTAGGCATTTTAGGCATTTCCAGTCTCTGCAACCTCGGTGAAACAATTGTCGCTATAATTACACAGACAGGTATCTATACGTTGCCATTCCTGTGGTCGAACACCCGCCGGCTCTTTCGTTCGGTCCGAGGCAGGCTGCCGTAGTCGAGCAATTCGGGCTTGCAGCGGACCAGAATTTTGCGCCGGATCTCGGCCGCCAGCGTTTCTGCCAGGGCGTCGTCGCTTTCCGGATCGACCCCCATCGCCCGCTCCACCCGGAGCACCATCATGTCCCGACCGCTTTCCCGCTGCTGGAGATGGATCTGGTACTCGCTTCCGATCCCCGGGATGCGGCTGAGTACATGGTCGATCTGACTCGGGTAGATGTTCACCGCCCGGTAGATGAACATGTCGTCGGTGCGTCCGAGGATCCGGTCATGCCGGGGAAAGGGGATCCCGCACGCACAGGGGGCGTCGAAAAGACGCGTTACGTCGTGGGTGCGGTAGCGAATGAGGGGGCTTCCCTCCTTTTTGAGGGTGGTCACCACCAGCTCGCCCGGCTCGCCGTAAGGAACCGCTTCGAGGGTCGCCGGGTCCAGGACCTCGAAGATGAACAGGTCGGCCCAATAGTGGATGCCGTCGTGCATCCTGCAGTCTAGCCCGGTTCCCGGTCCGTAGAGTTCGGTCAGCCCGTAGATGTCGAAAATATGTTCGACCCCCATCAATTCCTGGATGCGCTCGCGCATGCCGTCGCTGTGCCGCTCCGCGCCCATGATGATGGTGTTGACCCGGATGTCGGAAAGCAGGTTGCGATGGGTGATCTCCTCGGCCATGAGCAGCGCCATGGAAGCCGTGGAGCAAAACACCGTCGTCTCCATGTCGACCATCATCTCGCAGTGCATGTCGGCGTTGGCCGGCCCCAGGGGGACGGCCATGGCCCCGAAGCGCTCGCACCCGGCCTGGAACCCTGCCCCGGCGGTCCACAGCCCGTATCCCACAGCGATCTGGACCCGGTCCTTCCGGGTCAATCCCGCCAGCTCGTAGCAGCGGGCGAACATGTCGGCCCAGAGGTTGACGTCGTTTTGCGTGTAGCTGAGCACCTTTCGCTTTCCCGTGGTGCCGCTGGAGGCATGAATCCGCACCACCTGCTCGAAAGGGACCGAAAGAAGGGGAAACGGGTATTCGGTCTGAAGGTCGTCCTTGTCGATCAGGGGAAGATGCCGCAGGTCGTCGAGGCTGCGGATATCGGCAGGGGCGATGCCGGCCTCGTCGAACTTTTTCCGGTAGAAGGCCGAGTTGGCACAGGCATGGGCTACGGTCCATTTCAGGCCCTCTGTCTGAATCTTCCGCAGCCGCTCGGGAATCAGGTCTTTCGGTATGAAGGCCATTTCTTTCTTTCCACCCAAACGTATTTTCAGAGATTTTCAGCGCATCTTTTGCAAATTTCGGCATGCGCTTATCCAGAATCATCCAGTCTGTAGCCGCAGGAAACCGATGGGTGTCAGCTCTCCAGCCGGCTAAAACTCGCCATCAAGGCCGCGTAAAGGCTGATGAAATCGGAAAAAGCCGAAAAGGCTCCCTCTCCCTTGATGGGAGAGGGTTGGGGTGAGGGTGAATAGAAGAGGATTCCAGCCTTTTATACCCCCTCCCCTTAATCCCCTCCCACCAGGGGAGGGGAAATTCGGTCCTTTTACGATTTCATCCCCTGGGCGTAGCCGGCGTCGATGGCTGCGGCCAGATCCTCAGACCGTTTGCCGTCGCCACCGGAGGCAACGATGTCCTCGATGTCCCGGCGGGAGCACCACAGGCCGACGTTGCTGCCGTCGAGCCAGGCCAAGGCAAAGCCCAGCAGGATCACATTGGCAGCCTTTGGCTGACCGATTTGGCGGGCGATATCGTCTGCATCGATCTGCCCGCAGGCAACTCCGGGGGCATCGGCCGCTTCTATAGCGTTGACCACCATCCATCCGCCCGGACGTAAAAATCCTTGATGGGCGGCGATATTTTCCTCTTTGAGCACCAGCATGCCGTCTGCGGCGCCGGGCCGGATCAAGGGGCTGGCAAAATCTCCCACCTTGAGATGGGAAATGACCGTTCCCCCGCGCTGGGCCATTCCATGGGTTTCTGAGGTGAGCGCCGGGCGCCGGTGCCGGATGGCGGCTTCGGCCAGAATCCGGGTGACGAACAACACCCCCTGGCCGCCCACACCGCTGATCACGATCTGGCTTCGCTTCGCTTCGATTTCGGTCATGGCTTTTCCATAACGGACTTTGACAATCCCTATAGCGCGTCAATTTCCAGGATCGACGGCAACGATGGCATGGTTCCGGCAAATCGAAAGACATACGCCGCACCCGCTGCAGATCCCGGGATCGATTCGGACCCTTTCTTCTCCCTTTACCTGAACCAGGGCCGGGCACTCGAAGTGCTTGAGGCAGTAGCCGCAGCCGTCACAATCATCGGTGACGACCACCTGCACCGGCTTGCGATCCGAGGGTACCCGGCGCCGATCGAGCAGGCAGGGATGGCGGGCGATCACCACCGCGGGTCCCTGCTCTCGGCTGAAGGAAACGGCCTCTTTCAACAAGGCGATAAACGGTTCCAGTTCGTAAGGATCGGCCGTGCGGCAGAACTTGACGCCGCAGCCGGCCACCAGACCTTCGATGTCCACCGCGGAAAGGGGCTCATCGCAGGCCCCGACGCCGGTGGCCGGAGTGGGCTGGTTGCCGGTCATTGCAGTGGTCCGGTTGTCCAGAATCACCAGCACGAATCGGACCTGCTGCGCCACCGCATCGATCAGGGCCGGAACCCCGGCGTGGAAGAAGGTGGAATCTCCGATGGTGGCCACGATGTCGGGCCGCGTTGTAAGATGGCGGTGGGCATGGTAAAAACCCGCCGCCTGGCTGATGGCCGCCCCCATGCACAGCACGGTGTCGACCGCACCCAGATTCAGGCCGAGGGTGTAGCAGCCGATGTCGCTGGTGTAGATCCCCCGCGGAGCGGCCTTTTTCACCGCATAAAAGCTTGCCCGGTGGGGGCAGCCGGCGCAAAGGGTCGGCCTTCGACCCGGCACCGTCGGCATCTGCGCCGCATACCCCGGCAGACCGGCAAAAGCCCGGATGACGGACTCCACGGTCTCCGGGTGCAGCTCTCCCACGGACGGCACCCTGCCGTCCTGTTTTCCCCGCACCCTGCGCCGGTCGGCGATCTGCATCTCGATGACGCCGGTGGTCTCCTCGATCACGAGGACCTCCGAATACTTGCCGAGAATTTCGTCGATGAAGGACCGGTGCAGGGGAAACGGTTGAAGAACCTGGTAAAACGGCAGCGTCTCCCACAGGCCCAGGTCCTGAATGATTTCTCGTGCATGGGCGGCGGCGACCCCCGATGCGGCAACGGCTCTGAGGCCGGCAGCGTCCGGATTGAGCAGCCGCGGCGCCGTGCGAGGATCCGCTGAAAGCGCGTCGAGCTTTTCTTCCAGGGCGCGATGAAGCTGGAGGCGGAACTTGGGGGTGGCCGCCCACCGGCTCGGATCCTTTTTAAATCCGACCGTGGCCTCCTCTCCCGGAACCCCCGCCGGCGGCAAGTCCTGCCGCGCGTGGCAGACCCGGGTGGTGGGCCGCAGCATGACCGGGATCTCGTATGCCTCGGAAATCTCATAGGACAGTTTCGCCATCTGCCTGGCCTGGGCCGGAGAGTCCGGGTCGAGGACGGGGATCTTGGCCAGCATCGCCATCAGTCGGCTGTCCTGCTCGGTCTGAGAGGAGTGGGGCCCGGGATCGTCGGCGCTGATGACGACAAAACCGCCCCGAACACCCATGTATGCCGCGCTCATCAGCGGGTCGGAAGCCACGTTCAGGCCCACCTGCTTCATGCTCACGGCCGTGCGAAGGCCGGACATGCAGCCGGCATAGGCGATCTCGAAGGCCACTTTTTCGTTGACGGCCCACTGCACGTGTCGGGGCCGGCCCGTGTCGATCTTTAGGCGGGCGATACCGGCCAGGATCTCCGATGCCGGCGTTCCCGGATAAGAGGTGGCCATGGCGCAGCCATTTTCCACCAGCCCGGCCGCGATGGCCTCGTTTCCGAGCATCAATTTTCGTCCCGTCACTTTTTTCTTTCCCCACTCATTGGCGGTCAGCACTGATCTCGAAATAAATGCCTAAAATGATCTATAATGCCTAAAGTGCCTAAAATTGTGGTGTCACTTTGCTCCGGCTTTCATATAAACAGGCAGTATTCCATAATTTTAGGCATTTAAGCTCATTTTAGGCATTTTAGGCATTTCCAATCTGCGCACATCGAGTTTTGCCCTCAAACCACACCAGCGATTTTACCGGCTCTTCAGGTGCTGCGGCTTGGGAAAATCCGCATAGACCGCTTCTGCCTCGGCGATGGCTTCGTCGCTTAACTCGAAGTCCACCAGCTCGCCGGCAAAGTATTTGTCGTATGAGCCCAAATCGAGCAGACCGTGGCCGCTCCAGTTGAACAAGATCACCTTTTCCTTTCCTTCTTCCTTGGCCTTTTTGGCCTCGATCACCACCTGGGCCAGGGCATGGGAGGTCTCCGGAGCCGGGATGATTCCCTCGGTCCGGGCCAGCAGAATGCCGGCGGCCATGGCTTCGTTCTGGGTGACCGCCTTGGGACTAAGCAGCCCCTCGTCCACGAGCTGGCTGACCGTGGGCGACATGCCGTGATAGCGGAGGCCGCCGGCATGCACCGGCGGCGGGACAAAGGCATGGCCGAGGCTGTGCATCGGAAGAAGCGGCGTATACCGGGCCGTGTCTCCGTGGTCGTACACAAAGGGAGCCTTGGTCAGGGTCGGGCAGGCCGCCGGTTCCACGGGGTAAATTTCGATCTGTCTACCGTGGATCTTGTCGTAGACAAACGGAAAGGCAAGGCCGGCGAAGTTGCTCCCCCCGCCGGCGCAGCCGATGATGACGTCCGGATACTCCTCTACCTTTTCCAGCTGCTTTTTGGCCTCCAGGCCGATGATGGTCTGATGCAGCATGACATGGTTGAGCACGCTTCCCAGCGAATACCGGGTCTTTCCCGAGGTATCGCCCACCGCGGCCTCGATGGCCTCGCTGATGGCAATGCCCAGGCTGCCCGGGGTGTCCGGATCCTTTTCGAGGATGGCCCTTCCGGCCCGGGTCTCCAGGCTGGGGCTGGCGACGCACTTGCCGCCCCAGACTTCCATCATCGATTTCCGGTAGGGCTTCTGATCGAAGCTGACCCGGACCATGAAGACCTTGCACTCGATGCCGAACTGGGCGCAGGCAAACGCCAGAGCGCATCCCCACTGTCCGGCGCCGGTTTCGGTGGTCATCCGCTCGATGCCGAACGCTTTGTTATAGTAAGCTTGGGGCACCGAAGTGTTGGGCTTGTGGCTGCCCGGCGGGCTGAGACTTTCGTTTTTGAAATAGATCCGGGCAGGAGTGTCCAGGGCTTTTTCCAGGCCCCTGGCACGGACCAGGGGCGCCGGACGCCAGATGCTGTAAACGGACAGAACCTCCTCGGGGATGTCGATCCACCGCTCGGTGCTGACCTCCTGCTCGATGATGTTCATGGGGAACACCGGGGAGAGGGCATCCGGAGAAACCGGCTGGCCGTCCGGCCCCAGCGGGGGGTTCATTTTGATGTCGGCCAGTATATTATACCATTGGCGCGGCATCTCTTCTTCGGTCAGGGTGATCTTTCGAAAATCCATCGTCTCCTCCTTGCCGGCGTAAAAAAGCCGGAGTGCTGGAGCAGCCCCGGCTTTGGATATAAAAAGAGCCGTGAGCCACTTCTCGCCGAATGCTGAAGCTGCCCACGACTCCGTTTTTTGTGTTTGTCTTATCGGTGATGGGCGGGCTTCACGGCGTCTGCCACCACCACCACCAGGATCGCCTTATCATTTCATCCTCTTTGGATTCGGGTTCTTCTGAAAAGACGGACTCCAAATATCCGATACCTATAGATTTGTCAAGATCAAATGATATTTTCCTCCGGAAAAATCATTTGAAACGATTTTCATGATTCGGATGGGTCTATGGCAAAAGACTGTCTAAAGGTCTTTTTTGATGAAATCGTAAAAAGTCTCCGAAGCGTCATGCCGGACCCCGGATCAAGTCCGGGGCAAGCTTTTTTGATAAGCCTGCCCCGGACTCGATCCGGGGGCATCCAGATGTGCTTGAAATCACTGGATTCCCCTTCGACTTCGCTCAGGATGGTGAGCCTGTCGAACCACGGATCTCCCCCGCTGTAAGCGGGGTCGTCCGGAATGACGAACAGGGGCCGATTCGGACTTTTTACGAAACTATCTTTTTTGGACTCTAACGGCCGGCCTCGCCGACCAGTTTGATCAAGGGTGAAACTATTTTTATATTATAGTCCGATATTTTATCATTTTTCTCACAACTTTTCTTTGCTCGCCCAAAGAAAAGTTGCCAAAAGAAAAGGCGCCCTGCGCCCCGCTTCTTTCTGCGATGCTCGGCGCGGGACGATGGGCTTCCCCGAGGGTGTTCAACAGCCGATCTTTGGGGAAGTTTCACATAAGCCCCGCCGCTGGCCGCGCAGGGATTCAAAATTCCGGGTCCAAGATTCTCCGGCTGGAGATTTATAAGAATTTATAGCGGCGGAGCCGCGTTTTATAAAAGCGCGAAGCGATTTTATTTTGGGAGGAACTTGGGCGGGAACTTGGCCCGGGCCGCCGGACCGGTCACCGGTACGATCATGAGGGTCGAGGTGCCGTGGGCCAGCAGTTTGCCCGCGGCGTCGCTGACCGTGGCCTCGGCATAGCACAGGGTGGCCCCGGCCTTGATCTGGCGCCCTCTGGCGATAAGGGTCCCTTCATTGGCCGGCGCCAGGTAGTTGAGCTTGAGATCCACCGACGTCAGCCAGCGGCGCTCGTCTTCGATGGCGTAGTAAACAGCCCAGAAGGCGGCGGTGTCGATGAGGGTGGCAAACACGCCGCCGTGAACCATTCCCATCACCTGGAGGTGCTTTTCCTCGATGTCGATGGAAAACTCGGCAGCGCCGGGCTCCAGGCGACGCATCTGCATGGACAGCAGGGCCGGAAAAGAGGTCCTGTTCACCAGGGCGGCGAGCTGTTTTATATGCTCCGGATTCGGGTTCACGGCAGCGAAATTGCCCTTTCAGGTTCTCAGGGTGGCGGTCAGGCGCAGCGGATGAACCAGCAGCGAAAGGGCCGAGAGAATATCGGTGCAGACGACGTCGGCGGCCCGCAGGACGGCAGACGACGCCCCCTCTTCCAGAATCACGGCAATGCCCAGCCGGCTGGCTTCGAGCATCTGTGCATCGTTTCGCCCGTTTCCCACGGCCACGGTGTTCTCCGCCCCCAGATGTTTTACATACCGCAGCTTTGCTTCGTCCTGCCGGCCGGGGGGAAGGATCGAAAGCGTGCAGTCCACCTCGGCCATCTCCTGCTCCACGCGGCCGAATGTGTCTGCGGTGAGCACATGCACCGTCAGCCGACGCGCCAAATCAGCAAGAAGCGCCTTGACCCCGACAACGGGCCGGCCGTCGACGGCCAGCGTTCCGTTGTAGTCCAAGACCAGGTTCTCTGCCCTGATGCGGCCGAACCCGGGAATTTCCAGCTCGATCATGCCTTGTTTCCTTTCCTCTTACTAAGGATTTCCAGGCTTCATTAAACCCCCAACGAGATCTGATTCCGGCCGGCGATCTTGCTCTGATACATCAGCTGATCGGCCCTTTCCAGGATCACCTCGACGCTTTCCTCGGCAGTGGCCAGCACCGCGCCGATGGAGACGGTCGCCCTCACCCGACCGGTTTCCGTATCCAGTCCTGAGGCCTCCGTAAGCATCCGCAGGCGCTCGGCGACAAGGGACAGGGCGTGGCTGTCCACGTTGGCCACCACGGCCACGAACTCTTCGCCCCCCCACCGGCCGACCTCGTCAAAGGGACGCAGATTGACGGACAGGGTCCTGGCGATCATCTGAAGAACGCGGTCGCCCACGGCATGACCATGGGTGTCGTTGATTTGCTTGAACCGGTCGATGTCGATAAAAAGCACGCCGAAGCCGAGGCCGTAGCGCCGCAGTTCCTCCATGCGGCCCTCCATATGGCGCTGCAAGGACCGGCGGTTGGCAAGGCCGGTCAGCGGATCGAGCAGTGCTTCTTTTTCCAGACGCGCCAGCTGCTGCAGATCGATCTTTCCCGAACTGTCGTTGAAAATTTCGACCGCGCCCACAATTTCGCCTGCCTCGTCGCGGAGGGGGGCGACCCGCAACGCCACCGGCATGCGATGGCCGGTCTTATGACGCAAGAAAAGATCCGCCTCTCGAACCCGTCCGTCTTCAAGGGTCGCCGCCAGGGGGCACCCTTTTTCACACAGTTGGCTGCCCTCGCCGTCCACATGAACCATGACGCCGTCCGCACATCGTTTCCCGATCACCTCGTGGGCCGCATACCCGGTGAGCCGCTCGGCCGCCTTGCTCCAATACGTAATCCGCCGGCTGCGGTCCACAAAATAGACCCCGTCATAGAGCTGGTCCAGCAAAGATGGTGGGAGTGATTGTATCATACGTCCAACTCGATCACCCGGGCCGACAATCGTCCGTTTGCGGCAACGATGCGGGCCACGGATACCGGCTTTCCGAATCGTTTCGGACCGGCGCTGCCGGGGTTTAAAAACAGGACCCCTTGTTTTTGCTCCAGGTAAGGCCGATGGGAATGGCCGAAGATGACGGCATCAAAGCCGGCCGCCTCCGGGTCCAGATCGAGCCTCCCGATATCGTGCAGGATATACAGAAGATGATCTCCGGCTTCGACCACCTCGGTTTCGGGCAGGCGCTCCCGCAGCGGGCCGAAGTCCATGTTGCCGCAGACGGCCTTTACCGGCGCGAACTTCTCCAGTTGCTTCAGAACCGGGGGGATATCGATGTCGCCGGCATGCAGAATCAAGTCGACCCCGGAAAGGGCCGCGGCCGCCTCGGGCCGAAGCATTCCGTGGGTATCGGAAATGACGCCGATGCAAAAGGAGGCCGATGAGCGCTTGTCGTCAATCATAACCATATCTCCGGCCGGCCGCAGGCTCTCTTCGGCCGGTCTGCAATGGCATACCCAATTCGCTTCCATCTGGCAATCGAAGTTTTTACCGACGGATAGTAAGGCGCCAACAGGCGGAAAATACCATATTCCCCCCATTTTCAATTTTTTGCGGCCGGGATAATAGGCAGGAGTATCTGTTGGATTCCAGCCTCGCCGCTGGCCGGCGGGGCGACCAGTTTGATCAAGAACGAAACTCCCCAGCCCGTCATCCCGGCCGGAGCGAAGCGGAGAGCCGGGATCCAGAAACGCCTGGATCCGGGTCAAGCCCGGAATGACAACATCGTGCTGTCGAAGTTTCACATGAGCGTGCCTAACTGACTCAAAGAGAGGTTGAACATGCCAATCCGGGAAAGAATTCTGCGCTACTTTGTCATCGGAGGGATTCTTCTGCTGGCCGCCGTATGGTCTTTGGCGAGCGCCGGCACAGGATCCGCAGAAGGCGGATACCCCAACGCCGATCTTCTGGCCTCCGCCGACTGGCTCAAGGGGCGAATCGACGATCCGGACCTGATCATCGTGGACGTCAGAACCGGCGAACACTTCGATGGGAAGCTGATTCCGGGCGCCATTCGGCTTCCCTGGTCCTCGTTTCGGTACAACGACAAGGCAACGAGCACGGGAAGCCTGTTCGTGGGCACGGAACGGGCCCAGGAAATCTTAGGAGAACACGGCATCGGCCGAACGAATGAAATCGTCCTGTACGACAGCGTCGAGCGCGACGGAGGGGCGACGGCCTCTTATCTGTTCTGGGTGCTGGATGTGCTCGGGCACGAGAAAAAGCGGGTGCTGGAGGGAGGCCTCGATGCCTGGAAGCGGGCCGGATACGATCTGGACTCCAGACCGAAGCAGCTGTCGGCGGTGCTTTACCAGGCCCCCATAGAAGAAATCCAGGGCAGAAGCCTGATCGACGGTGATTTTGTCTATCGCCGGCTGGGAGACCCCTATTACCAAATCATCGACGTCCGCTCCCGGGCCGAATATTTGGGCGAAAAAGGAAGCCGGGACCTGAGGGGAAACCCCCTCAAGTTGGGGCACATCCCCACTGCGGTCAACATCGACTACACGAGCAACTGGGCCGACGCGAACACCAAAACCATCAAGCCCTACCCGGCGCTTCAAAATCTGTACCGGGGTCTCGACCCTAACAAGGGCGTGATCGTCTACTGCGCCTCGGGCCGGCGGAGCTCCTTCAGCTATTTCATCCTTCGGCTCATGGGGGTCGAAAACGTCTATACCTACGAGGCCTCCTGGCTGGAATGGGGCAATCCGGCCATGTTCTATCCGGTCGAAACGATGGAAAGAAAACTTGCCGGCAGCGGGCTGCCAACGACAAGCGTCAAGCAAACTGCGGCAGGCAGCTCCGAAGGGAGCCGAAGCGGTGCAGCGGGAAGATCCGGCAGCCAACCCAAGGGCGGCTATGTCTCCTGTGGAGGGTAACATGCAGCAGAGCAGCGAACACTCGGCCTACTGGAAGTGGATTCCGGCATCCTTTGCGCTGGCCGGCATCATCGTATTCATATTTGCCACCTTCGGACCGCCCGCCTCGTCGAGCGGGTTTGTCAGCACCCTGAAGGGATTTTTCCAGGTCGTCGCACCCGGCTATGCGGCGTCCAAAACCCACTATCAGATCATCCCCGGCCCGGGATCGTGGCTGTTCGCATTTGTCGTGGGAATGGCCATCGGCGGATTTGTCGCCGGCCGGACCTTTCCGGTCCCCACCCGGGATGTCCCCAGAATATGGGAACAACGCTTCGGCAGCAGCCGCCGCCGCCGCTACGCCGCCACCTTTGCCGGCGGCTTTCTGATTCTGTTCGGCGCCCGTCTGGCCGGAGGCTGCACCCTGGGGCTGTTCATCTCCGGCTCGACCCAGTTGGCGATCAGCGGTCTGTATTTCGGAGTGCTGATCTTTGCCTTTGCGATGATCACTGCCCGGGTGGTTTACGGACCGGTGAGAAAGGAGACCATCGAATGACGAAAATTCTTCTGGGGCTGTTTTCCGGCATTGCCTTCGGCTTCGTGATCCAGCGCATCGGCGCCACCAACGCCGGTAAAATGGCCAGGGCGCATCTGATGATCGAGCCGGACATTCCTCGCTTCATGCTTGCCGCCGTGGTCCTCTCGGCCGCCGGACTCCTCGGGTTGACGGCGGCAGGGGTGGGAAAAACCATGGTGCTTCCCACGAGCATCGTCGCCACCGGCTTGGCGGCTATTATTTTCGGCATCGGCTGGGGGCTTGCCGGGTATTGCCCAGGCACGACCTGGGCCGCCGCAGGAGAAGGACGGATGGATGCCGTGTTCGCCCTGCTGGGCGGATTTGCCGGCGCCGCCGTGTTCGCCCAGCTTCACGAATTTCTGATCCCCCTTCTCTACGACCCGACCAATGTAGGCCAGTTGACCCTGGCCGACTGGACAAAAAGCCGGGGGGCCGCGGTGGCGGCGCTGGCCGTCGTCTTCTCTGTCTGCATCTACTTCATCGGAAAATTGTGGCACCGGCAGCCCGACAATGGATAGATCGATGCGAATTCGCTTTCCCGCATTGCTCCTGATCTTGCTTACACTGGCTGCGGGATGCTCCGGGCAGAAGGAAGCAGAAACGGTGGAGCTGCGGGTCCCCCGAGGGTACCAGCAAACGTTGGAAATTTCCTCCGGAGGCCGGATTCTTTCCTTTGGACCGTTCGTGGGCTACTACTTCAAACCGGAAAACCCCAGGGATCTCACTCGACTTTCTTTGATCTGCTTCAACGAGGAACAATTCTACACGAACGATCTTCCGGAAAATGCAATGCTCTTCACCGGTGAGGCCGTGTTTGGGACCTTGCCGGAAACCGGCCGCCCGATCGCGACCGGCGACCGGATCAATCCGGTTTTTTTCTCCGAGGCGCCGGAGCCATGGACGGCGGCCCGGCCAGAGCCGCAGGATGAGTTCCTCCACTTTCATTCCTGCTACGATGCGTCCGGTCCCGTGCTGAGCGGGTTTTGGATCCGGCATGTGGGAGAGGCGTCATTCACCTATGACATGGGCGGAAGGGTGACCGAAGAAAGCCCTCTGTATCACCGGGTGACGCCGGGTCCGGACAAGGACTTTGCCCGGATCATCGAGTTCGATCAGGGAACCGCGGAAAATCAGTGAAGTATCTCGGATCAAAGAAAACTCACCGCGCGCAGATTGGAAAGGCCTAAAATGCCTAAAATGAGCTTAAATGCCTAAAATTATGGAATACTGGCTGTTTCATATGAAAGCCGGAGCGAAGTGACACCACTATTTTAGGCACTTTAGGCATTATAGATCATTTTAGGCATTTATTACGATTACGGTCTCCACGTATTTCCATTCAACATAAGAGACATAGAACCTTTACCATCTTCTGTGCGCCTCCTCTGCGACCTCAGCACCTCGGCGGTGAAACCATCGTCGCCATAATTACGCCCACCTCTACTTAGCGTCCAGCCACAAGCATGGGTCCGGCGACCTCCTCGGCCTTTTTCTCCCCGAAAAGCAGCGCCACCAGCGCCAGGGCAAATTCGATGGCGGTCCCCGGCGCGCGGCTGGTGACCACGATGCCGTCGGCCACCACCCGTGATTCGGCCGCGGAAGGATCCTGCAACTGGTCGACAAAGCCTGGGTGCGCGGTGGCCTTGCGGCCCTCCAGCAGGCCGTGGGGCTGAAGGGACACGGCCGGCGCGGCACAGATGGCCGCATAGGGTTTTTCGCTTTCTTTTTGCCTTCGAAGAAGGGCGGCCAGGGGCTCTGAATCCCGAAGCCTTTCGGCCCCGGGCATGCCTCCGGGCAGAACGATCAGGTCGAATTCTTCATTGGCGCAGTCGTCGATTTTGGCGTCGGCCACGATCTTGACTCCCCGGGAGGCGGTAATCTGCAAATCCTTTTCCACCGAAGCCACGGTCACCTCGGCCCCGGCCCTTCTCAGGACGTCGATGATGCAGACCGCCTCGATTTCTTCGCTGCCGTCTGCAATGGGCACTAGGACTTTTTTGCTCATGGGTTTCTCCGGTTCGCTCTTGTTCGGGGATTGGTCAAATGGTTGAATGGCTGAATGGTTGATTCGGTATAAGCGCCTCCGGTGCAGTCCATCGACCCCGCTTGGGCATTCAGCTAATCGACGAATCAACCAATCAACTAATTTACTCGAATTTCGGGTTTCGACTCCAGTGGAGCGAAATGGGTGATTTGATGGCGGTATACGCTGTCTGAGCCCCTTAGGATACCTTACATCAGCGCCCGCTGTGCGATCCTCGATTGCCGCTGCCCTTCAAACACCTCATTGATTTTGAGGCGCGGAGACCGCAGAGGATACGCAGAGAAAATGGTGAAGTTTTTCTCTGCGTCCTCTGTGTCTCTGCGGTGAAACCATCGCCTCCATAAATACGCCCACATGCACCGACAATCAACGCCTCAGCTTCAACGTCGTTTCCGCTACCCGCCGACCGAGGACCATGGCGATCTTCAGGTCCTCTTCCGTGGGGGTGAGCTCCCCCTGGGGGCCGGCGATCGTCGAGGCGCCGTAAGGCGTGCCGCCCCGCGCCTCGGTGTGAATCATTCCCGGCGTCGAATACGGCACTCCCACGATGATCATCCCCAAATGGAGCAGCGGCGCCATCATGGTCAGCAGCGTCGTCTCCTGACCGCCGTGGGTGGAAGCCGTGGAGGTAAACACGCCGGCCGGCTTTCCCTCCATCTCTCCGTTCATCCAAAGCTCTGCCGTCGAATCGATGAGCTGCTTCATCTGGGCGGTCATGTTTCCGTAGCGGGTGGGGCTGCCGAAGATGACCCCGTCTGCCTGACGCAGATCCTCGACCGTGCAGACCGGAACATCCTGCTGCTGCTCGCGGACGCCCCGGGCAAAGTCGTTTTTGTCGATGATTTTATCCACGGCATCGAACTCGGCCGCACGGCGCAAAACGCCCTGGACGCCGTCGACGCCGTTGACGCCTTCGTGAACGGAATTGGCCAGGGTGAGGGTGTGGCCGTACATGGTGTAGTATACCGTCAAAATTTTCATGGCTCGACCTCCTTTCTTTCTTATGTGAAACTTCGATCGAAGCCGGCGGCAAAAACCGACCTGTCTCGGCCTTGGGTTTTGGCGGTTGGAGGGCCACGCTCCGTCGTGGCCGGGATTGGGTCATTGCTGGCAACACGGACGCGACAGAGCGCGTCCCTCCACCGGCAGAGGCTTCGACACAAGTTTCAGGTTTGATCAAACTGAACGCCTCGGCGGTCAGCGGCGGCGCTCGTATGAAACTATGCCAAAATGGCACGGTTTCACATTTGATCAAACTGACCGGCCCGGCGGTCAGCGGCGGGGCTCGTATGAAACTTCATCATTCCCGGTCCGTCATCCCGGCCGTAGCGAAGCCCCGCATCAAGTGCGGGATAAACTTCGAGCCGGGATCCAGAAATACCTGGATTCCGGGTCAAGCCCGGAATGACGGCCTGAGAAGTT
>JAIPEL010000106.1 GCA_021737185.1 Desulfobacterales bacterium | reverse complement strand
GGTGCGGAACCGATCCGGTTTCGCGCCCCCTTTTGTTGAAAAAGAAGCCCCGGCGGGGGTTAGCGCCGGGGCTGAGGAGGGAGAATAGAGTGTTGAACTCTATTAGGGGATATTTCCCCATGACCGAATAATAAGGCCCAATTATCCGGATGCAACATCGCCTTCTTGACACATGACACCAAATCTTTTAGGTTTTAATTAACCACTGTAAAACCATGAAAGCAACCAGCATGGCATGGAAAGTTAAGTACATAATGTTTTAGATAGAAATGTTTCACATAAGGCCTGCCTCCGACCGTGAGGCGATTAGTTTGATCAAACGTGAAACTTCTGTCAAAGCCTCTGCCTATGTAGGGAACGGCCTCCGCCTGTCGCGGCGTAGCTCGAAGAGCGAAGACTGATGCCGTTCCGTGCGGCACGACACGGAGGTCGTGCCCTACGAAAAACCCCGACTTCGACCGAAGCACCGTCTAAATATCCCGAGGAGGGGAACCCCCAATGATCAGCTACGATCATCTGACCAAGATTTTCGGCGAGGGGCAAGATGCCGTCACCGCCCTCGAAGATGTCACCTTTACGATCGAAAAAGGCGAGATCGTTATTTTTTTAGGCCCCTCCGGATGCGGCAAGACCACCACGCTGCGGCTCACCAACAGGCTGGAAACCATCACCAGAGGCACCATTGAAGTCAACGGCCGGAACATCATGGAAATGGATGCGGTTCAATTGAGAAGGCAGATGGGGTATGTGATCCAGGACATCGGGCTTTTTCCGAACAAGACCATCGCCGACAACATTGCGGTGGTTCCCAGGCTGTTGGGCTGGTCCAAAGACAAAATCGACGACCGGATCGATGAATTGTTGACCATGGTCCGGTTGGACCCTGGAATCTATCGCGACCGCTATCCGGCCGAGCTCTCCGGAGGACAGCAGCAGCGGGTCGGGGTGGCCCGGGGCCTGGCGGCCGATCCTGAAATCCTCCTCATGGACGAGCCGTTTGGCGCCATCGATCCGATCAACCGCGAGCAGATTCAAGATGAATTCCTGAAGGTCCAGGAAAAGCTGAAAAAGACCATCGCCTTCGTCTCCCATGACATTCATGAGGCCATCAAGGTGGGGGACAAGATCGCTCTTTTTGAAGAGGGCCGACTCGTGCAGTACGAACGGCCCGAAATATTGCTGACCCAGCCGAAGAACAAGTATGTCTCCGACTTTGTGGGCGCGGACAGGGCCCTGAAGGTGTTGGGCATCATCAAGGTGGGGGAGATGTACAATCAGGCCCCCCAGAACATCGCCCAGGGTTCGGAATCGGCGTCGGCCGTGCTCAATGCCATGGAGCAGAAAAAGGAAAATTTTTGCGTCGTCGTGGATCAGGACAAACCTGTCGGCTACGTCACCAAAAAAATGATCAAGTACGAAAAGGGGCCGGTGAAGGAGCTGGCTGAAAAATTTCCCATTCATCTAAGAAAGAGGACCCCCGCCAGGGATGCCCTGTCCTATATGCTCATGCACTCCTTTCAGACCCTGTGCGTCGTAGACGACAATCGTCGTTTTATCGGCACGGTGACCTACGACGATATCCAGGACACAGTACGGCAGAGCTATGCCGCCGAAGAAGAGTAGGTAAAGAGGGCGACGATGGGCACACTCAATTTTATCATCCAAAATTATGCCGACGTCCTGTTTTTGACCTGGGAGCACATCTTCATGGTCGGCATCTCGTTGATCATTGCCACGGCCATCGGCGTCCCCCTGGGAATCGTCATCACCAAAAACGAGAAGCTGGCCAAAAAGGTGATCAACGGCGCCAACGTCATGATGACGGTTCCCTCCATTGCCCTGTTCGGGTTGATGATGCCGGTGCTGGCCATCATCGGACAGGGGCTGGGCAAGACCCCGGCGATCATCGCCCTGATCCTGTACAGCCAGCTTCCGATTATCCGCAACACGTATGTCGCCATTAAAAACGTTTCTCCATCTGCCAGAAATGCGGGCAGGGGGATGGGCATGAACCGGTGGCAGCTGCTAAAAGAGGTGGAGATCCCGATCGCCATTCCGGTCATTGTCGCCGGGCTGCGCACCGCTGCGGTCATGAACATCGGTATTGCCGCAATCGCCGCCTATGTCGGGGCCGGAGGACTGGGGGTGTACATCCAAAACGGCATCGACCGGGTCTATCCGGAAATGATCATTGCAGGGGCCCTTTTGGTATCGATTTTCGCGATTCTGGTGGATGCAGGGATGGCCTTGGTCGAACAGGTGCTGACACCCACCGGGATACTCATCCAGAAGAAGGTGTCCGAATGAATGCTGCACTGAAAAAAATATACGGCATGCTCGTAGCCCTGCTGCTGGTTGCGGTGGGGATCGGGCTTCAGAAAACCGGTACGGTCGCCCTTTTCAGTGACCCCTACGACTATCCCGAATTGATTCGGCTGCTCTGGCAGCACCTGTATCTGGTCGGGGTCAGTATGGCCATCGCCACCGTGATCGGACTGGCCGTAGGCATCATCCTGACCCGGCCCAAGTTCAGGGCCTACACGGGGGTTGTCATGTATGTGGTCAGCCTGGGCCAGACCATTCCCTCTTTGGCCGTGCTGGCCCTGGTCATGACCTTTTTGGGAATCGGTGCCAAAAGCGCCATCTTCGCCCTGACGATATACTCCACGCTGCCCATTGCCAGAAACACCCTGGCCGGGATCAATGCCGTTCCCTCTTCCATCATCGATGCCGCCAAGGGGATGGGCATGACCACCATGGGCATCTTGTGGCAGGTGGAAATTCCCATGGCCCTGAACGTCATCCTCACCGGATTCAGGGTGGCGCTGGTCATCAATGTCGGGACAACGGCGCTGGCCTATCTCATCGGTGCAGGCGGGATGGGAGACTGGATCTTTACCGGGATCAACATGATGATGACCGACAAGCTCATCGCCGGGGCTCTTCCGGTCACCCTGCTTGCCCTGCTGGCAGACTTTCTCATCGAGGTGTTGAGGGTCATGCTGGTGTCAAAGGGGCTGCGCATGACTGAGGAATAGGATTTTCACATACAGAGAAGAAAGAGGCTCTGTATTTATCTTTAAGCAAGGAGGTTCGGCATGAAATCATTGCGTAAAGGGCTTATTTTTTTGGTATTGCTGGCGTGTTCGTTAAGTCTTGCGCTGCCCTCGATGGCCGCGGACAAGAAAATAACCGTGGGAGGGAAAAACTTCACCGAGCAGTATCTCCTGCCTGAAATGGCCAAGGCGCTTTTAGAGAAAAACGGATTCGAAGTCGAGCTGAAGACCGGACTGCCGACGAACATGGCCAGAAAGGCGGTTCTTACCGGGGAAGTCGATTTTTACTATGAATACACGGGAACGGCATACACCGTTTTCTTCAAACAGGATGACCCTGAGATCATGAGCGATCCCCAGGCGGTGTATGAATGGGTCAAAGAAGAGGACGCCGGCGAAGATCTGGTCTGGCTGACGCCGGTCAAGATGAACAACACCTACACCCTGATGATGAAAAAGGCCCAGGCGGAAAAACTGGGGATTTCCTCCATATCGGATCTGGCCGCCTATGTGGATAAGAATCCCGAAGATCTGACCGTGGGGGTCGGAACCGAATTCTGGAACCGTCCGGACGGATACAAGAAATTGGCCAAGGTCTACGGATTGAACGCGCCGTTTGGAAACATCAAAAAAATGTCCGACGGCCTGGCCTATCAGGCCCTGAAAGACGGTCAGGTCGATGTGGGGATGGGGTTTGCCACCGACGGCCGGATCGCCGCCTTCGGCTTTGTAAACCTGGAAGACGACAAGAACTTTTTTCCGGTTTACAATCCTGCTCCGGTGGTCCGGGAAAAGGTCCTGAAAAAATATCCCGAAATTGAGAAAATTCTCAAGCCCCTGGCCGAAAACCTGAGTACAGGCGAAATGCAGAACATGAACAAGGCCGTGGATGTGGAGCACAAGCCAGAATCCGACGTTGCACGTTCCTGGCTGAAGGAAAAGGGGCTGCTCTAGGCCTTGGACGCGGGATAAACGCACCGGCGCGAATTTTCTATTCCGCGGATTGCAGGAAACAATAAAGAATGGAGGGCTCAGCCAAAGAGGCATCGGCTGAGCCCTTTCTCTGCTAATCACCTTTTGTTTCTGGTTGATAAGTCCAACCGAAGTCGTTGTGATACACCATCCGTTTTGTCATACCGCCATCTACGGTGATGTTCTGTCCTGTAATGAAACCGCTTTCGGGACCGCACAAGAACATAACAGCATGGACAACGTCTGAAGGAGTGCCTAACCCCGGTCGATATACAGGCCGTAGACGAAACGTGGGAGAACCTTGGAGACATCGTTTCCGAAGAGTGCCGGAAAATCGAAAAGATTCTGAACGACATCGAAGCGGCGGCAATGGGGAAGGCACCGGCCAGCGAGTAGGCAAAAAAAAGAAATGCCCCCGGCGGGGTTAGGACCGGGGGCAAGAATGGAGGAGACGGGATAGCAAGAGTGATCTATCCCGGAAGTGGAATAGTAAGGGCTTCCAGATCGGTGTCAACCCAAGACGAAAAGGGCCGGTAGGTCGCTGGCATGCCCCTACCGGCCCGGCCACAAAGGAAACACCCGCTGCTCCAATGCGGCGATGCGAATTTATCAGACAGGCCCCGGATAGGCAACCGGAGCCGAAAGCCGTTGCCCCTGGCCGGCTTCCGGGGCTTTCACTATGGAGGAGGTGGGGGGCTTAGGTCGATTGGCAAGGATGATCAAAAAATAAAGTTGACAAATTAAACTGCCGATGTAGTATGTAGATGTCATCCCCAGTGGGGCTTGGGAAAGCCTCCTGGCCCCCGTTGGATTACGATCCAACGGGTTTTTTTTTGCTTTTAATTGGTATTTCAACAATGAATAGAGTGAGTTTCCTCGTAGACGGCTTTAATCTCTATCATTCGGCAAGAAAAGCCGAAGGGTTGTTAAAAACATCCACCAAGTGGCTTGACATCAAAAGACTTTGCGCCTCTTATTTACACTTGGTTGGACGAGTGGTTAAGGATCAGGTCTGTATGGAAAGCCTCTATTATTTTTCAGCCCTCGCATATCATATCGAGACGAACAACCCCGGTGTTACAAAAAGACACAAAGCGTTTATCCGTTGCCTTGAAGATTCGGGGATTCATGTAGAGTTGAGCCGTTTCAAGGAAAAGATCGTACGTTGTGGCGTTCCAGGTTGTGGGAAACCATTCAAAAAACATGAAGAAAAAGAAACCGATGTTGCCATAGCCGTTAAAATTCTTGAAATATTGATAAAAGATGAGTGCGATGCTGCCGTTATAATGACCGGTGATACCGATTTAGCGCCAGCCGTCAGAACGGCTAAAAGGTTGTTTCCAGCCAAGAAGATCATTTTTGCCTTCCCATTTGCAAGAAAAAACAATGAGCTGGCAAAGCTCGCCGCTGGCTCCTTCACAATCCATAAAAAACAGTATGCAAAGCATCAGTTTCCTGACCCATATATACTGTCAAATGGATCTTTGGTCCCAAAACCAAGTAGTTGGTAGTTATTAAGCAAGCCGGAAAACCGTACCTAAAGACCCCGGACCCAACTTTCCGTCAGAATTTGGGCTCCGGGGTTCATTTTTTTTTGGAGGGCATCGAAGGGGCCAGAAACAGCGGTTTGGGGGCTCCGGGTTGGAAATACGGTTGGAATTTCCGAAAAGGCCAAAGAAAAAGGGACTTACAAAATCGCTGTAAGTCCCTGATATAATTGGTGGCGGGAGCGACGAGACTCGAACTCGCGACCTCCGGCGTGACAGGCCGGCGCTCTAACCAAACTGAGCTACGCCCCCAAGATTTGGTTGATTGGTTAAATAGTTGATTGGTCGATTCGGGCGGCGGTGCCGCCGCCTGAACTCCATACCAACCGATTTAACGAATCAACGAATTGACCATTCAACAAGACTGGTAGGCGGAACAGGGCTTGAACCTGTGACCTTCGGCTTGTAAGGCCGACGCTCTCCCAACTGAGCTACCCGCCCTTGCGTATGTGAGCCGAGCCGGTCACATTTCATCAAAACCAAAGGCGGCTTGAACTTGTGACCTTCCCGCCTGTCAGGCGGGACGCTCTCCCAACTGAGCTACCCGCCCTGATTGTCCGTCAGTCGAGGCGCCTGTTCTTTGGCTGGTCCAGCGGCCAAAAGAGATGCTACAGCTACCAAGGAACCTGACGGTTGTCAAGCGCAAATTAGCGGTAAAACCGTGAATTGGCGCCCTCCCGCCGCATTTATTCCTTAAAAAAACTCCGGGCGAATTTGCCCGGAGTCAGAGCAGCTGTCTTTGTGGTACCGGCTCAGATCAGCGGCTTGCTGCTGTCCAGGCCGGAGGATTCGGCTTCCGGCAGCAAGCCGAAGGCGATGGTGCCGTCCTTGAACAGCGACTCGCCTTCTTTGTGGACCAGGGCGTGGGGCAGGACCTCGTCCATGTGCTCCACGGCCACGATCTCCACCTGCTTTGCGATTTCGGCCGGGATGTCGCGCAGGTCCTTCTGGTTTTCCTTGGGGATGATGACCTTCTTGATTCCGCCCCGGTGCGCGGCCAGGATCTTTTCCTTGAGTCCGCCGATGGGAAGGACACGGCCGCGAAGCGTCAGCTCCCCGGTCATGGCAATGTCCCGGCGCACGGGCCGCCGGGTGAGAATCGACACCAGGGCCGTGCATATGGCTGTTCCGGCAGACGGACCGTCTTTGGGGATCGCCCCCTCCGGCACGTGGATGTGCAGGTCGAGCTTTTTGTGGAATTCGGTGTCGATCATCATCCGTTCGGTGCGGGACCGAACGTAGCTGACCGCCGCCTGGGCCGACTCCTTCATCACGTCGCCCAGCTTGCCGGTGATGCTCACCTCCCCCTTGCCGGGCATGGTGATGGCCTCCACGGTCAGCAGCTCTCCGCCCACCTGGGTCCAGGCCAAGCCGGTGACCATGCCGATGTGGTCTTCTTTTTCGATCTGGCTCTTGCGGAAGCGGGCGGGTCCCAGGTACTTGCCGATGGATTTTGCGGTGACCTGGACGCTTCGAAGCTTGCCTTCCTTTGTCAGCCGCCGGGCGATCTTGCGGCAGATGGAGGCGATCTCCCGCTCCAGGTTTCGCACGCCGGCCTCTCGGGTGTATTGGTTGATGATGGTCGCCACGGCGGCCTTTGAAAATTTTGGCGGATGCTCCTCCAGCCCATTGGCCTTGGCCTGTTTGGGAATCAGAAAGTCCTTGGCGATATGGTACTTTTCATACTCGGTGTAGCCCGGCAGCCGGATGATCTCCATCCGGTCCTGCAGGGGCAGAGGGATGTCGGGCAGGGTGTTGGCCGTGGTGATGAACAGGATGTTCGACAAATCGTAGTCGAGATCCAGGTAGTGGTCGTTGAACGCAAAGTTTTGCTCCGGATCGAGAACTTCCAGCAGAGCCGCAGACGGATCGCCCCGGAAGTCCATGCTCATCTTGTCGACCTCGTCGAGGCAGAAGACCGGGTTGTTGACCCCCACCTTTTTCAGGGACTGGATGATCTTTCCCGGCATGGCGCCGATGTAAGTGCGCCGGTGGCCCCGGATTTCCGCCTCGTCTCTGACTCCGCCCAAGGATTGGCGGACAAAACGGCGGCCGGTGGCCCGGGAGACGGATTTGGCCAAAGAGGTTTTGCCCACGCCGGGCGGGCCGACAAGACAGAGGATCGGCCCCCGGATTTTTTTGACCAAAGACTGCACCGCCAGGTATTCCACGATCCGCTCTTTGGGTTTTTCCAAACCGAAATGGTCTTCATCGAGGATTTTTTCCGCTTCGGTGATGTCGGTCTGGATTTTGCTGCTTTCAAACCAGGGGATTCCGATGATCCACTCGATGTAATTGCGCACAACGGTGGCTTCGGCCGACATGGGGGTCATCAGCTTCAGCTTCTTGAACTCCTGGCGGACCTTGGCAGCGGCGTCCTTGGGCATCCTCTTCTTCTTGATCCGTTTTTCGAGCTCCTTGAGATCGTCTCCCGGATCCTCTTCAGCACCCATCTCCTTTTTGATCGCCCGCATCTGCTCGTTGAGATAGTAGTTGCGCTGGGTCTTTTCCATCTGGTCTTTGACCCGGGCCTTGAGCCGCTGATCGGTCTCGTAAATTTCGACCTCCATCTTGATCAGGCGAAGAAGATGGGAAAGCCGGTCGGACAGGTCGATGCTCTCCAGCAGGCGCTGCTTTTCTTCGATCTTGAAATTGAACTGGGATGCGATGGTATCGCAGAGCTGGGATGGATCCGTGATCGATGAAACGCTTTTGACCAGGTCCTTGCTGATGTTCTTGTTGATCTTGGCATACTCGCCGAAGGCTTCGGTGACGGCCCGCATCAGGGCAACCCGCTCGGCATCGGAAAGCGGGCTGTCCTGGAGGAGGTCGAGCTCCACCTGGAAAAAATCTTCCTTTTCCAGGTACCGGGAAATCCGGGCCCGCTGCTTGCCTTCCACCAGGGCTTTTACCGTGCCGTCGGGCAGGCGCAGCAGCTGCAGGACCGTGCCGATGGTGCCCAGATCGTGGATGTCCTTCGGGTTTGGCTCGTCGGTCTTGGCCTTGCGCTGGGTGGCCAGAAAAACGTGCTTGTCCCGATTCATCGCATCGGCCAGGGCATTGACCGATTTGGGGCGTCCCACAAACAAGGGGGCCACCATGTGCGGGAAGATCACGATATCCCGCAGCGGAAGCATCGGCAGCACGGGTTTTTCTTCGGTTTCAGCGTCTCTATTGAATATTTTCGGTATCATAGACTTTCTTTGGGGCGTTGCGTTGCTGACAGATTCGGCCGGGGAAACGGCCTGGCCGCTTCCCCGCAAAAAAAATTGCCGCCTCTATCATGATTTGGTCATGCCTGCTTCTTGGTCTGCTCGTAGAGCAGAATCGGCTCTTCTTTCCTGAGGATGACGTCTTCGCTGATGACACACTCTTTGACGCTGTCCACGGAAGGGATCTGATACATGATATTGAGCATGCTGCTTTCCAGGATCGACCGCAGGCCCCTGGCCCCGGATTTTCGTTTCAACGCCTCCTTGGCGATGGCCGAAAGGGCGCTTTCTGTAAAGCGCAGGTTGACCCCCTCCAGTTCGAACAGCTTTTTAAACTGCTTGATCAACGCGTTTTTCGGCTCCGAAAGGATCCGGATCAGCGAGCTTTCCCGCAGTTCGTCCAGGGTGGCGATCACGGGCAGCCGTCCTAAGAATTCCGGAATGAGTCCGTATTTGATCAGGTCCTCGGGCTGCACCATCTCGAGAATCTCGCCGATTTGCCGTTCTCCCATCTTGTGGATTTTGGCTCCGAAGCCCATCGCCTTGGAGCCGAGTCTGCGCTGGATGACCTGTTCCAGCCCGGTGAAGGTGCCGCCGCAGATGAACAGGATGTTTGCGGTGTCCACCTTGACGAAATCCTGCTGAGGATGTTTTCGGCCTCCCTTGGGCGGTACGCTGGCGGTGGTGCCTTCGATGATCTTGAGCAGGGCCTGCTGCACGCCCTCACCGGAGACGTCGCGGGTGATGGACGGGTTGTCGGATTTTCGGGCGATCTTGTCGATTTCGTCGATGTAGACGATCCCTCTTTTTGCCCGCTCCACGTCATAGTCGGCGTTTTGCAGAAGCGCCAGGATGATGTTTTCCACGTCCTCGCCCACGTAGCCGGCTTCGGTCAGGCTTGTGGCGTCTGCAATGGTAAAGGGCACGTTGAGAAATCGGGCCAGGGTCTGGGCCAGCAGCGTCTTGCCGCATCCGGTCGGGCCGATGAGCAGAATATTGCTTTTTTCAATTTCCACATCCCCGGTGCTGACGTTCGACTCCAGCCGCTTGTAATGGTTGTGGACCGCGACGGCCAGCACCTTTTTTGCCGGGTCCTGCTCGATGACGTAGTCGTCCAGCAGGGTCTTGATTTCTTTGGGCGTGGGCAGCCGGTCCATATGGGAGGCTTCTTTTTCCGTCTCTTCTTCGATGATTTCGCTGCAAAGCTGGATGCATTCATCGCAGATGTAGACGGCCGGGCCGGCGATCAGCTTCTTGACCTCTTTCTGGTTTTTTCCGCAGAAGGAGCAGAAGAGGTTGTCGTTCCCGTCCCCTTTTTTGGTCATGTTATTCCTCCACTTTTTTCTGATCGATCTCGTCCAGATCGTCCCGACTCTGGATGACATGATCGATGATTCCGTAGTCCCTGGCTTCGGCGCCGGACATGAAAAAATCCCTGTCGGTGTCTCTCTGGATGGTATCCAGGTTCTTTCCGGTGTGGCGCTGAAGAATCTCGTTGAGGGACTCCTTCATGCGCAGTATTTCCCGGGCCTGAATCTCGATGTCCGAAGCCTGTCCCTGAAACCCGCCCATGGGCTGGTGGATCAGGATGCGGGAGTTGGGCAGTGAGTAGCGCTTGCCGGCGGTGCCGGCGGTCAGCAAAACGGCGCCCATGCTGGCGGCCTGGCCGATGCAGACCGTTGCGATGTCGGGCTTGATGTACTGCATGGTGTCGTATACGGCCAGCCCTGCGGTGACGATGCCGCCCGGAGAGTTGATATAGAAGTTGATGTCCTTGTCCGGATCTTCAGACTCGAGAAAGAGCAGCTGGGCGATGAGCAGGTTGGCCACCTCGTCGTTGATGGCCGTTCCCAGGAAGATGATCCGGTCCTTCAAGAGCCTCGAATAGATATCGTAGGCGCGCTCTCCCCGGCTGCTTTGTTCGATTACCATCGGAATCAGGGGCACATTGGACTCCTTCGATGAATTGGATGGTTCGATTCAGTGTTTTGATCTATCAGCTATTTTATCCCCGCTCCGTCCGGCGGGTCAACTGTCATCTTTCGCCTCGTCAGCCTTCTTGTCTTGTTCGAGTTCGGCCTCGACCTCTTGGACGGAGGCAGCATCAATAATAAGCTTTATGGCGCTTTTTTCAAGTAAGGTGTGCTTGAAAAAGTCAAGCTGCTCCTTGTCCTGGCGGTAAAAGCCCTTGATCTCCTCCACCGGCCGATTGATCTGCCCGGCCATCTCTTGAAAACCGGCATCGAGATCGTCGTCGGAGAGCGTCAGGTTCTCCTGCCGTATGATTTTGCTCAGAATCAGGTGGCGCCGGACCTGTTTTTCAGCGGTTTCCCGGTACCGCTCCTGCATGGTCTCCCGGGTAAGTCCGATCTGCTCCGGGTCCATGTTGTGATACTGGAAGGAGCGCTCCGCATCGCTGATGATGTGGTCCAGTTCGTGTTCGACCAGGGCCTCGGGCACCTCGAAATCGGTTTTTTCGAGCAGCGTCGAAAAAATTTGTTCACTGAGCTCCTGCTCGCTCCGTTTCTCGTATCCGTTGGTCAGGTTGTCGACGATCTCTTTTCTGAGCGCTTCGAGATTTTCGAAAGGACCCACGGTCTTGGCAAATTCGTCGTCGAGCTCGGGCAGGATCTCTTTTCGGATGTCGCGCAGATGCACCTTGAAAGTGACGGTCTTGCCGGCGAGTTTCTGGTTGTAGTAATCGTCGGCAAAGGAGATGCTAAATTCCCGATCATCCCCCTTTTTCATACCGATGAGCTGATCGTCGAACTCTTTTGAAATCATGGCCCTGCCGATCTTCATCGAATAATTTTCGGTCTTCTGAAGCTCGGGCATCGGCGTGCCGTCCTCAAACCCCTCGTAATCGATCAGCACGAAGTCTTCGTCGGCCACCGGGCGCTCCTCTGCCAGGGGCTCTAACTTGGCCATGTTTCGCTGAATCAGCTTGAGCTGGGCTTCGATTTCCTCGTCCGTCACCCGGTAGCGCGTTTTCTTGAGCGACAACCCCGAAAAGTCCACCTCGTCGATCTCCGGGTTGACTTCTACGGTGACGGTATACTTGTAGGGGCCTTTGTCGGTCAGTTCCGGCGGATCGATGTGGGGGCGGCCGACGACGTTCAGTTCGTTGTCCTGGATGGCCTTGATCAGGGTCTCCTGGATCAGCTTTGACCCGACATCAGCGTTGACGTCTTTGTGAAACCGGCGCTCCAGGACCGCGCGCGGCGTTTTCCCCGGTCGAAACCCCTTGACTTTGGCTGTTTTCCGAAGGTTCTTGTAGGCCTCGTCCAGTTCCCGGGCCACGTCCTCTTCGGGGATTTCGATGTGAAGGTTCTTTTTGACACTGCTCAGATCGTCGATAGTTACCTGCATTTGGGGTCAGATTCCTTTCCTTTTATAAAATTGCGCCGGCAATTTTATTTTTGGTGCGAGAGGGGAGACTCGAACTCCCAATCTGTTTCCAGAGCTGGATCCTAAGTCCAGTGCGTCTACCAGTTCCGCCACTCTCGCGGGAGCATTCTGCGCCAGACCTCCGCTGTTCATCGCGGGCACATAAAGCCGTCGGTGTCTAATCAGGGCAGAAAACAGGCCGGGGCCAAAAAAATGAAGAATTTTAGAATAATATGAACGCGGGCCGGTGTCAAGCGCCGATTCCAGAAAATTTTTGAATGATCCCGGTAGGGTATGAAGGTTCAGAAGTATGGACGGACCCGAAACCGCCTGACGGTGAACCGGGAGCCGACGGCGTCGACCTTCTCCGGGCGCACGCCTGACAGCGCCAGTCTTTCCCCAATCTCCTTGCGCGTGAAGCAAAAGCGTGGTAGGGGTTTGCTCCGTCGGGGCGTGGCGCAGCCTGGTAGCGCGCCTGCTTTGGGAGCAGGAAGCCGGAGGTTCAAATCCTCTCGCCCCGACCAGATTTTATCGGGCGGGACGATCATGAGCCGGCTTCCCGCGAGTGAAGTGTTACAATGCAGTAAGCCGTCCCGCTGAAAAGCGGGATCGCCCCGACCAGCCCAAAATCGCGTACCGCGATTTTGTTGCGGCGGCTGCGCCGCCGAAAAGAATTTTTCGAAAAGAGCCGCTGGGCAAACCAGCGGCTTTTATTTTGCAGAAAATTCCTGATCCCTTTGTTGACAGACAGTTGTGGAAGGATTTAGACATCTGGCCACATTCACTTCGGGAGTACGGAGCTGGATCCGTGAAAACAACTGATTCAAATTGGAAGCGGATGGGGGGGGCGGCGGTTTCGGGGCTGCTGCTCACGACCGCGTTTCCCAAGGTCGGGTTCGATTTCATCGCTTGGGTGGCGCTGGTGCCGCTCTTGGCCGCGATCGACGGGACCCGATGGAAGGCCGCTTTCCGCGTCGGCTTTGCGTTCGGCCTGGTACACTACCTGTCGCTGGTGTACTGGGTTGTCGGTACGATGCAGACATACGGCCACCTGCCCCTGGTGCTGGCCTTTCCGATCCTGTTTTTGTTTGCGGCATACCTGGCGCTCTACCCGGCCCTTTTTAGCGTCGCGATGGCGCGGATCTCGATGAAGCCGGCGCTGATATGGCCGGCGACGGCCGTGTTCTGGACGGCTCAGGAGTTTCTCCGGGCCCGGCTGTTTACCGGATTTCCCTGGGAGCTTCTTGGGTATTCTCAATTCGAGCGGGTTGAGCTGATCCAAATCGCCGACGTTGCCGGCGTTTACGGGGTGACTTTCTTGGTTGCCCTGGTCAATGGAGCGCTGTACTCGCTTTGGCAGGCAGCTGCCGGAGGAGGGCCCGACCCGAAGGCGGCAAGGCGCCGGGCCGCTGCTGCCCTGACGGTTGCCGCGGTCGCCGTCGGGGCCGGATGGCTCTATGGATCGATTCGGATCGAGGCCGTCGATGCTTCGACGGCCTCGGCAGACGCGGCGCGGATCACCCTAATTCAGGGAAATATCGCCCAGGAAATCAAGTGGGACCGAAATTTTCAGTTTCAGACCACCGGAAAGTATGCGGCCCTTTCCGTGTCCGCGGCCGGGCAGGAGCCCGACCTGGTGGTCTGGCCGGAAACGGCCGCCCCCTTTTACTTTCCGTTTCACGCCGAGCTGACCCGGATCGTGCTCGACGCGGTCGAAAAGACCGGTGGTGCGGACTTTCTGATCGGAAGCCCCTCTTACAGGGAAAAGCAGGGCCGCCTTTTCTACTACAACAGCGCCTACCTGGTTTCCTCCGACGGCGCCATCCAAGATCGCTACGACAAGGTGCACCTGGTCCCCTTCGGGGAATACGTTCCCTTCAAGCGTTATCTCCCCTTTTTGGGAAAGATCGTGGAGCATGTCGGTGATTTCGACGCCGGTCCGATGGGAAAGGTCCTGGCGTGGAAGACGCACCGGCTCGGCGTGCTCATCTGCTATGAATCGATTTTCCCCCAGCTTTCCAGGGCTCAGGCTTCGGCGGGGGCCGATCTTTTGGTCAACATTACCAACGACGCCTGGTATGGGCGGTCCAGCGCCCCTTTTCAGCACTTTTCCATGGCCGTGTTCCGGGCGGTGGAAAATCGCAGAAGCCTGGCGCGGGCGGCCAACACGGGCATCAGCGGCTTCATCGATCCGGCGGGCCGGGTGACAGAGGCCTCGGCGCTTTTTACCGACGCGGTGATGACCCGAACGGTTCCGCTGTTCGGCGAAGCCGCGCTCTACACCCGATTCGGCGACGTGTTTGCCTATCTTTGCCTGGCGGCGGCGCTGCTTCTTCTTGTGGCCGGAAGACGGTCGAGAAAGCTGGAAATCTGACAGGTTTTGTATTTACATCCCCCGCTGGCTGACTTACTATTTTTGCGGGATCACGGAGGGATCGGCCTTTACCGCCATAGCGGCATGTGATAAAAATGTTCAAAATTCCATGTTCAAAGTTCAAAATTGATGCTTTCGTAAAAAGTCCGAATTTTCCTTTTTCTGTCATTCCCGCGAAAGCGGGAATCCAGTAAATTCAATTGGTTCTGGACTCCCGCCTTCGCGGGAGTGACAGATATTGTACTTTTTACGATTTCATCAAAATTGATGGGCTCGTAAACCTTGAATCTGGAATTTTGAACCTTGAATCTTTACAGGAGGGAGGACAACCATGTTGGAAGATCTGAAACAGACGTTGAAGGAGCACGAGGGAAAGATCGCACAACTCCGAGGTTATCTTTGACGTCGCTGGCAAAGAAGCCCGCCTCCAGGAAATCGAAAAACAGATCTCTCGGACC
>JAIPEL010000105.1 GCA_021737185.1 Desulfobacterales bacterium | reverse complement strand
GGGACGCGCTCTGTCGCGTCCGTGTTGCCAGCAATGACCCAATACCGGCCACGACGGAGCGTGGCCCTCCAACCTCCAAAACCCAAGGCGGGGGCAGGTCGGTTATTGCCGCAGGACTAGGTTGAAGTTTCACATAAGCCCCGCCGCTGATTGCGTGGTGATCAGTTTGATCATAATTGAAACTTCTCAACCCGTTATCCCGGCCGCAAGGAGCGCGGGATCTGCGACCGGCCGGCTTGTCGCGGCGAAGCTCATAGAGCGAAGACGGAAGCGAAGTCCCGCATCAAAGCCTGCCCCGGACTTGACCCGGGGTGCGGGATAAACTGCGAGCCGGGATCCAGGATAAATCTGGATTCCCCCGGATCAAGTCCGGGGCAGGCTTGTCAAAAAAGCTTGCCCTGGACTTGATCCAGGGCCCGGAATGACGGACCTGGTTTGGCGAAATTTCATATGAGCGGAAGGAGAAACGGAGCTTGTCCGATAGTAGCAACAAGGCCCGGCGCGCCCTCCGGATTGCAGTCACCGGGGGTGCCGGCTCCGGTAAATCCATTGTTTGTAAGCGTTTCCAGACGCTTGGGGCCTTTGTCGTCGATCTGGATCGGCTGTCGAGGCAAGCTGTCGAACCCGGAACCGGCGGTTTCCAGCAGGTCATCGAACGTTTTGGGCGCGAGGTGATCACCGAGGACGGCGGGCTGGACCGGCGCAGGCTTCGGGAGATCATCGTAGCCGATGAGAAGGCGAGAAGAGATCTCGAGGCGATCGTCCACCCGGAGGTACTGCGGCGAATGAACGATGCCATGGACAAGGCCGAAGCGGCCGGGGCGCCGCTTCTTGTCGCCGAGGTTCCCCTCTTGTTCGAAGCCGGATTGGAAAGATTTTTCGACCAGGTGGTGGTGGTCGCCGCGCCCGAAGAAGCACGGGTCCGCCGTCTGGTAGAAAGAGACAATGTGGCTGCTGAGCAGGCAGCGGCGTTGATCGGGATCCAGATGCCCGAATCCGAAAAAAGGAAGAGGGCCGATTTCGTCATCGAAAATAGCGGCCGGCCGGGCGATATCATCGGCGAAGTGGATCGCTTGTTCGATCGGCTGGCTGCAAAAGCCGAAAAAGACGGGGAAAGCGCTTGACAGCCTCTCTATCGTGTACTATTTGGTTATACGTACTTGGAACGCCTGCCATTTGGTGACGATGTCCCAAAAGCTGCCTGGCTTAATCATCATTTAGAATCCTCCAGTAACGCCAGCGAAACGCTATCCGAACGACCATCAGTGAACGCAAATACGACCAGTTTGATTCGCCATGCCGGATAAAGGATCGAAGATCCTGCAGAGGGGCTGTGATGAGCCTGCAAAAAAGGCTGATTTTTACGGGCCGGGTCTGGAGGGGTTTAAGGAAGCGGACGGAACAGAAACGATAACCGGATAAAATCCAGCGCTGTGAATCCAACAAAACGGGGTTGATGCTGCATGAACATCGTCGAACTCAAAGACAAGAACATCAAAGATCTGGCAAAGCTTGCCAAAAAGTACAACATCGAAAGTGCCGCAGGCATGCGCAAGCAGGAGTTGATTTTTGCCCTCCTCCAGGCGCAGATCGAAAAAAACGGGCTGATCTACGGAGAGGGAACCCTGGAAATCCTGCCCGACGGCTTCGGTTTTCTTCGGGCGCCGACTTACAACTATCTGCCGGGGCCGGACGATATCTATGTGTCTCCGTCCCAAATCCGGCGCTTCAACCTGCGCACGGGAGACACTGTTTCCGGGCAGATCCGGCAGCCAAAAGAGTCGGAGCGGTACTTTGCCCTGCTCAAGGTGGAGGCGATCAACTACGAGGACCCGGAAGTGGCCCGGGAAAAGATCCTCTTCGACAACCTCACCCCGCTGTACCCGAATCGGAAGATCAAGCTCGAGAGCGAGTCCGAGAATTACTCCACCCGCATCATGGATCTGCTCACCCCTATCGGGTTTGGCCAGCGGGGGCTGATCGTTTCCCCGCCGCGGGCCGGAAAAACGATGCTTCTTCAGATGATTGCCAACAGCATGACCGCCAACCACAAGGACATCAACCTGTTCGTCCTGCTTATCGACGAGCGGCCGGAAGAGGTGACCGACATGGAGCGGTCGGTCAAGGGGGAGGTGATCAGCTCCACCTTCGACGAACCGGCCGAACGCCATGTTCAGGTGGCTGAAATGGTCATCGAAAAGGCCAAACGCCTGGTGGAGCACAAAAAGGACGTGGTCATCCTGCTCGACAGCATCACCCGGCTGGCCCGGGCTTACAACAGCGTCGTGCCGCCAAGCGGAAAGATCCTCTCCGGCGGCGTCGATTCCAATGCACTTCAACGGCCCAAACGGTTTTTCGGTGCGGCCAGGAACATCGAAGAAGGCGGCAGCCTGACGATCATATCCACCGCGCTCGTCGATACCGGAAGCCGCATGGATGAGGTGATTTTCGAAGAGTTCAAAGGCACCGGCAACATGGAGCTGCAGCTCGACCGACGGATTGCAGACAAGCGCCTCTTTCCGGCCATCGACATCAACAAATCCGGCACCCGCAAGGAAGAACTGCTGCTTAGCTCCGAGATCCTCAACCGGGTCTGGATCCTCAGAAAGCTCCTTTCTTCCCTCAACCCGGTGGATGCCATCGAATTTTTGCTTGAAAAAATGAATGGAACAAAGGATAATCAAGAATTTCTAAATTCAATGAATGCATAAAATTGGAGATCGCCCTGCCCAGGGGCGGGAACTTATCGGATATGAAAACTTTTTCCTCGAAGCCGCAGCCTGTGTAGTGAACGGCCTCCGTGCCGTTCAGGACGGCACGACACGGAGGTCGTGCCCTACAAAAACTACGGCGTCGACCGAAGTCTGAGAGAAGGGGGATTGATACACCATGAAAGCCGAGATTCACCCGAAATACGAAGAAACCAATATCACTTGTGCCTGCGGAAACGTGATCGAGGTGGGGTCAACGAAAAAGGATATCCGCGTGGAAATCTGCTCCCAGTGCCATCCGTTTTTCACCGGCAAGCAGAAACTGGTGGACACCGCCGGTCGAATCGAAAGATTCCGAAAGAAATACGCCAAGTTCCAGAAGCAGAACGAAAAATAAGATCTCTCCGCGATTTTATAAGATTCCGCCCTGTCCGCCTTTCGGCGATCAGGGCGGTGTTATATGTTGAATTTTGATTCCTTCGTAGAAAGCCGGAAAGACTCCCTCTCCCTTGATGGGAGAGGGTTGGGGTGAGGGTGAATAGAAAAGGATTCCATCCTTTTATACCCCCTCCCCTTAATCCCCTCCCACCAGGGGAGGGGAAATTCAGCCTTTTTACGAAGTCGTCAAATTTTGGTTAAAATACTTAGTATTGTGTCGCGTCATATAAAATCGTTTCACGATTTTATTAGAGAAGATCGTGGGAAAGTGCCGAGACCTTCAAGGGGTCCGGGCAAAAAGGGATATGTACGAAAAACTGACAGGTGTCGAAGAGCGCTTGAATGAACTGGAAGCGGCGATGGCCGATCCGGATGTCGCCTCCGACCGGGAGAGCTACGAAAAATACAGCCGGGAGCATGCAGACCTTTCCAGAATCGTGACCCCTTTTCGTGAATACAAAAGGACGCTTTCCGACATCGAAGACAGCAGCGAACTGCTCCAGGACAAGGATCCCGAGATCCGGGAACTGGCCAGGCAGGAGCTGCGCAAGCTCAACGAAAAAAAAGAGCGGCTGGAACAGGAGCTCAAGCAGCTTCTGCTGCCCACGGACCCCAACGACGACAAAAACGTTATCCTGGAGATCCGTGCCGGCACCGGCGGAGAAGAGGCCGCCCTGTTTGCCGGAGATCTTTACCGCATGTATATTCGATACGCTGAAAACAGGGGCTGGAAGGTGGAGCCCATGGATCATCATGCCACCGGAGGCGGGGGCTTCAAGGAGATCATCTCCATGATCCACGGCCGGGGGGCTTACAGCCGGCTAAAATTCGAAAGCGGCATCCACCGGGTGCAGCGGGTTCCGGAAACCGAGGCCCAGGGGCGGATCCACACGTCGGCCGTCACCGTGGCGGTGCTGCCGGAGGCCGACGAGGTGGAAGTCAACATCGATCCCGGCGATCTGAAGATCGACGTGTACCGGGCTTCGGGCCCCGGCGGACAGCACGTGAACAAAACCGAATCGGCGGTGAGGATCACTCATCTTCCCACCGGGTTGGTGGTGACCTGCCAGGATGAAAAGTCTCAGCTGAAAAACCGCCACAAGGCCATGAAGGTGCTTCAGGCTCGCTTGTTCGATCGAAAGCTGCAAGAGCAAAACGATAAAATTTCCGAGGAGCGCAAGAGCCAGGTGGGCAGCGGCGATCGAAGCGGGCGGATTCGGACTTACAACTTTCCCCAGGGACGGCTGACCGACCACCGCATCGGACTGACCCTGTATAAGCTGGACGCGGTTCTGCAGGGAGAGCTGGACGATGTCGTCGACGAGTTGATCACCTATTACCAGGCCCAGGCCATGCAGCATGACGAGATCCCGGCAGACGCCTGAAAAGCCCTGGACCATGCTGGGGGCGCTGAAATGGACCGCTTCCTATTTTCATTCCCACGGCATTGACAGCCCCCGGGCCTCGGCTGAAATCCTGCTCGCCCATGCCCTCGAACTTCAGCGGATCGACCTGTATGTGAGATACGATCAGCCCCTGCAGCCGGCAGAACTCGACCGCTATAAGTCGCTGATTCGCCGGCGGATCGAAAGAGAGCCGGTTGCCTATATCACCGGGGAAAAGGAGTTCTGGTCGCTTTCGTTCCGCGTCAGCCCGGCCGTGCTGATTCCGCGGCCGGAAACCGAAAGCCTGGTCGAGGCGGCGCTGGCGGTTCTTTCCGAGAATGAACCTGTACGGATTTGGGAGCCGGGAACCGGGTCCGGCGCGGTTTCTGTTGCCATCGCCCGGGAACGAAGCCATTGCCGGATCTTTTCTTCGGACCGGAGCCTGGAGGCGCTGGCCGTGGCCCGGCAAAATGCGGTTCGTCACGAAGTGATCGACCGGGTCGGCTTTTTTGCCGCAGATTGGTTCGAAGCGTTTTGCTGCCGGGAGCGGCCGTTTGACGCGGTAGTCTCCAATCCGCCCTACATCCGCCGGGCGGATATGGAAGGGCTGGCTCCGGAGATTTCCCGGTTCGAGCCGAGACAGGCGCTGGACGGCGGCCCAGACGGCCTCGATGCTGTCCGCCGCCTGATCCGCGAGGCCCCCCGATATCTGTCGCCGGAAGGGGTGCTGCTGCTGGAAATCGGATACGACCAGGGCCCGGCGGTTCGGGACATCGTAAAAAGCAGCGGAGAATACGCAGCGCCGGAAATCCTGAAAGACTACGGGGGAAATCCTCGGGTGTTGAAGGTTCGGCGGCGCTGAAAAAAACGTTGCAGAGAATAAACGAATTTGGTAACAACACCTGATTTTGTCAGGCGCGCTGAGCGTTTACCGTGCAGCGGCCATCTCACACGTCCTTCGACCCGGCTCCCGGTGTCCCGCTTGTTGCGGGATCGGAGGCGGGGCTGACAAGGGCGGTGGAAAAAACCGAGAAAAGGAGAGCAACATGTCGTACGTCAAGATGAAAGAGCTGTTGGAGGCCGGGGTCCACTTCGGTCATCAGACCAAGCGTTGGAACCCGAAAATGAAGCCATACATCTTCGGGGCGCGAAACGGAATCTACATCATCGATCTGCAAAAGACCGTTCGCCTGTTCAAGACTGCATACGAATTCATCTCCGAAAACGTGGCAAAGGGCAAGTCGGTCCTGTTTGTCGGCACCAAGAAGCAGGCCCGGGATTCCATCTACGAAGAGGCCAACCGCTGCGAAATGTTCTATGTCCACAACCGATGGCTGGGCGGCATGATGACCAACTTCCAGACCATCAAGCAGAGCATCGATCGTCTCAACTACCTAAACGAGATCCATAACGACGGCTCGATTGATATGTTCCCCAAAAAAGAACGGTTGAAGATGAAAAAGGAGCAGATCAAGCTCGACAACAACCTGGGCGGGATCAAGAACATGGGGGGGCTGCCCGGGGCGATGGTCGTGATCGACCCCAAAAAAGAGGCGATCGCCGTCCGGGAGGCCCGCAGACTCAATATTCCGATTGTAGGCGTGGTCGATACGAACTGCGATCCGGACGAGATCGACTACCTGATCCCCGGAAACGACGACGCGATCAGGGCCATCCGGCTGCTTACCTCGCGGCTTGCCGATGCATGCATCGAAGGCCGCCGGCGACTCGAGGAAAAAAGACAGGCCGAGTCGGATAAAGCCGCAAAACCCGATGTAGAAGAAGCCGGCAAAGCCGCCGGTGCCGAACCGAGTGAGCGCAAGGTGATTTCAGACGGCTCCCAGGGGCCGGTCGTGGAGATCATCAAACGGTCAACAGGCGAAAAGCCCGCTGAACAAGCTGCTCCCGCTGCCAGTTCCGAGCCAGAAACAAACCCTGAAGAAAAAACGCAGGAGGCAGGAGAAAAAGAATGACGAAGATCAGTGCGGATATGGTTAAGCAGCTCCGGGAAAAAACCGGGGCCGGCATCATGGACTGCAAAGAGGCGCTTGGCGAATCCGGCGCCGATATGGATAAGGCGGTGGAATACCTGCGTAAAAAAGGGCTTGCCACCGCCGCCAAGCGCGCCGGGCGCGAGATGAGCGAAGGCCTGGTCCACGCGTACATTCACACCGGCGGTAAAATCGGTGTGCTGGTGGAGGTCAACTGCGAAACCGACTTCGTGGCCAAGAACGAAGACTTTGCAGATCTGACCAAGAACATCGCCATGCACATCGCTGCCAGCAACCCGGTGGGAATCCGGCCCGAAGACGTTCCCGCCGAGGCGGTGGAAAAGGAAAAAGAGATCTACAAGGCACAGGCGCTGGAATCCGGCAAACCGGAAAATGTGGTTGACAAGATCGTAGAGGGAAAGCTTTCCAAGTTTTTCAAGGAGAGCTGCCTGCTGAACCAGCCCTACGTGCGAAACCCGGATATCACCGTGGCTGACATGCTCAATGAAGCCATTGCCAAAATCGGTGAGAATATCACCGTCAGACGGTTTACCCGATACCAGATCGGAGAATCCTGAAATTGGCCGAGCCGCAATACCGCCGGGTGGTCATGAAGCTCAGTGGAGAAGCCCTGATGGGCGAAGAGAGCTTCGGCATCAGCCCGGAAAGGATCCAGTACGTTGGAGATGAGATCCTCAGCGTCTGTGAACTGGGGGTGGAACTGGCGGTGGTGGTCGGCGGCGGAAACATTTTCAGGGGAATCGGTGCCGACATCTACGGAATGGACCGAACCCCTGCCGACCACATGGGAATGCTGGCCACGGTCATCAACAGCCTCGCCCTGCAGGCCATCTTAGAGAAGAAAGGCTTGCAGACCCGGGTGATGACCGCCATCTCCATGCATGCGGTGGCGGAACCTTACATTTCCCGGCGGGCCGTGCGGCACCTGGAAAAGGGACGGGTGGTGATCTTTGCCGCCGGAACCGGAAACCCTTATTTTACCACCGATACCGCCGCCGTGCTTCGAGCCCAGGAGATTCACGCCCAGATCCTGCTGAAGGCCACCAAGGTAGACGGGCTCTATGACTGCGATCCCGCCACCAACGCGGACGCCAATTTCATCGAGGCCATCAGCTACCGGAAGGTGATCGAGAATCACTTCAACGTGATGGACATGACGGCCATTTCCCTGGCCATGGACAACCATCTGCCGCTGGTCGTCTTCAACCTCAAAAAGCCGGGGAGCATGCGGCGATTGGTCTGCGGCGAGTGCATCGGCTCGAAAATATCCGTGGAATAGCGTCGCGGGGCTCAAGGCTTGTTCTCGCGCGGAGACGCAGAGACGCAGAGAAATGATATTTCAGGCAACAATGAGACATGATCGGCTTACGAAGAACACCAGGATTGATGCATTTGTAAGAAGCCCCATAATTGTCGCTCCCGCGGAGGCGGGAGCCCAGAATTGTTTGAAATAACTGGATTCCCGCCTGCGCGGGAATGACAAAAAAATAAAATGGCGACTTTTTACGAAGCCATCAATCTTGAATCTTGAACCTTGAATCCGGAATCTTGAATTTCAGGCCCTGAACCAAAAATGTTTTTTTCAGGTGTAACAAAGCTGCAGTAAGAAAGCGCTGATGCCGCAGGGGGATGCCATGATCGAGGAAGTATACGAAGAAACCCGGGACCGGATGGGCAAGTCGATCACAGCCCTGAAAAACGAACTGAAAAGGGTGCGGACCGGCAGGGCGTCTCTTTCTCTTCTGGATGGAATCAAGGCGGACTATTACGGTACCCCGACGCCCCTAAACCAGATGGCTTCTATGCAGGTGCCTGAACCGCGGATGATCGCTATCCAGCCGTGGGATGTCTCGGCCTTGAAAGAAATTGAAAAAGCCATTTTAAAGTCCGACCTGGGGCTGACGCCCTCCAACGACGGCAAAATCATTCGGATCACGATCCCGCCCCTGACCGAGGAGCGAAGAAAAGAGCTGGTCAAGGTGGTGAACAAGATCGCCGAAGAACATCGAGTGGCCGTTCGGAACATCCGACGGGATTCCAACGAACTTCTCAAGGGGCTCAAAAAAGACGGCGACGTCTCCGAAGATGATGCCTTCAAGGCCCATGACCAGGTGCAAAAGATCACCGATGAGCACATCGAGATGATCGACGATATCTGCAGCCAAAAAGAGAAGGAAATCCTTGAGTTCTAAGGAGACCAGCGCATCTTCGCTTGAACTCGATCCTGAAAAGATTCCCGCCCATGTCGCCGTCATCATGGACGGCAACGGCCGGTGGGCCCGCAAACGCCTTCTCAACCGCGTCAAGGGACACGAGCAAGGGGCGGAGACGGTGCGGCGCATCGTCCGGGCCTGCCGGGAGCTTGGCATCCGCGTATTGACCCTCTATGCCTTTTCCACCGAGAACTGGGAGCGCCCAAAGGCTGAAATCACGGCCCTGATGACCCTGCTCAAGAAATTTCTCGAGTCGGAAAAGGCGGAGCTGCTGGAAAACGGCATCCGGCTGACCACCATCGGTGAAACAGAGCGCCTTCCTGCCGGCGTGCAGCAGGCGCTTTCCGATGTCCGCGCCGCGACCGCCCATCTGACGGACATGACCTTGAACCTGGCACTGAGCTATGGGGGGCGATCGGAATTGGTGCGCATGGCCAGGCGGGTTGCAGAAAAAGCGGCCTGCGGAGAGCTTTCGCCGGAGGCCGTCGACCAGGACCTGGTGGCTGACCTGCTCTACACCCGCGGACTGCCCGATCCGGATCTTCTCATTCGAACCAGCGGAGAAATGCGCATCAGCAATTTTCTGCTCTGGCAGATTGCCTACGCTGAAATCTTCGTTACAGACACGCTTTGGCCTGATTTTTCCCGCGAGGAGCTGATTGATATCCTGAAACAGTTCCAGCAGCGCGAACGCCGCTTCGGAAAAATAAAACCGGAGGATCGAGCATAGGCTCGATCCTCCGGTTTTATTTTTTGTGGCGGCTGCACTGCATTACATAAATGATTATGTAATTTCAATCAGGAACGGGCATCCAGTATCCAGTCCCGCAGCTGGCCGCCAGAGCGTCCAGTTTTATCAAGAATGAAACTTCCCTCGAAGCCTCTGCCGATGTAGTGAACGGCCTCCGTGCCGTTCACGTCGGCACGACATCCGTCTTCGCCTTCGGCTTCGCCCGGACAGGCAGAGGTCGTGCCCTACAAAAACCCCGGCTTCGAGCGAAGTTTCACGTAAGCATCGAGTATCCAGCAACCAGGATCCAGTATCCAGGATCCAGGATCCAGCAACCAGTATCCAGGCACACCATGCATCTCAAACGCTGGCTGACAAGCATTGTTCTGCTTCCTCTAATTCTGCTGCTGATTTTCCGCGGCGGAGAAACCCTGTTCTTTTTTCTGATCGCCGCGGCCAACCTGCTGGTGTTGGGGGAATACGGCCGAATCGTGTATCATCCGAAGCCGGATCCGGTCTATCGGGCCCTTTCCTATGGGTTGGGCACCCTTCTTCTCTGGTACGGATTCCAGGACGATCTCGCGGCAGTAGCGCTTCTTTTGGTGCTGAACTTCATGGCCGCAGCAATGATCTGCCTGGTCCGGTTCGGCACAGATGAACGGGTCGTGGACCGCTTGTTTCGACAGACCGCCGGCATGATCTACGGGCCGCTGCTGCTTCTTTGCCTGATCTGGCTTCGCCGCGGCGCAGACGGTCCTTCCTGGATCCTTGTCGCGCTGTGCCTTTCGTTTGCCGGGGATACCGCTGCCTATTATGCCGGCACAACCCTGGGAAAACATCCGCTCGCGCCGAAGCTCAGTCCCAAAAAGACGATGGAAGGGGCCGTCGGCGGCATTTTCGGCGCTGTCGGCGCCGCCGCGGCAGTCAAGGCATTTTTGCTGCCCGCGGTTTCTTGGCCGGTGGGGCTCGCCTTTTTTTTCCTTGCCGCTGCGGCCGGGCAGGCCGGAGACCTTTTCGAATCGAGTCTGAAGAGAGCCGCCGGCGTCAAGGATTCCGGTGAACTTCTTCCCGGCCACGGCGGACTCCTGGACCGGATCGATGCGCTCTTGTTTGTTGCACCGGTGGTGCTGGCAGCGAAGCTCACCTTCGGATAGAAAATTCGAAGCACGGATTTCGAATTTGCTGCAAAGACGCAGTCTTGTAAGATGAAGCGATTTGCGACCTCGTTTTGGAAATAATTCATTGAAAACACTGTGCATACTCGGTTCAACGGGCTCCATCGGGCAAAGCACCTTGGATGTCGTGGCTCGTTTTCCGGACCGGTTCAGGATCAGGGCACTGGCGGCAAGAAAGAGCGTGGAGCGGCTCGCCGAGCAATGCAGGCGTTTCCGGCCCGAGGCCGCTGCGGTGATCGACGCCGAGGCCGCAGACGCTCTCCAGCGGCTTTTGGGGCCGAACTCAGGCGTCGAGATCCTGCACGGAGAGGAAGGCTACAGGACGGCGGCGACCCTTGCTTCGATTGACACCGTGGTGGGCGCCATGATGGGCGCCGCCGGCCTGAAGCCGACCCTGGCGGCGATCGAGGCGGGAAAGGACATCGCCCTGGCCAACAAGGAGACCCTCGTGGTGGCCGGGGCAATCGTCATGCAGGCCGCCGCCCGAAAAGGGGTTCGGATTCTGCCGGTGGACAGCGAACACAGCGCCATATTCCAGTGCCTGTCAGGACAGCGCCGGCAGGATCTGTCCCGGATTTTGCTGACCGCCTCCGGAGGCCCGTTTTTGCGCACCCCAGCGTCGGAGTTCGCCGACATTACCCCTGAAAAGGCGCTGAAGCATCCCAACTGGCAGATGGGAAACAAGATCACCGTCGATTCAGCCACGTTGATGAACAAGGGGCTGGAGGTCATCGAAGCCTGCCATCTCTTTGACGTTTCCGCAGAGAACATCGAAGTCGTCATCCATCCCCAGAGCATTGTGCACTCCATGGTGTCCTTTGTCGACGGATCGGTGATCGCCCAGCTCGGCATGCCGGACATGAAAGGCGCGATCGCCTATGCTCTCTCGTATCCGGAGCGGCTCGACATCGGGCTCTTTGAACCGGATTTTTTCCAACTCGGCAGCATTGGCTTCGAGCGTCCGGACCTGGAGCGGTTTCCCTGCCTGGTACTGGCCTTTGCAGCGGTCCGGCAGGGGGGAACAATGCCCGCTGTTCTCAACGCGGCAAACGAGATCGCGGTGGAAGCGTTCCTGGCGGGCCGGGCCGGCTTTACCCAGATACCGGCTGTGGTGGAAAAGGTGATGGACAGGGTGCCGCACACGGAAAATCCGGGACTCGAAGAACTCCTGGAGGCAGATGCCGCGGCAAGGGAAGAAGCACGGTGTTTGGTCAAGTAGCTAATTGGTCGATTGGTTGATTGGGCAGGAAGGCTTTTTTTTTAAAGAATTTCGAACGATTCGGTCAATGAACGATTGAGTCTCCCAGTCTTTCAACCACTCAACCATTCAACGAATCAACCAATCAACCTCTTCCCGGAATTGACAATCAGCAGCCCTGTAATACAATAGAAGCCACTATGAACAGTATCCTTGCATTCGTCATCGTCCTGGGAGTTCTGATTTTCTTCCATGAACTCGGGCATTTCATCGTGGCCCGGCTCTTCGGCGTCGGCGTGGAGAAATTCTCTCTCGGTTTTGGTCCAAGAATCCTTGGCAAAAAGTCCGGGATCACCGACTACCGGGTTTCGGCCATCCCCTTAGGTGGATATGTCAAGATGGTGGGAGAAGAGCCGGATGCCGAGCTCGACCCGGAGCAGATTCCCCTTTCCTTTACCCACAAACCGGTGTGGCAGCGGTTTCTCATCGTTGCCGCGGGTCCTTTTTTCAACGTTCTTCTGGCAGTGCTGATCTTTTTTGTCATTTTCGTCTTTGCCGGCACCTATGTGCTGCAGCCGACGGTGGGGCAGGTCGGCGATGGCACGCCGGCGGCCGCGGCCGGAATAAAGGCCGGAGACCGGATCGTGGCCATCAACGGCAATCCCGTCGAAACTTGGGACGACATGGCCCGGATCATCTCCGGCAGCGCGGGAAAATCCCTGCGCGTCGTGGTAAAACGGGATGGAGAGCGGTTCGAGGCCGAGTTGACACCGCGGTTGACCCCTACCAACAACCTGTTCGGTGAAGAGATCAAGCGATATGTGATCGGAATCACCGCCGCCGGAGACGTGGTGACACGGGAGCTCGGTTTTTTCGAATCCCTCGGACAGAGCGTGGTGCAGACTTGGCGGGTGACCGAGCTGACCGTGGTCAGCATCGTCAAGATCTTTCAGGGAACGGTGTCGACCAAAACCCTCGGCGGCCCGATCATGATCGCACAGATGGCCGGCCAGCAGGCCAGAGAAGGCATCACGAACCTGGCCTTTTTTACCGCCCTGATCAGCATCAACCTGGCCATTTTGAACATCCTGCCGATACCGGTGCTCGACGGCGGCCACCTGCTCTTTTTTCTGATCGAGGCGATCATCGGCCGGCCGGTGAACATGCGGGTGAGAGAGATCGCCCAGCAGGCCGGCATTTTCCTACTTCTGCTGCTGATGGTATACGTATTCTACAACGATATAACTCGAATATTCTTCTCCCAGCCGGGATAATCCAAAGCGCTTAGCGCTTTGGATTATCCCGGCAAGAAAAAGCATCCCCTTTGACTTTTCTCTTTCAGCGTTATGATGCCCGTTACCTTGCGAGCTATCCGGTATTCCCTCCACCGCCTTACCCGCATCGACGCCTTGCCCTCTGCCCTGAGCTAACCTCCTCAAAGCGCTTTTTTTCACGTATGAAACTTGATAAAATCGTAAAAAGTCCCCGAAGCGTCATACCGGACCCCGGATCGAGTCCGGGGCAGGCTTTTTTGATCCGGTATCCAGATGTACTCGAAATCACTGGATTCCGGATCTCGCTCCGCTCGTCCGGAATGACGAATAGGGGCCGATTCGGACTTTTTACGAGACTATCAAACTTGCCCCACAGCCAACGATATTTTAAAAAGCGCTCTATGTACTCAACGCGCGCTGCGCCGCATTCCAGCCGAAAATGCGAACGCCCCTGCGCTCGAGCGCTGCTGTCCCTCCGTAGATCAAGGTCGGCTCGACCGCCCTTTCTTTGGCTAGCCCAGTCCAGCGCTCCAGCCCTGCGAAAAAATCCCGGTTGAGCGTCTGGCCTGATTTGATTTCGATCGGCTGTAATCGATCGCCGGCTTCGACGATCACATCGATCTCGTTGCCGTTGCTGTCCCTCCAGAAACAAAATGCAGGGCGGCGCCCTCGGTTCAGCTCGGTTTTTACGAGCTCTGAAACAACGAAGGTTTCGAAAATGCTTCCCCGCAGCGGATGGGCGATGAGCTGCTCCGGCTTCTGAATGCCGAGCAGCCAGCAGAGCAATCCAGTGTCGTAAAAATAGATTTTCGGGGACTTGATCAACCGTTTGCTAAAGTTCTCATGGTGCGGCCTCAAGCGGAACAGAATATAGCTCGCTTCGAGAACGCCGATCCAAGCCTTGGCGGTATTATGGGTGATTCCGCAATCCACGGCCAGGGAAGATAGGTTCAGAATCTGTGCGCTTCGGCCAGCGCACAGACGCACGAACCGTTGAAAACCGTCCAGATCTTGTACGTTCAACAATTGACGGACGTCCCGCTCCACGTAGGCCGTGACATAGGCTGAAAGCCAAACGCTCGGTGGCAGGCTTCGGTCGTAAATCGGCGGATAGCCTCCGGCAAAAAGCATTTCCTCCAGACTCGCAGGAACAATTCCGGCGTGCTCGAGCTCATGCACCGAAAACGGAAGCAGTTCGATGAAGGCGCTTCGCCCCGCCAAGGACTGGGTGATTCCAGACATCAGTCCGAATTGCTGGGAACCGGTCAGCAAAAAAAGGCCCATTCGACCATCGGCATCGACCTGAGTCTGCAGATAGGACAAAAGTTCCGGGGTCCGCTGTATCTCATCGATTACCGCACCGTCGGTCAATCTGCCTAAAAAAGCGCGGGGGTCATCCAGTGCCATACGGCGCACATCCGGATCCTCAACGGATACGTACGGCTTATCGGTGATAATGGCCCTCGCAAGGGTAGTTTTTCCCGACTGCCGGGGACCTGTAACAGTAACAACAGGAAACCCTTTTAGAATTTGGCGCAGCGGGAGGTCGGCATCTCGTGGAATCATGGCTGGAAACTACAAAAATCTATGCAATTTGTCAATCCAATTTACAAATTACATAACAAAAAGGGGGTAAAGAGTTGCGCCAATTCCAAGATCAAATTCTGTTCGCGAGCGGGACGGCAGGGCTTATGTGAAACTTCACTCGAAGTCGATGTATTTCTACGGGAAGGACAAAACAATCGAACCATGAAGGTCATGAAGGACATGAAGAAAAACAATAAGTTAAGAAATACAGACCCTGGCTTCATGGGCTTGTCCCGCTCGAGCCTGGTGTCGGGCCCCCTGAAGCGCACGAAGGCATAGCACCCGGTCCTGTCACCTATCCATTTTCTTCTTCATGCTCTTCATGTCCTTCATGGTAAAACCGGTTTTTCTTATGTGAAACTTCGACCGTGGCTGGCGGCAATAACCGACCTGTCCCCGCCTTAGGTCTTGGAGGTTGGAGGGCCACGCTCCGTCGTGGCCGGTATTGGGTCATTGCCGGCAACACGGACGCGACAGAGCGCGTCCCTCCACCGTCAGGGGCTTCGACATAAG
>JAIPEL010000104.1 GCA_021737185.1 Desulfobacterales bacterium | reverse complement strand
TCTCCACGCCTCGCAACGGTTCAAATACCTGACTCAGCAACCTCAGGCTCAAAAAGTTTTTTTCTATAATATGGCCACCGGGCTTGTCCAACAAACGGTTCAGATCACGGCTTCGCGTGATCTAACCTTATTCGTTATGGCAGAGGTTAGTTTTCCTTCTGGTAGGGTTAGTTGAATGGTTCCTCCTGATGTTTGGTCATAATCTGCTATAGAGCGAAACCATTTGCCGAGGACATTCAGATCGAATTTTTTTGAATTGGACAGTTTGAATTCAGTGTCATTGAGATAGTCGATTACTTCCCAATTATCCTTCTTATTTCTCAGGTCGCTCACGGCATACCGAACCCCGGACTCCGCCAAGTAGCGGGCCTGGCGGGCGGAGTTGGGGGTGCCGGTGCTCATCATGGTGGCAGAGGAAAACATGGCGACCATGGCCGCCCCGAGGAGGCCGAAGACCATCATCACGACGATGATGTAGATCAGGACGCTGCCGTTGTTTTGGGAGATGCCGGGAAAGGCTGGATTCCCGCTTTCGCGGGAATGACGATTTGGTGCAGTTTCCTGGTGTTTATAGGAAGCTGGACTCCCCCTCCAGTTTACCCCGGCCTTTGATCCGGGGTTGGAATGATGACACTTGAAGGTTTCTGGGCAGCCCACCAAGGCAGGGTTCCCGCTATCCATGAGAACATTTTGTCGCATATGCCCATCTCCGTCATTCCGGACGAGCGAAGCGAAGCTGAGTGAGATAAGCCTGCCCCGGACTCCGATCCGGGGGAATCCAGGTTGGGTTTTTTCTGGATCCCGGGTCTCCGCTTCGCTTCGCCCGGGATGACGGAAAAAGTTGCTTCGCCCGGCCACAGGCGTCCCGCCCGGCAGGGGATGACGAATGATGCCAAGGTTTCTTTTGCGAAGTTGAACGAAATCCGGATGCCGGCGTTTGCCTAAATGACGGCATTTGGCCTCTTCGGTGTTGGTTTCCGTTGCTTCATTCGGATGCTTGCAGAAAAGACGGAAATATCGGCGCATATGTTTTTTAGGAAATCTCATGAATCACTTCTTGGGCTTCGTATGAAACTTCGCTCGAAGCCGGGGTTTTTGTAGGGCACGACCTCCGTGTCGTGCCGCTATGAACGGCACGGAGGCCGTTCACTACATCGGCCGAGGCCTCGGCAGAAGTTTCACGTTTGTTCAAACTGATCGACCCCGCCGGCCAGCGTCGAACCTATCAAGGAACCGGCACCAGATTCCGGGGATAGACAATGATTTCATAAGGAGGCTGGGAGCCGATTTTAAACCCGACAGTAATGTATTTTATCTCGTTTTTTCCGTCGTTGTCCACCAGATCCGTGGATGTCGGTGTATAGGAAAGCGTCGGGTCATTGATGCCGTCGATCAATGTATAGGTATCTTCGGTATCTTCGTCTTCGATGGTGAGCGAGAGGTTTCCCGAACCGAATTGCAGGGTCCGGTACGGATTGCCGGTGCGTCCCTCGCTCAGGTCGGAATTCAGCGTTTTAAATTTGATGGAAGCGTTTGGCGTAAATGCTTCGATCGAGGCAACACCGGATTTCTCGGTACCGATGTCGATCAGTTCCATCCGGATCCGGTCCAGGGCGATTTGGGCCTTGAAGGCCGATTCGGCGGCTTTTTGGGTGATGAAATATCCCTCGATCCCGTCGGCCAGGAAAAAAAGGGAAAAGGTGCCTACGAGGCCCACCAGCAGCAGTGACACGATGACCTCAACGAGGGTGAAGCCGGATTTTCCAATGAATTTCCTCGGCTGATGCTTGAAATACTGGATTCCGGCTTTCGCCGGAATGACGGCTTTGGGAATTTTTTGTCCCTTTTCCGAAAGCATCAAAAGCACTCCTGTTTAACTCTATTGGGCAAGGCATTCCGGTCCACTTTGCCGTCATTCCGGACGACCCCGCTTAAAGCGGGGGAGATCCGGAATCCAGCCCCGCCGCTGACCGGTCTGGAGCCGCCCAGTTTGATCAAGGATGAAACTTCCTCGCCCGTCATCCCGGCCGTAGCGAAGCGGAGAGCCGGGATCCATAGGACCTGGATTCCGGATCAAAAAAGCTTGCCCTGGACTCGATGCAGAGCCCGGAATGACGGATTGAGTATGCCGAAGTTTCATATGAGTCACAGTATCTCAGCGTACAAATCTTGCCAATCGGGATTGTCATTCTCGATCAATTCCAGCTTCCATTTTCGCTTTCAACTCTTCAACTTCTTTTCACGATGAAGTGCCGATTCCATATTGTCGTGCAATTCATACCAAACGAGATTGTGGACATTGTATTTCTTGGTAAAACCCTTGGCCTGGTTGTTCTTATGTTCCCAGATCCTTTTTACAAGATTAGAGGTAACGCCGATGTACAGTGTGCCGTTTCGTTTGCTGGCCAGCATATACACTGCTGGTTGTTTGCGCATAAGGATTTTTCTCACTAAATGGACTCCGGCTTTCGCCGGAGTGACGGTCTTACGATTTCATCAAGTGATCACTCCATAGCCTGTACTTTGGCCGCACAAAACGTTTCCGAACCCGCCGTCATTCCGGACGAACCCCGCGCAGCCGGGAGAGATCCGGAATCCAATAAATTCGCGCCAGCGAATTTATCAGTATTTCGAAACGGGATCATCGTTCTTAAGCCGGGCGTTGGTCAGAAGCGTCGTCACTGCATAGCCTCCTTTCTTCACGATGACTTTCAGGGTGTCGGTCGCGGACCCCTCCACCACTTCCTGCCCCACCGAATCGAAGCTGATGTAAGTCATTGTGACGCTGGCGTTCGAGGCATAGTTTGTTTTTAGGCTGGCAAGTGCATTTTCCGGATTGGCGGAATTGATCTGCTGCACATAGTCGGAAACGATTTGCTCCAGAATTGCGCCGGTGTCTGCCTCCGCGCGGACGGCCGCCGCTGGATCGCCCCCCCGAATCATGGCCGTGTTCATGAACTGGACCATCAGGGCCGCCAGGACGGACGCCACGAGAATGGTGACGATGATTTCCAGCAGGGTGAAACCGGCTTCGTTGCGGAGGTTTCGGCGCCTCGGCATGAAATACTGGATTCTCCTTCGACTTCGCTCCCTTCGACTGCGCTCAGGACAAGCAGGATGGTGAGCCTGTCGAACCACGGCGGCAGCGGCAATGACGGTATTGATGTTTTTTGATTCTGCCAGAGACATTGTCAGCGGCTCAAAGTCATCTATTCATTTCTTTAGGACGGGCTGCTTCCAGACCGTGTCCGGGACAGACGATGTCACTGTTAAATCCAGAATGTTTAAAAATCACTGGATTCCGGCGTCCGCCGGAATGACGGCAAACGGGGTACTGGATTTTTTCGCAGCCATCGAAATTGACACGCTGGTAAAAAGTCCGAATTGGCATCTTTTCGTCATTCCGGACGACCCCGCTGAGGCGGGGGAGATCCGGAATCCAGTCAAAGTATCTCAGCATACAAATCTCGCCAATCCGGATTATTGTTCTCGATCAGTTCCAATTTCCACTGCCGTTTCCAGCCTTTCAACCTCTTTTTACGAACAAGAGCGGACTCCATGCTCTCGTGCAATTCGTACCAGACGAGTCTGTGAACGTTGTATTTCTCGGTGAAGCCTTCCACATTGTCGTTTTTGTGTTCCCAGACCCTTTTTACGAGGTTGGAGGTGACACCGATGTATAGCGTACCATTTCGTTTGCTCGCCAGAATATATACTGCCGGCTGTTTTTCCATCAGTTATTATCGTGCTGCACTGGATTCCCCCGGATCGGAGTCCGGGGCAGGCTTGTCGAGCCTGGAATGACGCTACTGAAATTTTCTATGTACCTTTTTAGGAACAGGAACTGGAGTTTTTCAGGTGCTAATCCGGAATCCAGAAAGGCCTGGATGCCCCCAGATCGAGTCTGGGGCAGGCTTATCAGAAAAGCTTGCCCCGGACTCGATCCGGGGTCCGGCATGACGTAGCAACAACAACGAAGTTTTACATGAGTTCATCCAATCCGCCGGAACGTGTTCCGGCGGGTTACTCTATAAACCCGGTCTCCGGGCTGATCTGAATCGTCTCGCTTCCGACTGTGATGACCAGCGGGCCGTCGGCTTCCGTGAGAAGCGCTGTTTTTCCGCTGTCGTACTGCCGCGGCCTTCCGTATGCGTCGTAATAGACATGAAAGGCGCCGATCCCTGATGCCGGCAGTGTCTGATCGTCCTCTCCGGGGAGATAAACGGGCGTGTCCTGATCCCCTTGAACGGTGGAATAGTCGTCTTTGCTTTCCGTGCGAAAGAGCCAGTAGTGGGTTCCGTCGCACTTGATCCCCCAAAGATAGCGGTTCTGCTTCATGGCCATGGCCTGGGCGTACCGGAGGTGGGCCCTGACGGTTTCCACCGATGCCGTGGTGCTTACTGCCGTGATGTCCATGAACCGGTTCAACACTACTGCCGATACGATGGCCATCAGCAGCAGCACGGCGATCATCTCGACCAGCGTCATCCCCCGATCGTTCATCATGGGTGTTCTCTGGATATCCGGCGAAACTCGGGCAGCGAATCGAGGAAAATGTCGAACAGATCCGGATCGAAGTGAGTGCCCCGGCCCTTGTGCATGATCTGCAGCACTTCGTGTTCGGGGGAGGCATTGCGGTAGTGCCGGTCGTTGCTCAGCGCGTCGTATACGTCCACCAGGGCCACGATCCTCCCGGACTCGGGGATTTCTTCACCGGCAATGCCGCGGGGATAACCGCTGCCGTCCCATTTTTCATGGTGGCTCAAGGCGATTTCCTCGGCCATCTGAAGCATGGGGTATTCTGAATCTTTCAAAATGTTTCCGCCGATGACAGTGTGATTTTTGACGATCTCGAACTCTTCCGGCGTCAGGGGCCCTTTTTTAAGCAGGATATTGTCGGGGACGCCGATTTTTCCGATGTCGTGCATGGGAGCGGCCAGCAGCAGGTCCTCGATCCGGTTGGACTGCCAACCGAATTGCTTGGCCAGGTGGGCGCTGAAGTGGGCGATTCGCCTTACATGGCCGCCGGTTTCTTCGTCCCGGGATTCCAGCGCCGACAGCAGGCGATAGATGGTCTCCTCCTGGGTTTTGCGGATGGTCAGGGTCTGACGCCGCACGATCTTTTCCAGCCCCTGGCCGTATTCGCGAAGCGTCCTTTCCAGCCGGACGGTTCTTTCCCCGACAAGAAGGCGGGCCCGGAGCTCGTCCGGGTCGAAGGGTTTGACGATGTAGTCGTCCACCCCGGCCTCGGACAAACCACGGACGATGTCTTCCTTGTCTCCCCGGGATGTCAGCATCATGATGTAGACATAGGGCTTCGGCCCGCCCTGGCCGCGGACGTGGTGGACCAGTTCCAGGCCGTCCATCTGCGGCATCATCCAGTCTGTGATGATGATGTCTACTTCCTTCGATAGAAAGATTTCCAGGGCATCCAGGCCGTTGGCGGAAGGGTAGACCCGATGTCCCCATTTCTCTAAAAAGCGCTGGAGTCGAGCCAGATTGATTCGTTCATCTTCGGCGATCAGTATGTTCAAGACTGGCTCTCCTCGAGGAAGCTGCGAAGCTGTCGGTCCAGGTTGTCCACGCGGGAAGACAAGGTCTCCACCGCCTGGGCGGCCTGATCCAGCGTTTTTTCGCGCCCCATTTTTTCAAGGGAGTAGGCGGCCTGTGTTGCGGAATCGGAGCGGAAGTTGGCCACCATTCCTTTTAACGCGTGGGCGGTTCGTTCCAACACATTGGCCTTTCCTGCCGAAACCGCCGATCGGATTTCGGCCAGCATGGCCGGGTACTCTGCGATGAACAGCTCCACGGCTTCGCGGAAAAAATCCAGGTCGTCGTCAAATGCCTTGAGAACCGCCTGCTTGTCTATCGGCGATTCAGACGCCAACGGTTCATCTTTGGGAGGCAGAGACGGGGCCTTTTCCCTCCCGGCTGTTTTCCCGGCCAGGGTCCGCATCGAATGCAGCAGCTTTTCCGCCGATATCGGCTTGGAGATGTAATCGTCCATGCCGGCCTCGATGCACCGCTCCCGGTCTCCTTTCATGGCATGCGCGGTCATGGCGATGATCGGGATGTGTCCTCCGGAATTCTGCTCCTGTTTGCGGATCTCACGAGTAGCCGAAAAACCGTCCAAATTCGGCATCTGGACATCCATCAGCACCAGGTCGAAGTATTTCGATTTCAGGGCCTCTATCGCCTGGAGCCCGTCGTCCACGATCATTGCCCGATGGCCCCAGCGGCCCAAAAGCCGCGAGATAAACTTCTGGTTGAACATTGTGTCTTCGGCCACCAGAATATCCAGGGTCGGGCCGAATTCGGCAGTAGCGCCTTCTTCTTCCTCGGCGGCCGCCTGGTCGGGCTTTCGCGTCAGTCCCAAAACGGTCCTGACGGCGTCGAAAAGCTCGTTGGGCCGGACCGGTTTTTTGACGAAGGCCCGCTTTCCTGAAGCTGCTGGCGAATCCCGGCGGATTTTTCGGCTCATGGCGGTCAGCATCACGACCGCCGGAACCGGGCCGGTGGAAGACTGGGGGAGGCTGGCCAGAAACGCTTCGCCGTCGGTATCGGGCATTTCAGAGTCTACCACCAGAAGCCCGAACGCTTCTCCCTGTTTGAGCCGTGAGAGGGCCTCTTCCGCGCCGGGTTCGGTTTCCGTTTCGATGCCCCAGGACACAAGGAGTTCCTTGATAATCGAACGGCTGGCCTCGTTGTCGTCGACGACCAGCGCCCGGAGGGTGCCTTCTACCTGCGCGGCAATACTGAGGGGCTTTCGCTCGGCCTCCTCGGCCTGTACACTGAGCCTGGCGGTAAACTGAAATTCGCTCCCCTGATCCGGCTTGCTTTCCACCCAGATTTTACCGCCCATGAGCCCCACCAGCTGCCGGGAAACGGCGAGGCCGAGACCGGTTCCGCCGAATCGGCGGGAAGTGCTCCCATCTGCCTGTTGAAAGGGGCTGAAAACGGCCTCCTGCTTTTTCTCGCTGATGCCGATGCCGGTATCTTTTACCGAAAAGCGCAGCCCTGCAATACTTTCTGCCGAAGAATCCGGAGAAACGGAAACCACGACCTCGCCGGTTTCGGTAAACTTGACGGCATTGCCCACCAGATTCAACAGGATCTGACGCAGCCGGTTTGGATCGCCGACGAGCAGATCCGGCGCCTCCGGGTCCACCCGGCAGGCGAGTTCGATTCCCTTGCGATGGGCTTCCCTGGCCATGATTTTCAGGGTCTCGCCGAGAAAATCACGAAGACTGAAGCGGATTTCCTCCAGTTCAAGCTTTCCGGCCTCGATTTTGGAAAAGTCGAGGATGTCGTTGATGATCGCCAGAAGGGAATAGGCGGAAGACGTCACCACCCCCAGGTCCTCGCGCTGTTCATCGTTCAATGGGGTGTCTTTGAGCAGTTCCACCAGCCCGATGATGGCGTTCAGGGGGGTCCGGATTTCGTGGCTCATGTTGGCCAGAAACTCGCTTTTGGACCGGTTTGCCGCCTCTGCCGCCGCTTTTTCGCGCTTCAGCTCTTCTGCGCGTTTCCGGCGGGTGACATCCCGAATGATGCCGCGAAATCCCCGGGGGCCGTCCTTGGAATCTTTGATCAGGGATACGGACGCCTCCAGAAACCGATGCCGGCCGTCCGGGGTGTCGAATCCGCAATCGATCATTTCGGCGGCTTCCCCGGTTTCAAGAACCTTTTCCAAACGCTCCACCAGGGAGAGATCGGTCTCGGCCCGCAGCGCCTTTCGAATATGCATGCCCTCCAGCGCTTCCGGGTCGATCTGGAGGATTTTTTGGGCGGCTTCGTTAAAGAAGGTGAGCCGGCCGGAAATGTCCGTTTCGTAGTAGCCGTCTTCGATGTTTTCGATAATGGTCCGGTATCGTTCTTCGCTGGCAAGAAGGGCGTCTTCTGCCTCCCTGCGTTTGTTGATGGTATACTGGGCATGGGAGCCGAAAATCATGAAGAAGCACAGGGCGAGCAGCCGGGGGGCGATATCGCTGACGTTAAAGCCGACGATCGTGCCGTACAGGTCGCTGCTGCTGGTCAAGAGAAACTGGAGGGCAGCATCCAGAAGCCAGTAGACAATAGCCAGGCCGACACCGAAAAAAAGCATGGTCTCGGAGAAGGAAAGTTTCGAACGCAGGCCGCTCTTTGGCATTTTTCATCCCTTTCCGCCAAACCGTGCACAGAATTTATAGAATCTTGCTGAAATCGTAAAAAGCCGGAAAGGCGCCCTCTCCCTTGATGGGAGAGGGTTGGGGTGAGGGTGAAAAAAAAGGACTCCAGCCTTTTATACCCCCTCCCCTTAATCCCCTCCCACCAGGGGAGGGGAAAAAAAGAATGCGCTTATCCGGCAATCTTGAAGTTAGAATATGAAACAACCCCCGGTGCGGTTATCCTCTGAATCCCGGTTTCATCGACCAACATCCAGGGAATACCGTCTTTGACAATCGACCAGCACCAAATTAGACAGAATGCAGCGAAAAGTCAAAGAAAATGCTTCAAATCAAGCCCTTTACAAGGGCATGCAGTGGAATTGCGACCGGATCCATGGTAGGAGGAATGGGTTCAGAGGTTCGGGGTTCAGAGGTTCGGGGGTTCAGGGTTCGGAGGTTCAGGGTTCAGGGGTTCGGAGGTTCCGGTCTTCGCTCCTTCGGAGCTTCCGTCTACGCTCTCAGCTTCGCCGGACAAGACGCCCCGGCAGGCAGGATTCCGGGGTTCGGAGTTTGCGTCTTCGCGCTGTGCGCTTCCCGCTTCGCCGTTGGCTTCCCGCTTCGCCTTCGGCTACGCCGGACAAGACGCCCGGACAGGTCGCCGCACAGGCAGGGGTTGGGGGGCTGAGGTTCAAGGGGATTGATGGGAAAGATTCCAGATTCAACTCCCACGGATGGCCGCGAGGCAACCAGATTGCTCAAGAATGAAACTTATGTTGAAGCCCCTGACCGTGGAGGGACGCGCTCTGTCGCGTCCGTGTTGCCGCAATGACCCAATACCGGCCACGACGGAGCGTGGCCCTCCAACCTCCAAAACACAGGGCGGGGCAGGTCAGTTATTGCCGCCGGCTTCGAGCGAAGTTCCCATAAGGTTTAGTACATGGAAAAAAAAACACCCGATAAAAGCGACGACTCATCACCTTCTTTCGAGCGGTTTGTCATCCCTTCAGTGCTCCTGATGCTTTTGCTGATCGTCATTTATGGCAACAGCTTTCATGCGCCGTTTCAATTCGACGATTTTATCAATATCGTAGACAATCCGAACGTCCAGTCGAGAGGATTTTCCCTTGAAGACTTCGCGGCTTCCTTCCATGGCCGAGATTCGGGAAGATCAGGAATTTCGCGTCCAGTGGCGTATCTCACGCTGGCAGCGAACCATTCCCTGGGCGGACTCGATCCCTTCGGATATCATGTGGTGAATTTTGCCGTTCACGCGCTGTCTGCGCTTCTTTTGTTTTTTTTCACCTACCGGATTCTCTGCTGGAGCGCCTTCGGCAAAACCCGGAGCCGGGAAAGCCTTCTGTCCATTGCGCTTTTAAGTGCGGCCCTGTGGGCGAGCCATCCCATCCAGGTCACGGCCGTGACCTACATCGTTCAGCGAATGGCGGCCATGGCCGGCCTGTTTACCCTGCTTGCCATGTTCAGCTATGTGGAGGCGCGAACCGCAGAAAGCCGTCTTTCTGTGGGGATATACACCGCGGTATGCTTGATTTTCGGGGCATTGGCGGTCGGCAGCAAGGAAAACGCGGCCATGCTGCCGGTCAATCTCGTACTGCTGGAAATTTTCGTGGTCGGCGGCCGGGGCGGGAAAAGCCGGCGGTTCAATGTCTATTTATTCGGCCTTGCCGCTTTCCTGGTTTTGTTTGCCGGACTGTGGTTCACCGATATCGGAAAAATTCTGGCCGGCTATGAAAACCGCCCCTTCACCCTCGGTGAGCGCCTCCTGACAGAGCCAAGGGTCTTTGTGTTTTACATCAGCCAGCTATTCTATCCGGTCAGCCAGCGGTTTACGATGCTCCACGATGTTGAAGTGTCCACGGGATTGTTGACCCCGTGGACGACCCTGCCGGCGATTCTGCTGACTACGGCTTTGCCGATTTGCGCCTGGTTTCTTCGAAAAAGATGGCCCTTGGTCTCCTTTTCCATCCTTTTTTTCTGGGTCAATCATCTCATCGAAGGAACCATCATCCCTTTGGAAATCATTTTCGAACACCGAAACTATCTGCCGTCGATGTTTTTCTTTCTTCCTGTTGCCATGGTCTTTGTCCACCTCCTGGAAAAATATTCCCTTCGGCATTTTCTTCCTGTCTCTGCAATCGTTTTTCTCACGATTTTTATGGCCGCCCAGGGCCACACGGTATACCTGCGCAACGAACTGTTCGGCCATCCGATTTTGCTCTGGCAGGACAACGTGGCCAAGGCCCCGGCGCTTCATCGGCCCCGCCATAATTTGGGAAATGCTCAGATGATCTATGGAAACCCGGAAAAAGGATTCAACCTGCTTCTTGCATCCATGCCGGCAAAGGCAAGTGCCCGTATAGATCAAAAATTCAAAACCCACTATAATATGGGATTATACCATCTCTCCCAAAAAGAAGCGGCTCTCGCTGAAGAGCGGTTTCGTGAGGCACTAAAGCTATTTCCTGGAAACAAAAAGGCGATTTTCGGGCTGGCCAGCACCATGATCCTGGAAAGAAAGTATCCGGAGGCCGAAAGATATATTTTTAAAATACTCAGAGCCTTTCCCGCCCATCAAGAGGCCCTGGTCGCGTTGAGCTGGATTCAGCTTCGGCAGGGAAAGATACAGGCTGCAAAGTCATTGGCGGTTTCTGCCGTCAAGGCGGCTCCGAAAAGCCGCCTGCCGTTCTTCGTTATCGGAGAGGCGATAAGAATGGAGGGGAATAAAAAAGGGGCGCTGCACTTCTACGAAATGTATCGCAGCGATTTTCCGGAGGACCTCAACGTGCTGATCGCAATGATCGAAATACAAGCGGGCCTCGGTTTGGAGGCCCGCTTGGAGAGAACCGTATCTGAACTCTATGGAAAAGCAGGAGAGCGAATCAACGTTGTATTAAAAGAGTACGATCATTTTTACAATTGTTTGGGGCCTTGGCGAACCGAGCAGGTTCGCAATACCATTTCCGATACGATTTGCGGACAGTTACAAAAGGTCGAATAAATACTTTTATAGTTGCCTGTTGTCCTTATCCGGTTCTCGGTTTTGGAATGGATTCTGTTTTTGTCACCACATTTTCCCCTGGGTTGTCCAGATCGGGAATATATTCGATTGTTACCTGGATTGAATCATCTGATGTAGTACCGGGGTTCCAACTTGTAACATTGAAATCCTCTCCAATATCCGTTCCGACGTAATCAGCGCCATATTGAATTGCAGAAACAGCTACTCCGTCTAGAAGTTGCTTGGCAAAAGCCTGGTTGACACGGACTTTCAGCTCGGACACGGCGGTATAGATTGCCTTATCCCGTGCCTTGCTTTGAAGGTCGAAAAATTTCGGGATGGCCACAGCCGCCAGGATCCCCATGATCACCAGGACCGCGATGATCTCGATCAAGGTGAAGCCTTCCTCGTTTTTCAGCGGATTCTTTCTCAGTTTCATCACTCACCTGCCTCCATTGGGTTTGTTGCCTTTGAAACTATATTGAAGCCTTCTGCCGCCTTTCGATCCAAAGATTTGCTTTGATTTGCTGCACAACCCGTGCCACGAATGGTATGCTGCTGGGGTGTGTTGTAAGACCGAAAGACGAATGTTGTTCAAAAACATTGAAAAAACGAGCTATTATATTCAAACTAAAAAGTCAAGGTTTTTAGTGCTGCCGCAAAATATCAGAAAAATTCATTAGAAACCCTACAGATTTTGTCGAAAAACCGACAAAATCTGTAGGGTGTGTTAACTATTTGGCATTTAAGGTTTATATGGGTTTTCAGAATTCCGTTCCATGTTTCCGATTCGTCATCCTCCGCCAGCCAAGGGCGGGGAATCCAGGTATTTCTGGATCCTCCTTCGACTTAGCTCAGGACGGTGAGCCTGTCGAACCGCGGCTCGAAGTTTATCCCGCACCCCGGATCAAGTCCGAGGCAGGATTTGATGCGGGGCTTCGCTTCCGTCTTCGCTCTTCCCCCTTCGTTCTTCGAACTTCGGAGGACAGGTCGAGCTACGCCGGACAGGTCGGCCGGGATGACGGACTGAGAGTGGTGAAGTTTCACATAAGCAGGGCCTCTGGCTGCCGGGGTGTCCAGAATGAACAAACCTGAAACTGATGTCGAAGCCCCCGACGTTGGAGGGACGCGCTCTGTCGCGTCCGTGTTGCCAGCAATGACCCAATACCGGCCACGACGGAGCGTGGCCCTCCAACGTCCAAAACCCAAGGCGGGGGCAGGTCGGTGATTGCCGCCGGCCTTGGTCTAAGTTTCAAAAGAGAACTACTTGCGAGACTTCTTACGATTTCATCAATACAGTCCTTTAAATCCTGACGGGCGCCAGCGCCCGTCAGGATTTAAAGGACTTTGCGTCAATATCTAATTTTTTGATCCGATGCCAGAGACTGCGCTCCTTGATGCCCAGGATTTTGGCTGCCTTTACCTGGACGCCGTCGCTGCGGGTCAGCGCTTCGATGATCATCGCCCGCTCAAGTTCCTTTAAGCGGTTGTCGATATTCTGGGATTCGGAAAACGGGACCACGTTTTCCGAGGGAACGGCGCCCATTTTCCAATCCCGGGTAAGATGGGCCGGCAGGTGGGCGGGCTGAATTTCATCTTCGGCACGAACCGCGGCAGATTCGATGACATTCTGCAGCTCCCTCACATTGCCGGGCCATTGGTAGCTGGAGAGCACCTGGAGCGCATCCGTTGAGATGGAAACGGATTTTTCCTGATGTTCCAGGAAGCTTTCCACAAGAGCGGGAATGTCTTCTTTGCGCTCTTTCAGCGGTGGAAGCTGGATCGAAAACACATTGAGGCGGAAAAAAAGATCCTGCCGGAACTTGTCGTCTTCCACCATCCTGGAAAGATCCTTGTTTGTCGCGGCGATGAACCGGATGTCCACCGTAATCGGACGGACCCCGCCGACCCGCTCGAACTGAGACTCCTGAAGCACCCGCAGTACCTTTGCCTGGGTTTCGACAGGCATGTCTCCGATTTCATCTAAAAACACCGTACCGCCGTTGGCAAACTCGAGTTTTCCCATCTTGCGGCTGTCGGCACTGGTAAAAGCCCCTTTTTCATGGCCGAAGAGTTCGCTTTCCAGAAGACCGGATGGAATTGCCGCGCAGTTGAGGGCGACAAACGGTTTTCCGGAACGGCGGCTGTGTTCGTGAATGCTTTTGGCGACAAGCTCTTTTCCGGTTCCGGTTTCGCCGAGGATCAGGACCGTGGAATCGGTTGCCGCCACCTTCACGATCTGATTAAAAACCCCCCGCATGGCACGGCTCTGGCCGACGATGTTGGGAAACATGCGCTGGGACTCCACCCGGCTGAGCAGATCGGTGACCTGCTCGAAAACCAGGGTGTATTTTCCCATGTCGTCTTTCTGAACCACATTTTTGTTTTCAGGAGTGGAAAGGTCCTTGAGAATGCCAAGCTGTTCGGTTTTCAGAACGAACTGCTCCACCGGCCCCAAAAGCCGTCGGGCGATGAGCAGCCCGATAAGGAAGGAAACCACCATCATGATCATCCCGAAGCTGAACACGTATTGGCCTGGATGCTGGCCGCGCTCGTAAAAGTAGGTGGTCATGTTGTATGCCGCAATCGTCGAAAGCACGGCGATTCCGGCAATGATGAGGGGAATGATGATGTACAGGCTGATGTTGAAGCGAATGTCTTTCACGTGAGCGAGGTTCCCGGTTTAGGGGTTCTGGGTTCAGAGGTTCAAAATTCCAGGTTCCAGATTCAAGGTTCGAAATTGATTGAATCGTAAAAAGTGCCCGAAGCGTCATTCCGGGCTTGACCCGGAATCCAGAACTTATCGAAATCACTGGATTCCCGCTGGAGTTTATCCCGCACTTGATGCGGGGCCGGAATGACGGAAAAAGAGAATTTCGGACTTTTTACGATTTCCGGCGGCGCAGCCGCCCTACAAATAAAAGGGCGCAGCCATTTTATTTGTTTTTATTTGATCATTTTGGTCAGGTCCCACATCGGCAGAAAAATGGCCAGGGCGAAAAAGCCGACCACTGCGGCCAGACCGACGGTGAGAATCGGCCCCACCGCATCGGAAAGCTTTTTCATGGAATATTCCAGTTCGTCGTCATAGTGCTTGGAGATCTCGTTGAGCATCTCGTCCAGATTGCCGGCTTCTTCACCGATGGCCACCATGTTGATGACCATGGGGGGAAAGTACCGGGCCGCCTTCAAGGGGCCGGCGATGCCGCGGCCCTGCTCCAGCCGTTCGTTGATCTGGTCCAGCTCCCTGGCGATGGCGGCATTGCCGATGGTGCCGTGCATGATTTTCATGGCGTCTAACACCCCTACCCCGCTTGCCTGGAAAATTGCGAAAATACTGGAAAATCGGGACATGGCCGCTTTCAAGAAAAGCGGGCCGAAAACCGGCAGACGCATGAGCGCGGAATGGAGCAGAAACTTTCCCTGCTCGGTGCGAAGATAGTAGTACAGAAACAGGATCAGGCCGACGCCGCCGATCAGAAGGTACATCCAGTAATTGGATAAAAGGCGGTAGAGCAACAGACAGATCTGGGTCGGAACCGGCAGGTCGATCCCGGCGCGCAGGAAGATGCCGATGAATTTTGGAATGACGAAAGTGAGCAGTACGAAAAAGGCGATGATCAGAAACGTCAAGACGATGATCGGATACTGGAGCGCCGATTTGATGTCGGACTTGACCTTGTATTCGTGTTCGGTGATGTAGGTAAGCCGGTCGAGAATCTCGGGCAGGGCGCCGCTGGCCTCTCCGGCCTGAACCATGCTGCAATATAAGGGTGAGAACACCCGGGGGTGTCGGCGAAAGGCATCATAAAGGCTGGATCCTTCCCGGATATCCTGGGTGATCCTTCCGATCACGTATTTCAATTTTGCATTTTCGGTCTGGTTTTCCAACACTTCCAGCAGTTTGAGAATAGGCACGCCCGAGCGAAGCATGGTCTTTAGCTGCTTGGTAAACAGGATCAGCTCCGGGGCCTTGATCTGGGTGAGCTGCGCTTTGAGCATCTCCCAGTCGAACCGCAGCGAAAGCTTGCCCTTTTCCGCAATATCGATGGGAATGAATCCTCTTTCGCTGAGGGCCGTGCTGGCGCTGCCCGGTGATTCGGCCTCGATCTCACCGGAAATCCGCCGGCCGTTTTCGTTCAGAGCCTTGTAGGTGTATTTGGGCATAGGGGGTTCAGAGTTAAAAGGTTCAGGGTTCCAGGGTTTACGTCTTCGCGCTGCGCGCTTCCCGCTTCGCCTTTGGCTACGCCGGACAGGTCGCCGCACAGGCAGGGTTCAGAGGTTCAGAGGTTCAAGATTCCAGGTTCAAGGTTCAAACGAGCCCCGCCGTCCCGCCGCCGACGGAATTTGATCAATGGTG
>JAIPEL010000103.1 GCA_021737185.1 Desulfobacterales bacterium | reverse complement strand
AGCAAAGATATGCCAACCGCGCTGCTCTTGAAGAAATTTTCTCGACACAGAAGCTTAAAAGCAAAAAAGAAAGAAATAGCGCTATTCATAGGGCTTATTTTGAGAACGGCTATTCCATGACTGAAATCGCTCGACATATCGGACTTCACTATACAACCATAAGCAAGATAATAAACGCATAACTGATAATTCAAGACCTGACCCCATTTGTTGGTACTTGGTGTAGATCTTTCTGAAATTGCAGCATCGCTTAAATAGATGAAAAATATACGGATTGCAATTCCGATTCGCTTCATTGAAACCGCTTATACAGGTCGCTATCTTTAAAAAATAGTTAAGCCACCGTAGGAATTTTTGACGAGAATAAATTATCATCGATGTTGCGGGATGAGGTAACGCTCAGGTCAGTTGAGCCGAATATTTTTTCGGTTTTGCCTACCGACGAAAGCGGTAACGAATATGATAGTAAATTTGGTTTTGTATATGACCTGATTGCATGCAATCCAATCTACAATCGTCTTATTTGGGGATATTCAATAAAAATTTTCCAAGAAATCGCCGATGAGGCTCTCCGGTCTTCCTTTGAAGGGTATGTTTTGGATCTTGCCTGCGGCTCTCTTGCGTTTACAGCAAAAATATATGGTCAACGCACTGATCGGCCGGCGGTCCTTGTAGATCAGTCCCTTAAGATGCTCAGAATGGCCAAATCCAGGTTAATGAAACAAAACGGCAATGTACCGGAAAATCTGGTTTTCCTTCACTCAGATGCACTCCATCTCCCGTTTCAAAAGAATACGTTTACTACCATTATTTCAGAAAATTTGCTGCATTGCCTTCACGACACAGGTCCATTGCTGAAACAATTGCAAGATGTTATTACCCGAAAAGGTCGAATCTATTTTACAACGTTGATCAGAAATCATCGCTGGGCAGACAAATACCTTGAGGGTTTAGCAAGTAGCGGCAAGTTGATTTCAAGAGCGGTGAACGATCATACAGAAAAATTCCAAAAATTTGATTTTGCGGTAACGTACGAAACCGTAGGCAATCTGCTTGTAATCAAATGCGAAAAATAAATCGCAAACGGTCGTTTGACCGGAATCGCTTTACTCGCTGGTGACCTCAACGCTGTCCTTTGAGTCTCACCTGATCTTGGTGATCTTGGGGTCTGATCTTGCGATCTTGGGGTCTAACCACGGCAACTCGTTGTTATAGCGATGAATAGTTTGAAATTAGGCTCTCAAAATAGGCCTATAGCGCGTTTTTCTGGATCAAAAACAAGCGTATAGGTATTCACTCGGATTTGGATTGCCTCCATGGCCAGAGCCAGCCGCCACTACATTCCCGGTTTCATTTGGCATCCTGCTTCGCCAAGGCTTCGCAGGACAAGTATTACCCATCAGGCTTCGCCGTTGGCTTCGGCCCGACCCCGTGGACCGATATCGAGGAGGTGAAATGACAGCCTTGGAAGTCAACGGAACTTCACTCGAATATTCCGAAAACGGTGAAGGCGAACCACTTGTGCTGGTTCACGGGTCGGCCAGCGACTGCCGAACGTGGCAATTCCAGCAAGACGCATTCGCCCAGCACTTCCGCGTCATCGCCTACAGTCGGCGTTATCACTGGCCGAATGAGCCAATTGCAGACAATACCGGCTACTCGATGGTCGAACACGTCGATGATCTGGAGGCTGTGCTCGCATCTCTTGATGCCTCACCGGCGCACCTCGTCGGCCATTCCAACGGGGCATTTCTTTGTCTGTTGCTTGCCATAAGGGCGCCGAAGCTTGTACGCAGCCTCGCCTTGACCGAACCGCCCGTCATTACCCTCTTTGTGAGTGATCCCCCGAAACCAACAGAGATCCTCAGGCTACTGGCAACTCGGCCACGCGCTGCAATCGACCTCATCAAATTCGGTGCTACGGGAATCGCCCCTGCCACGAAGGCCGCGAAGCAAGACGATATGGAAGCTGCAATGCGTATCGTCGGTAGGGCTATTCTTGGCCGAGATTTCTATAATCGTTTGTCTGAAGAACGGCTGGAACAAATGCGCGCCAATGCGATTCGGGCGGAGTTTCTGGACTCCAGTTTCCCACCGCTGGATTCGAAAGACGTAAACAACATCCAGACGCCGACGCTGCTGGTCACAGGTCAGCACAGTGCGGGTCTGTTTATTCAGTTGGCGAACAGGCTAGAGGAGCTTCTTCCACATGCCGAGCGAGTCAAAATCGCAAATACATCGCACATCGTGCATGAGGATGACCCACCGGCCTATAACAAAGCGGTTCTTTCATTCCTGTCGAAGCATCAATAAAGGAGCAAAAAAGATGATGAAAAGAACAGTCGCAGGGTTGATGCTGTGCATGCTGATCGCGGTTCCTCCCGCCTGGGGGCTGGATCTGATGCCAGGCAAGTACGAGATCACATCCAAGGTTGAAATGCCTGGCATGCCGGGCGCGATGCCGCCGCAAACAGTGGTGCAATGCCTCGACCAGCAGGACCCGGTACCCAATGCAGCCGCCGGCGGCCAGGGGTGTGAAATCACCGACATGAATACAAAAGGCAACACCGTCACCTACACCATGGAGTGCGACCAGCAAGGCGCGAAGATGAAGAGCACCGGCCGGATCACATTCAACGGAGACACCTTTGAAGGCAGCACCGAGACGGTCATGGGACCGGAAGCCGGCGGCATGACCATAACGACCGTGATTATGGGCAAACGCATCGGCGCATGCAAATGACAAGGCAAAGGTCGTTTTTCGCTTATATTCGACCCATGAATATTCAGCATACCAGGAAGGCATTCTGGAGGTAAAAACAACCTCGCGGGGCAAGACCGTCAGGGGCGATCTTAAATTTTTCCGGCCCGGAGAAAACAAGCGGATCGCCTCCGGAAATGCAGCCAAACAGATCAAGATGCAACATATTAAAACTGATAGGGCGGACCGTGAGCTACGCTTCGCTCCGCATACGGCCCGCCTATCAAGGGCATTGGAGCCGACGTTGGGCAGGGGACAAGGAGATACATATACATGCCTGAAAAAGAACCGGTATTAAACCACTCTGCCGCGCGGGAATACTACGACAGATTCGGCAAAAAGCAGGACAGCCAGAGCTTTTACGAAGACCCTGCACTTGACGAGCTTATCGCCCATGCGAGCTTTCAAAACGCCAGAAGCGTTTTCGAATTTGGCTGCGGTACAGGTAAGTTCGCGGCTCGGATTCTTGAAAAACTCTTGCCTTCCTCCGCCGTTTATCTCGGCTGCGATATAAGCCCCGTTATGGTTGGCCTAGCCAAGAAACGGTTGGAGGCATACGGCGAGCGGGCGAAGGTGATATTGTCCGATGGTGCCGTGCGGTTTCCGCTCTCCGATCATTCAGTTGACCGCGTTGTCTCCAACTACGTTTTAGATCTCCTATCGGAGGAAGACATTCGGCGCTTTTTCTCGGAGTCACGCCGTGTTGCGAGCTTCCGCGGCATTGTCTGCCTCGCGAGCCTCACAAAAGGTGTGACCCTGCCGTCTCGGATCGTATCGTCACTTTGGATGGCTGTATTCCGAATGCGTCCGTCTATTGTGGGTGGTTGCCGTCCTGTTCACCTTGAAGCATACGTCGATCATGAACGGTGGAAGTTGGAGCATCAAAAAATATTGACTCCATTTGGAGTGCCTTCGGAAGTTCTGGTTTTGAAATCAAGGGGACTTCAGGGGTCTATTGCTTTATAGGTTTCCTTCCTCCTCATTTTGTGGCGTAGGAGATGGGGATCGCAATTTTGGAGTAAGATATATGGAAACTCTTTTCTCCGTTTCGCGAAGCGAAACGCCAATAAAATCGCGGCAGCGATTTTATCCCATGTACTCCTTGACCCCGTCCAAAAACATCTGCACCGCGATCATGATCAGCAGCATTCCCATGAGCTTGACCGCGGCCCGGACGCCCCGGGGGCCGATCCACCGCAGCAGGTGGTTGGACAAAAGGAGAATGGCGGCCGAAACCACCCAGGCAGCGGACAGGGCGCCGGCCCACACCCAGATCCGGTCCGGATCTCGGCTGGCCAGCAGCAGCAGTGCGGCAATGGCGGACGGCCCGGCAATGAGGGGAACGGCCAGGGGCACGATGAAGGGGTCGTTGCTGTCTTCGGCGCCGGCAAGCCCCTGGGAAGGAAAGACCATGCGAAGCGCGATGAGAAACAGGATCAGTCCGCCGGCGATGCCCAGGGTCGGCCGTTTCAGGCCAAGCACCCCGAGGATGGTTTCACCGGCAAAGAGAAAGGCCAGCAGCACCAGGAAGGCAAAGACCAGCTCCCGGGCCATCACACGGGTCTTTTTTCCGGCAGGGACATGCTCCAGCACCGAGTGAAAGACCGGGATGTTTCCCAGCGGATCCATGATCAGAAACAGCGTGATGGCGGCGGATAAAAAGTCCATTTTCTTCCGATTGCCCCTTCCTTTGTTCCGTCAGTTCTCTGCGACTGTATAAATGGCAACCGGCTTTTTGGCAACCTTATCCACACTTGAAAAACGCTTTCATTTCGCTCGGGGCTTATGTGAAACTATGCCAAAATGGCATAGTTTCACCCTTGATCAAACTGGTCGGTGCAGCCGGCCAGAGGCGGCGCTCGTATGAAACTTCGGTCGAAGCCGGGGTTTTTGTAGGGCACGACCTCCGTGTCGTGCCTTCATGAACGGCACGGAGGCCGTTCACTACATAGGCTGAGACTCCGACAAAAGTTTCACGGTTGATCAAACTGGTGGGCAAGGCCGGCCAGAGGCGGCGATCGTATGAAACTTCGACATATAAGGTTCGTCATGCCGGACCCTGGATCGAGTCCAGGGCAAGCTTTTTTGATCCGGCATCCAGTTTTTCCCTGGATCCCGGCTCTCCGCTTCGCTGCGGCCGGGATGACGGATTGGGAAGTTTCACCTTTGATCAAACTGGCCGGTTAAGACCCAAAGTTTCATACAAATCTCCCGCCGGAGAATCTTGAATCTTGAATTTGGAATTTTGAATCCCACCGGCCGGCGAAAGGCTTGATTCCGACCCGCGCTTTCCATTTTCTCCGGGCATTCTCCGCGCCCTCTGCGCGGTGAATCGGATATCGCGGCACCGAATCAGGCCACGGGAAACCGGGCGGCGATGCCCGACAGGCGCCGAAACATCGACGGGATGTCGTCTGCTCGGTTCAGGGCGGAAAGCACGGCGGCGTAGCGGGCGCCGTCCGCCAGCACCGCCGATAGATTTCGTTCGTCGATGCCGCCGATGGCGACCACTGGAATCCGGACGGACTGAACCACCTGTTCGAGTCCGGCGATCCCGATCACCGGGGCCTCTGGCTTCGACGGCGTGGCGGCCACTGCTCCGGCGGCGACGTAGGTCGCTCCGGCGCGTTCGGCCGCTCGGGCCAGGTCCGGGTATCGGGCCGACACGCCGAGGATCATTTCCGGGGGGACCCGCTTGGCAACGTTTCGGCAGTCCTCGTCTTCCTGCCCTACGTGGACGCCGTCTGCGCCGATATCGATCGCCGCATCGACCCTGTCGTTGACGATCAAAATGGCATCTTTCACTTTTCGGACCTTAGAAAGCATCGCCGCCGCAGTCTTTCTGAAACGCTCATCAGAAACGGTCTTGTCCCGGTATTGAATGATCCTGGCCCCGGCCGAGAGAAGCTTTTCGGTCAGCGAAACCGAATCGGCAAAACAGTAGATACGCGTCGGCGGCGCGGAAAACCGGCTCGCCGGATCTGTTTTTGGGGTGCTTCCGGCCATGGCGTCACAACCGCGCAATCAATTCTTCGGCCGCCTTCTTGCCGGAGAGCAGCATACCCCCGAATATCGGCCCCATCCGGGGTCCGCCGAAGGTGGCGTTGGCGGCCATGCCGGCCACGTAAAGCCCGGGAAAGACCTCCCGCGTGTTTTCCAGCGTGAGACTTTCGGCGCGATCCGACCACATTGATTTCTCTCCTTCGACTTTTCCGCTTTCCGTGGCCAGTTTACCGGGGACTTTTTGTTGAACGACGCGAACCACCTCGATGGCGTGGCCCGTGGCATCGACGATAAAGCGGGAGCGAACCGCCAGCGGATCGATGTGAAGCCCGGCCATTTCCACGGCCGACCAGGTGAGCACCAGGCCGACCAGTCCGTGTTCGCGCATCATCACGTCCTCGACGCTCATGCAGTTGAAAATCACCAGACCGGCCTTGACCGCCGCTGCGGTCAGACTCGACACGGCTTCCACCGAATCGGCCGTGTAGCAGTTTTGTTCATATTTCCGATACCGGACGCCAAACTCGTCCAAAATGGGCAGGGCCGATTCCTGTACCACGATTTCATTGAACATCATGGCCCCGCCCCACATGCCGCCGCCGATGCTCAGTTTCCGCTCGAACAGAACCGCTTTTTTGCCGGCCCGGCTCAGGTAGTAGCCGGCTACGAGACCGGACGGGCCGCCTCCCACGATGGCTACGTCCGATTCCAGATTGGCGCTGAGTTTTTCATGGTAGCGGTCGATAATGGCGCGAGAGATGGAGATTTCATCGATTTCCATGGATGCTCCTTCCGATAAAATGGGATTGGGATGACGATGCGGGTTGGAAGCGCCTTTTTTCAGCCGGGTGTTGCCCGCAACGATTCAGGCGATGGGAGCCTTGGCGGCAGCCCCCAAATAAAAAGCCGCTTCCCTTGCGGAGGAAAGCGGCTGATGAGTGCGCGGCCCGTTTCCCTTCGCAGGTATTAACCCGATCAGGTTCAAAGGGTATCCTTTATAAGGATTCTCAGCCGGCGATGCCGGCACCCCCAACGATGTGCCGGGACATTAAACGGATCTTCGGAAAATGTCAATCGGTTCCAATTGTTTGACCAAACGCCCGATACACGCTAATCTCCCCGCCCATGAACTGGTCCGAACCCCAAGACGTTAGAGAATGGCTTTCCCGGCTTTTCTCCCTGCGGGTGATACTGCTTGCCATCGCGGTCTACAGCCTTGCCCTGGCCGAACTGCGCTTCGACTGGGTCGAACAGATGCTCGGCGCATACCTGGCACGCACCAACAGCCACCGGCCCCAATCCGGCGCCATCTGGGAAAAGGGCAAGGAAACCCTCACTGCACGAAAAACACTGGAACAGATCGTCACGGACCGGCAAAGTACCCAGCGCCTCGCCCGGGGGGCCGAAACCCTTTCCGAGATCGCCGAAGCCCTGGCACCGAGCCATGGGGTCATGCTCTCCGCCGCACACTTCCGCGGCCTGTACCTGGAGCTGCCCCCTGCCGTGGCCGGCGACATTGCTTCCCCCTTCGAGCTGCTGCGCATTCAGAGCACCGGCCGCTGGGAGCGCACCTATTTTAGAAAGTTCGGCAGGAGCATCAAGATTTTTCTCCTCGATATGGAAAACCGGGTGCTTCGAGAGCTCACGGTCCCGCCCGATCTGCTCGGCCGTCTCGAGCAGCGGCAAGACTTTTCAGAGGGGGTTTTGGAGGACTTTCCGCGTCTGAAGAATCGAATCTATCGTGCAGGTCGTTTTTTCGAGGCCTTGGCAGACCAGCCGGAGGAAATCCGAAGAAGCATTCTGCCGGCCCCGGAAAGGATTCTGGCGCTTTCCCGGCCGATCACCCGGGTCGGGGTTTCCGACGAAGCCCTGACCGGATTCGTCGACATCGGCCTGGAGTTCGAATCGGAGGGGAAAACCATGGTCATGGTCCTGCAGGCCAGGGACTGGGCGGTCTGGCGCCTCCGGCTCGATCTGGAAGCCGCGGCCGCACCGTTGCCCGAAGAGACTGAAATCGATACCGGAGGGACGCTGTGAGTGTTGCTTTCGGTCTGCTTCGGAAGCTTCGCCTGCTTTTTTACCTGGCTGTTTTAATTGCCGGCATCGCAGCCGCTGCCGCCATCGGGCTTTTCTTCGTCGTTTTAGAGGACCTTCCGAAGATTCCCCATCCCCTGAGCCGAATCATCGAAACCCCGCCCACGGAAATCTTCGCCGCCGACGGACAGCGGGTGATGGTCCTGGGAGGCAGAGAGGCGGTCCCCCTGAGCCGGGTTTCCCACCACTTCATCAACGCGGTCATCGCCACCGAAGACCACCGTTTCTGGGACCACCACGGCATCGACAAGCTCCGCACGCTCAAGGCGCTCTACGTCACCCTTTTCAAACCCGGAAAAATCCAGGGGGCGTCGACCATCACCCAGCAGCTTGCCAAGAACCTGTTTTTCAGCTTCGAACGCTCCTGGCTCCGGAAATTCAAGGAAATGCTGGTGGCGGTGCAGATCGAATCCAGCTACGGCAAAGAGGAAATCCTCGAAGCCTACGTGAATCAGATCGCCTTCGGGGTCGGCGCTTTCGGCATCGAGCAGGCGGCGCACATATTTTTCGGCGTACCCGCGGCCGACCTGACCCTTTCGGAGGCGGCGATGCTGGCCGGCCTGCCGAAATCCCCGACCCGCTACAACCCCTACCGGCACTTCGAACGGGCAAGACAGCGGCAGCGGATCGTACTGATTCGAATGGCCGATGTGGGCTATATTTCCCCGGAAGACGCCCGCGCCGCCGCCCAGCAGGAGCTGGTGCTCGAACCGCTGCGATCCTCGGCCCGAAGCGGAAGCTACTTTCTCGATCTGGTCATCGACTCGTTAGAAGCGCAATACGGCGCCCAGGTGGTCTACCACGGCGGACTGAAGGTCTTTACCACCCTCGACCCCCAGCTTCAGGCATGGGCGGTGGCATCGGTTCAGGACGGGCTCGCGACTTTGGACGAGGAGCTGGGCGTCTTAAAAGCCGAAGCGGAACGCCGCCCCCAGGGGGCGCTGACGGCCGTCGAAACACGGTCCGGCGCCGTCAAGGCCATGGTCGGAGGACGCGACTACGCCGAAACCGAATACAATCGAGCCGTTTACAGCCAGCGGCTTCCGGGGTCGGGATTCAAGCCCTTCGTGTACTATGCCGCCTTTGAAACGGAAAACCTGCATCCGGCAACGGTGGCCGTGGACCGGCCGGTGAGAATTCCCGTGGTCGGCGCCCGGGACTGGGAACCGCAGAACTTTTCCAGGAGACATCGCGGCCCGATGATTCTCAAGCGCGCCTTTACCCAGTCCGTCAACACCATCGCCGCCCAGATCGTGGAACAGATCGGTCCCGACGCCGTGATCCAGGCCGCGCAAAAATGCGGCATTCAAAGCCCCCTTGATCCTGTCTACTCCGTGGCCTTAGGAACCTCCGGCGTCAGCCCCCTGGAGATGGCATCGGCCTTTGCCACATTTGCCACCGGCGGAATCCGTCATGATCCGTTCTGGATCCAGCGGGTGGAAGACGCCTATGGACACGTGCTTGAGGAACGGATCGTCAGCGGCCGCAAGTCCTTGAACCCGGAGATCGCCTACCAGGTGGTGGACATGATGCAGGCCGTCATCGAAAACGGTACCGGGGAGGTCATCCGCCGTCTCGGCTTCCGCCTGCCGGCCGCCGGCAAAACCGGAACCACCAACGATTTTCGCGATGCATGGTTCACCGGCTATACCCCCACCTTGAGCTGTTCGGTGTGGGTGGGCTTCGACCGGGAGGCCGGCCTGCGGGACCGCAACGACAGGGGCGTCACAGGGGGCAGAGGCGCCGCCCCGATCTGGGCGGACTTCATGAAAAGGGCCTTCGAAGGTGAACCGGCGCGGGAGTTTCCCGTACCGGACAACATCCGTTTTACGCCCGTGGATCCGAGCACCGGGATGCCGGCGGGACCTTCCGACCCTGGCGCCGTGCAGGTGGCCCTGCGTCCGGGGCAAACCCCGGACGGACGGATCCTCGGAAGCCCCGCCCTTTTGCCGCCCGGATTCGATCATCGTCAGGAGGAGCAATGAACCCGTCTGCCCCCGGACATCGGCCGACAAATCAGGCTCCGGGCAAAAACCGCAGCCAGATCGATAATATACAATGCTACACGCCTTGAAACACTACGCTCTTCGCCTTTGGACCGCCATTGTCTTCGGCGGTGCGGCGGTGTTGTCGATTCCACCGTTGACCGGCAACGGGCTGACGCCGGCGTCCACCCTGCTGCCGGCGGCAGCGATCCTTTTGGGGGTTTTCTTCGCGGCCGGGGCGGCCTACACGGCCTTAGGCATCCGCAGCGTCCGGAGCCACCTGCATGGAGCCGAAGATTGGGAGCGGGCGGGAAGCGCTGCCGAAGCAGAAGCAAGTTATCGAAAAGCCCTTTCCGCCTATGACAGCTTCCTGTTGTCGCCCCGGGGCCGAAAGCGCGTGTATCGTGAACTTGCCGACCACCTGGCCCGTTTTTATGCCGCCCGGATCGACCAGCGCGCCGTCTCCGGGGAATTCATCACCGCTTATCTGGCCCGCCATCCGGAAGATGCCGGCCTGGCGGAGATCTGGCTGCGCCAGGCCGGAAGCCGGGGATGGCTCCGGAGGCAGGATCAGCGTCTGGCTGCCCGAATCGGAAACGCCCATCCTGACAATGCGGCAATCCAGGAGCTGCTGGCACGGTATTGTCTGATGGAAGAGCGGACCGATTTTTCCGCTCTTCAAACCTACCATCGCCTGATCGAATCCTCCGCTCCGGGCACACCTTCGGATCTGGTCAGGCGTCTATCGGAATTGTTCGCAGAGCAGGGCCGCGCCGACCAGTGGGCCCTGCCGGTCTATGTGCGTGCAGCAGAAAACCGCCCGGCGCAGCCGAAGCTGCTGGCCGGCATCGCCGCCACATTGAAATCGATTCAAACCAACGAGCAAAACCGCAAGTGGATCGAGGCCGGACGCCGGCTTCTGGAAAACACGGATCCGGATCAGATTCGCCCCCTGCTCCGGCATTTCACCGTTTCCGAACCGCAGACCGCGGCGCCGGCATCACCCCGAAGACGATCGGGCCCGGGGCTTTGGCGCCGGCTCGTCCTTACCATCGGCATCGTTGCCCGCAGGACAACAGAAGCGCCTTTTTCCGCCGCCCGCAGGGCAAGGCTGGCCGTTGCGTGGTTGAAAAAGACGCCGGCCGCGCGGCAGGCAATCCTGTGGGTATTTTTTACCGCTGCCACCGTCGCTGCGATCATCCTCGTCGTCAACACCGCAGGCTACTTGTTCAAATCGGAAAAGCCGCCGGAAGAAGCGGCTCCGGTGGCAAAGGCGACCGGAAAGTTCACCATTCAGGTGGCGGCATACTTGAAAGAAGAGCACGCCCGCCGCTTTGCGGCCGAACTTGAAAAACAAGGCCTGGACGTATACTGGACGGCCAATCCGGTCGGTCAAAAGCAATGGTACCAGGTCCGGATCGCCCGGTTCCAGGACAAGGACGCAGCCCGGAGGTTTGGCGAAGCCCTCAAATCCGAGGGACTGATCGACGATTTTTACATCGCCAACTATGAGCCGCCTCAATACCGCCCGTAAAGACCATCTGCAAACTGTCCCGAAGCCAGGGTTGAATGCAGTCTCACAATTCTGGTCCTCAGGACCAGGTCAGAGGCAATTGGCTCTGCCTTTCAGCCCAAAGCGAAAAAATTCGAAGCACGAAATATTCGAATTCCGGATTTAATGGAACCAAAGGGATTCATGCCCTCCGGGCTTAACTCAAAGCCGGGTCCTCCGGGCCCGGATCTTTACAATCGGCCCCTGATGGAGTATTTATTCCGGTTCACCTCGCGGCCGAGACACCGGCGGCACCAGTGCCGGCATCGAGTTTAATCCCTATATCCATAAATTCGCGACAGCGAATTTATCAGGAATTCCCGGCAATGAAATCCGGAAACGTCACCATCGAGGCCACGGCCTATGAACTGGGCGACCACCGCATCAGCTCCTCTTCGATGGAGGAGCGGCTTTCGTCGACCATGCAGCGGTTGAAGATTCCAAGGGGCACCATCGCCGGGCTGACCGGCATCCTGGAACGCCGATTCTGGGACGCCGGGACCATGCCCAGCGATGTGGCCACCCTGGCCGCCCGCAAAGTCATCGAACAGTCCGGCATCGATCCGGCTCAGATCGGGTGTCTGATCAACACGTCGGTCAGCAAAGACTATATCGAACCGTCGGTGGCCTGTCTGGTTCATGGAAATCTGGGCCTGTCTCCGACCTGCATCAACTACGATATCGGAAATGCCTGCCTCGGTTTTGTCAACGCCCTGGTGAGCATGACCCTGATGATCGAGGCGGGAATCATTCGCTACGGGATGATCGTAGACGGGGAGGGGTCCCAGGAGGCGGTGGAGGCCACCCTGGCCAGGCTCGAATCCGACAATGCCACGGAAAAGGATTTCCGGGACAATTTTGCCACCTTGACCCTCGGATCCGGTGCCGTGGCCATGCTCCTGACCCACAAACGCTTTTCACGGACCGGTCACGTGATCAACGGGGAAGTCACCCGGGCCGCCACCCAGCACAGCCGTCTTTGCCTGGGCCAGCCGGACCGGATGATCGCCGATGCCCACGGCGTTCTGATCCACGGCGTGGCCCTCGCCCATGAAACCTGGCAGCAGGCGAACCGCGAGCTTAAAAACTGGAGCGACGACGCCATCGACCTTTACATCCCCCACCAGGTGAGCCGGCGGAACATGGATGCGCTGACGCGCACTCTCGGCCTGCCCCTTGAAAAATTCCATCTCAACTTTCCGACCCTGGGAAACATCGGTCCCGCCGCTCTTCCGATCACCTTGGCCCAGGCCGAGGAAGCCGGCCGGACAGGATCCGGCGATCACATCGCCCTGATGGGCATCGGCAGCGGCCTGAACTGCACGATGATGAGCGTCACGTGGTGAGGCGGGTTAAATGGTCAAGTGGTCGAATGGGAAAAACGACGGTTTTTTAGATCTCCGGCTGTCCCAATCGACCCATCGACCCATCAACTATTGATGGTTTCGTAAAAAGTCCGAATTTCCCTTTTTCGTCATTCCCGCGTAGGCGGTGGTTCGACAGGCTCACCATCCTGAGCGAAGTCGAAGGAGAATCCAGTATTTTCTGATACTTATAAAGGCCAGATCAAGCGCGGCGAAGGCTTCGGGGACTTTTTACGATTTCATCAACTACTGACCAATTTTCACTTCTTCCTGGCATTTTTGATTTCTTCCAGGTTTGCGGCGATAATCGGGCTCATCTCCGGCGGATGCCAATGCGTGTCTTTGGGCGGTTCCGGCCACTCGAGGGGCAGGTGTCGAACCGCGCCCGGCTTTTCGGCCTCTTTTAAAAAAGTAGTCGACTCGAGCAACACCGCCCGTTGCCCCGCCACGTCGCCCACTTGGCCAATCGGGCGGCCGTAGGGATACTCAACGGCGACCTGGCGGGGGATTCCCACCGCCCGGTTAAATTCCCAGGTCGGCGTCAACACCACCGTGGAAAACCCCTTTTCTTCCAGAAAGCGGGCAGCCAGTCCCACGGACCGGCAGCAGAACGGTCAGGCGGGGGTGAGAAGCACCGCATCGACCTGCTCCCGACTCATCTGCTCGGCCATGGGCGCGATGGCCTGATCCAGAAACCTGTCGTTCTCCCATTGAAACCCGTAAAATGAGTAGTGGGTTTCGGCGAGTCGACCGATGACGCCGTCGCGCTCAAACTCGGCAAATCGGGCGATCGGAAGAATCACGTTCATATCTTCACGGATGTAGGACGTGTTGATATGCAGGTGATTGACGCGGATGTCGCTTTCTGTGGCGTCACGGGGGATTTTTCGAAAACTCGGGTCCCCCCAGGTCGGGTCATTTTTTTCCCTCTCCATGTCGAACGGCTCATCTTTTTTACAGCTGATACCGGCGCTGGTCACCAGCGCAAAGGACGCCTCTGAAAGCGGCTTTTCAAGCGGCGTCCAGGGAATCAACCCGTCGTAGTTTTGCTCCGGAATGAAAGAGTTTATCCAGGCAGCCAGACCCGGCGGAAGAAAATGAAATCCCTCCACTTTTTTATGGCTATCTTTCATGAAAACCTCCCGGTTCATCGGTTGGCCGGCCCTTCGCAGCGAAAGCCTCCTTTATCGAGAGGCCGTAGTGGCTCTTCGCAGCTTCATGCTGGGGGGACCGGCTTGCTTTTTATCGGATTCCACCCTAAAAAAATAAGCTCTGAAACCTGGATGAAAAGGGGAGCGAAAATGAGCACACCGTGTGACCTGGTCATCGTCGGCGGTGGCATCGTGGGGCTGGCCACGGCCATGGTGCTATCCAGGCAGACCCGAGCTCGAATCACTCTGCTCGAAGCCGAAAACCGCCTGGCTGCCCATCAGACCGGAAACAATAGCGGAGTGATCCATTCCGGCCTCTATTACAGGCCCGGTTCCCTCAAGGCGAAAAACTGCTTCGAAGGCCGCCGGGCCCTGGTTGAATTCTGCCGGAAAAACGACATCCGCCACGAAATATGCGGAAAGATCGTCGTTGCGGATCGGCGCGAACAGATCCCTCTGCTGGACGAATTGGAGCGCAGGGGCCAAGCCAATGGCCTTCGGGGCGTCCGCCGCCTGTCACCGCAACAGCTTCGCCATTACGAACCCTTTGTCGCCGGCGTCGGCGGTCTTCACGTTCCTGAAACCGGGATCGTCGACTACGTCGAAGTCGCCAAGGCCTTCGGTCGCGAGGCCCAGCAAAGCGGCGCCCGGATCTACACGGGCCGGCGATTTCTGGATATGGAGTCCAGATCCGATGCCCTGATCGTCCAAACCGACGCCGGGCCGATGCAAAGCCGGTATCTCATCAACTGCGGCGGGCTCCAGTGCGACCGCATCGCCCGAAAATGCGGCCTGGCACCGGACATTCGGATCGTCCCCTTCCGGGGCGAATATTACAAGATGGCCCCGGAGCGCCAAGGCCTGGTCAAAAACCCGATCTACCCGGTGCCGAATCCTGCCTTTCCATTTCTGGGGGTGCATTTTACCCGGCTGATCGACGGTGGCATTGAGGCCGGACCCAATGCGGTTCTGGCATTGGCAAGGGAAGGGTACAAAAAGACCGATTTTTCCCTGAAAGACACCCTAGACACCCTGACCTACCCCGGATTTCTGCGTCTGGCCGCCCGGTACTGGAAAACCGGCATCGGTGAGATCCTTCGATCCGTGAGTAAAGCCTCCTTTGCGCGGGCCCTTCAAAATCTCGTGCCGGCGGTGACCGCAGGAGACCTTTCTCCCGGGGGTGCCGGTGTCCGGGCCCAGGCCCTTGCACCGGACGGACGGCTTCTGGATGACTTTTTCATCTCCGGCGACGAGCGCACGATTCATGTGCTGAACGCCCCTTCGCCGGCGGCAACGGCATCCATCAGCATCGGCCGTCAAATTGCCGCAACGGCCGTTTCCCGGTTCAACCTCGATCAAATTCGGTAGTGAATCGGCCCCCTATTCCCACCGGCCATCCCGCCGCTTGCGCAAGTCGATCACCTCGATGGTGCCCCGCTCGCTGATCAGGGAAGTCAACAGCCAGCTAACCAGGCTGATCAAAAGCGATCCTAGCAGCGCCGGGCCAAAGCCTCTCACGGTAAAGCCGGTGATCACCCCGGAGACCATCATCAGCATGATCGCGTTGATCACAAACGTGAACAGGCCCAGGGTGAGAATGTTGATAGGCAGGGTGAGGAGAATCAAAATGGGCCGGAAAAAAGCATTCAATATGCCCAGAATCGCGGCAGCAAAAAAGGCCGACCCAAAGCCGGACGCCTCAAT
>JAIPEL010000102.1 GCA_021737185.1 Desulfobacterales bacterium | reverse complement strand
CGAGGAGTTTGGCATGATCGAAGCCGTGGTCACGATGCTGGCCCTGGGTGCCGCCTGCGGCGGCATTTTGAGCGTGGCATCCAAAGTGTTCTATGTATACGAAGATCCGAGAATCGCCCAAATCGAGGGACTGCTGGCCGGGGCCAACTGCGGCGGCTGCGGGTATCCGGGATGCTCTTCCGCCGCGGTGGCCGTCGTGGGCGGAAAAGCGCCCCCGAGCGTCTGCGTCGTTTCCGGCATGGAGACCGCCGCCGAGGTGGCAGCGGTCATGGGACTCGACCCGGGCAGCGCAGAGCCGCTGCTTTCAAAGAACCTGTGCGACGGCGGCAGCCGCGCAGAAGACCGCTACATCTACATGGGGGTGAACAGCTGCCGGGCCCTTGCCGCGCTGTACGGCGGAAAGCGGGTCTGCTCAATTGGATGCCTGGGCCTCGGCGACTGCATCCAGGCGTGCATCTTCGACGCCGTCCATATGGGGGAAAACGGCTACCCGGTGGTGGACGAAACCAAGTGCGTGGGATGCGGGGCCTGCGAGCGGGCCTGCCCCAAGAACATCCTCAGGGTGCGCACCATGAGCCAGCGGCTGCTTCACTTCAACACGGAAGACGACCCCCTGGCGCCCTGCCAGCAAACCTGTCCGGCCGAAATAGACATCCCACGCTACATCGAGTGCATCCGCAGCGGAGACTACGAGGGGGCCGTCCACACGATCCGGGAGCGAAACCCGCTGCTGCTGACCTGCGGCCGGGTATGTCCCCACCCCTGCGAAGACTACTGCCGCCGGGGGATCGAAGAAGAGCCGGTGTCCATCAATCAGCTCAAGCGCTTTGCGGCCGACTACGAAATGAATTCCGGAAAACGGGTGCCGATCCCCTGCGCCCCGGACACGGACAAGAAGGTCGCGGTGGTCGGCGCCGGTCCGGCCGGATTGACCTGCGCCTATTTTTTGCGCAGGCTCGGACACGCGGTGACGATCCTCGACATGATGCCCAAGTTCGGCGGTATGGTCCGCTACGGCATTCCGGAATACCGCCTGCCCAAGGAAGTGCTGCAGTGGGAGATTCAGGGAATCCTCGACCTGGGCATCGAGCCCCGCGAAAACGTCCGGCTGGGCGAGGATTTTGACATCGCCTCCCTGGAGTCCGAAGGCTTCGATGCGATCTTTTTGGGCATCGGCGCCTGGAAGGACTATCAGCTTCGGGTGGAAGGCGAAAATCTGAAAGGATGCTACACCGGCATCGACTTTCTGACGAAGTTCGCGGTGAACCAGCAGTCCGAAACGCCTCCCTACGACATCTCGATCGGCAAAAAATGCATCGTCATCGGGGGCGGCAACACCGCCATCGACTGCGTGCGGACCCTGGTGCGCTGCGGTGCCAAGGAGGTTTCCATCGTCTACCGCCGCACCCGGGCCGAGATGCCGGCCAACGACGTGGAAATCGTCGCCGCGGAACACGAAGGGGTCAACTTCCACTTTCTGGCCGCCCCCACCCGGATCATCGGCGACGAAAACGGCCGCGCCACCCACCTGGAGTACCAGAAAATGGAGCTCGGCGAACCGGATGCCAGCGGGCGGCGCCGGCCGGTGCCAATCGAAGGCTCCGAAACCCTGATGGAGGCGGACATGATCATCACCGCCATCGGACAGGGACCGGACGTCTCTTTTGCCGAAAAAGACGGGCGCGTCAAGGACATGGCCTTCACCCGCTGGAGCACCATCGATGCGGACCCGGAGATCCTTCAGTCCAGCGTTCCCCACATCTTCGCTGCAGGAGACGCCTACACCGGCGCTTCACTGGTGGTGGAGGCCATCGGCGGGGGGCGAAGGGCGGCCCGGGCGATTCACCTGTACCTGACCGGCCAGGAGGTCGCTCCGGTGGACCGGTCGCTTCGCAAAAAGCACATCCCCGAATCGCTCTTCGAGCACGTCGAGAACTTGGGGCCGAGCAAAAGGGCCGAGATGCCCGAGCTTCCGGTAAAAGAGCGGATCCGCTCCTTTGCCGAGGCCGACCTGGTGCTGCCCGAAGAAGAGGCGCTCCGCGAGGCAAACCGGTGCCTGAACTGCTGCCGGCTGTGCTACAATCCGGATGAGAAGGCTGCGTAGATCCGAGTTGCTGTAAATAGAAAAGGCCTGGGGCGCGAAATTCTCCGGGCTTTTTTTTTGGCATTCTAGGCATTTTTCTTTCTCAACTCCTCCAGCAGCTCCCGAAAGTCCTCCGGCAGCGGCGCCTCGAAGGTCATCTCTTCCCCGGTCGAGGGGTGCCGGATCCTAAGGCGCCAGGCATGGAGCATCTGTCGGCTGATTTTGCCGAGCCTTCTTGAGGCCTCGTCCCGAACGGCTGACGTGCCCCGCTTGCCGTAGACCGGATCGCCCACCACCGGTCGGCCTACCGCCGAAAGGTGGACCCGGATCTGGTGGGTTCGGCCGGTGGATATCCGAACGCGCAGCAGGGTCGACGCACAGAAGCGTTCGGCCACCTCCCATCGGGTCTCGGCGGACCTTCCCCGCCGGCTCCGGGTGCTCATCTTTTTCCGGGCCGTGGGATGGCGCCCCACCGGCAGATCGACGGCGCCGGCCTCTTCGCGAAAACTCCCCCATACCAGGGCGAGATAGGTCTTTTCCACCGACCGGTTCTTGAACTGGGCCGACAGCGCCTCCTGGGCGGCGGCGTCCTTGGCCGCCACCAGGGCCCCGGAGGTGTCCTTGTCCAGCCGGTGGACGATGCCCGGGCGCAGCTCTCCCCCGATTCCGGAAAGATCCGGGCACCGATGCAGCAGCGCGTTGACCAGGGTGCCGCCGGCGTGGCCCGGCGCCGGATGCACCACCAGGCCCGCCGGCTTGTTGACGACGATGATCCGGTGATCTTCGTAGAGGACATGAAGGGGAATCGGTTCAGGGAGGTGTTTGGAAGGGGGGGCGGGCGCCGGAATCCGAACGGAGATGACATCCCCCTCCTGCAGCCGATATCCCGGTTTTTTCAGCCGGCCGCCGACCCGCACCAGGCCTTCTGCGATCATAGCCGCCGCACGGCTTCTGGAAAGAGAAGGCTCGCCGGCCGCGACAAAGGTATCGAGGCGAACGCCGCTGTCAGCGGCCGACGCCTCCAGTTCAAGCGTCCGGTCCTGGGCCCATTCCGGCCGGGTCGAATCTGGCACGCTCGCGGTCAAGGGTCCTCTAATCGGGCAATAAAGCTCCGGGCCCGGGGGACCCGGCTTTGAGGTAAGCCCAGAGGGCATGAATCACTATGATTGTCTTAAATCCGAAATTCGAATATTTCGTGCTTCGAATTTTTCCGCTTCAGGCTGTAAGGCAGAGCCAATTGCCTCTGACCTGGTCCTGAGGACAAGGATTGGCGGGGGCTACCCAACGTCTTGGAACAGGTCCTCGATCTCACCCATGATCGTGTCTTCGTCGGTTTCCTTGGCGGTGGAAAGCTCCTTGAGCAGGAGGGCGGTGGCGGTGTCGAAGAGTTTTCGCTCTCCGAAGGACAGGTCCTTGGCCATCCGAAGCAGGTAAAGGTCGCGAAAGACTTCGGCCACGTCGTAGAGGGAACCGGTCTTGATCTTGTCCATGTACTCCCGGTAGCGGCGGTTCCAGGTCTGGCTGTCTGCGGGCGACTCCCGATCCTTTTTCAGGACATCGTAGATCTTGGGGATCTCTTTTTTTGCGATGACATCCCTCAATCCCACCGAATCCACATTGTCGGTGGGAATCATGATCACCATACTGTTTTCCAGCACTTTCATGATGTAAAAATCATGGGGTTCGCCGTTGATGACCCGGCTGTCGATCGATTCGATGCGGCCGACCCCATGGGCGGGGTATACGGCAAGATCCCCGATCTTGAACCGCCTCGGGCCCTTGGCTGAAGAATCGTCTTTGGCCTTTTTTTCTTTCATGGTTGCACCGATCGTCGAAATTTCCGGCCTACAAAAAAAACACATGGCCGAGAAGTTTAAATATTTATCATAAGGACGCCTTTTTATCAATAAAAAAGGGGACCGGCGCCGGAGCGCCGATCCCCCTTGGCACTGACTTGCCGCGGCGTTTTTACAGCAGGAACGGAACCATCAGCAGCGCCACGACATTGAGGATCTTGATCATCGGGTTGACGGCCGGCCCGGCGGTATCCTTGTATGGGTCGCCTACGGTGTCGCCGGTGACAGCGGCCTTGTGGGCGTCGCTTCCCTTTCCGCCCAGGTGACCGTCCTCGATGTACTTCTTGGCGTTGTCCCAGGCCGCGCCGCCGGTGGTCATGGAAATGGCGACAAAGACACCGGTGACGATCGAGCCGATGAGCAGCCCGCCGAGGGCCACCTTCCCGAGCAGGAAGCCCACCAGAAGCGGGGCCACCACCGGAAGCAGCGCCGGAACGAGCATCTCTTTGAGGGCGAACTTGGTGACGATGTCGACGCATGCGCCGTAATCCGGCTTGCCCGTGCCTTCCATGATTCCCGGAATTTCACGGAACTGCCGGCGCACTTCCTCGACGACGGCGCCGCCCGCGCGTCCCACGGCCTGCATGGCGATGGAAGCAAACAGGTAAGGCAGCAGCCCGCCGATGAAAAGCCCGATGATGACGTTCACGTCGCTCAGGTCGAACCGGATGGCGGCAGCGCCCTCTTCCCCGTGCAGCGCGAATTCCTGAACGTAGGCAGCGAAAAGAACCAGGGCGGCAAGCCCGGCCGAACCGATGGCATACCCCTTGGTCACGGCCTTGGTGGTGTTGCCCACCGCGTCGAGCGGATCGGTGACGGCCCGGACGCTCTCGTCCATTTCCGCCATTTCCGCAATGCCGCCGGCGTTGTCCGTGATCGGGCCGTAGGCATCGATGGCAATGACCATGCCGGTCATCGACAGCATGGACATGGCCGCCATGGCGATCCCGTATAGTCCGGCCAGGTGATAGGCCACGTAGATGCTGAGGCAGATCGCCAGAACGGGCAGGGCAGTGGCCTGCATGCTCACGCCGAGGCCGGCGATGATGTTGGTCCCGTGACCGGTGGTGGATGCTTCGGCAACCCGCTTTACCGGCCCGTAGATGCCGGTGTAGTATTCGGTGATGATGACGATGACCACGGTCAGGACCAGCCCGACCAGGGTGCTGTAGTAGATGTTCATCGCCGAAAAGGGAAAGCCGCCCATCAGCTTATTGGTGACATAGTAAAAGGCCACGGCCGACAGGATCGCGGCGCCGAACATCCCCTTGTAGAGAGCGCCCATGATGTAGCCGCCGGATCCCAGGCGAACGAAAAAGACCGCGATCATGGAGGCGATAATGGAGATCGCGCCCAGCACCAGGGGAAATTCCGTTGCCATCGGGATTTTGGGGAAAAGCAAATGGCCGATGAGCATGGCCGCGACAGCGGTCACCGCATAGGTCTCGAAAAGGTCGGCAGCCATTCCCGCGCAGTCGCCCACGTTGTCGCCCACATTGTCGGCGATGGTGGCCGGGTTTCTCGGGTCGTCTTCCGGAATGCCGGCCTCGACCTTGCCGACCAGGTCCGCGCCCACGTCCGCGCCTTTGGTGAAGATGCCGCCGCCGAGGCGGGCAAAAATCGAGATGAGGCTTCCGCCGAACCCGAGGGCCACCAGTGCGATGACATCATGGGTGAACGCGTAGTACCCGGCGGTCACGGTCAGGGCCAGGCCGGCGACGATCATACCGGTTACGGAGCCGCCCTTGAACGCCAGGGCAAGCCCGGCCCCCAGCCCTTTTTTGGCGGCTTCGGCGGTCCGGACGTTCGCCAGAACCGACACCCGCATGCCGATATAGCCGGCCATGAAGGAGGCAACGGCGCCAAGCAGAAAACCGAACGCGGTTTTGGCGCCCATGGTGGCGAAAATGATGATGAAAATAATGGCACCGGCAATCCCCATGCTTTTCATCTGCCGGTTCAGATAGGCAATGGCGCCCTCTTTGATCGCGCCTGCAATTTCCTGCATCCGCTCGTTTCCCGCCGGGGCAGCCTTGACGACTCCGGCCAGTACGAGCGAAAAAAGCACCCCCGCAACTCCGACGAGCGTACAAACCAATGGGATATTGTTCATTACGACATCCATTCTACCCTCCATTCAGCTGTTTACCGGATTAATTTGCCCCTCATTGCCGTTGAATCGATTCATTGCCGTCGAAACCCCCTCGCAAACAATTGTCCGGACGGCCTCCCTGGCTTTTTCGAGCACCGCGTCGAAAATGGGGGCCTCGTCGGCGGTAAACCGCGAAAGCACATGTTCGACGGCGGTCAAGCCGCACGGCGGCCGGCCGACGCCAATGCGCAGGCGAACGAAGTCGTCCCGCCCGAAGGCATCGATCAGCGACATGACTCCTCTGTGTCCCCCATCCCCTCCTTTCTTTTTGATTTTGATTCGTCCGAAAACAAGGTCGACATCATCGTGTACGACCATCACGGCCTCAACGGGTATCTGAAGTTCATCGGCCAGCCTCCGAAGGGGCGGACCGCTTCGATTCATGTAGGAAAGCGGCTTGGCCAGCACCACCGGCACCGCATCCACGGTCCCTCCGGCCCAGACGATCCTGCCGGCGGGGCCCGCTGCCGGAAGATCGATGCCATGGAATTTGGCCAGCCGATCGACCAGCAAAAACCCCGCATTGTGGCGGGTCATGCTGTATTCTTGGCCCGGGTTTCCCAGACCGGCCACAAGCCAGCAGCCGATTTCCGCAGCGGGATCTTGCCCGGTCCTTGGCTCTTCGGCGCAAATCACGGCGGTTCGCGTGGAGCGGCGGCAAGACGCCTATTCGCCGCTCGAAGCGCCCTCCTCGGACTCTCCTTCTTCAGCGCCCTCTTCGGCGCCTTCTTCGCCTTCTTCTTCGCCTTCTTCTTCCTCGACTTCTTCTTCCTCGACCAGGGTCATTTTCGGGCTTACCACGGTCACAACGGTGAAGTTGACGTCGTGGGGGATTTCGACCCCTTCTCCGGTGGCGATCTCCTCGACATGGACCGAATCGCCGACCTCCAGCTCGGTCACGTCGATCTCAAAGGCGGCCGGTATCCGGTCCGGCAGGCAGACCGTCTCCAGCTCCCACCGGATGACCTGCAAAATACCGCCTCCTTCCACGCCCTTGGACTTTCCGGTGACCACCACCGGCACATTTACGCGAATGGGGCGGCTCATATCGATCTCGTAAAAGTCGGCGTGCAATAAGTCCTGGGAGACCGGATTGGTCTGAAGTTCCTGGAGCATGACCGCCTTTTTGGTCTCCTTGCCGTTTTGCACGGCCAGGGTCATCAGGCCATGGGCGGCCTTGCCCTTTTTCAAGGCGGTTTCCAGGTCCTTTACGCCGATGGCCAGCTTCACCGGTGCGGTCTTCGGACCGTAGAGCACCGCCGGTATCTGTCCGCCGCGGCGAAGCACCCGGGCCGGGCCGTTTCCTGTCTTTGTTCGCATTTCTGCTTTGAGTTCAACCAGTTCCAATGACTTGATCCTCCTGTATCGGTTTTCCTATCCAGCCTTCGGGCGGCGCGTCACACAAAAAGGGACGTCACCGAATCCCCTCGGTGGCTTCGGATGATGGCCTCGCCCACCAGTTCGGCGATGCTGAGCACCTCGATCTTGTCGCAGCCGGCGGCCTTGGGGTTTAGGGGAACGGTATCGGTCACCACGAGGGTCTTGATGGCCGATCCATTGATTCGATCCACCGCCGGCCCGGAGAGAACTGCGTGGGAGGCGCAGGCGTGAACCTCCCTGGCGCCTTTTCGGGCCAGGGCATCGGCGGCCTCGGTCAGGGTGCCCGCCGTGTCGACCATGTCGTCGAGAATCAAGACCACCTTGCCGCTCACGTCGCCGATCACGGCCATGGCTTTTGCTTCGTTGGGGGCGTTTCGCCGCTTGTCGACGATGGCCAGGCCGGCCTCCAGGCGCTTGGCAAACGCCCGTGCCCTTTCCACGCCCCCGGCATCGGGGGAGACGATGATCAGATCGTCCTTGAATTTTTCCCGGATGTATCGAATGGTCACCGGGGCGGCAAAGAGGTTGTCCACCGGAATATCGAAAAAGCCCTGGATCTGTCCGGCATGCAGGTCCATGGTGATGACCCGCTTGGCGCCGGCGACGGTCAGCAGGTCGGCCACCAGCTTCGCGCTGATGGGCACCCGGGGCGCCACTTTTTTGTCCTGCCGGGCGTATCCGTAGTAAGGCAGGACGGCGGTGATCCGCTTGGCCGAGGCCCGTTTAAAGGCGTCGATCAACAGCAGCAGTTCGACCAGATTGTCATTGACCGGATGACAGGTGGACTGAATGACGAAGATGTCCTTGGCGCGCACATTGTCATTGATTTCGATCTGAATCTCGCCGTCGGAAAACCGCTTGACCTTGGCTTCACCCAAGGGAAGATCCAAGTACGCGCAAATATTTTCCGCAAGCTTGGGATTCGAATTGCCGGCAAAAATCCGTAAATTGTCCATCGGCTCCGCTGCTTGTCGTTCCCGGCGTTCATCGCCCCGGTTTCAGGGCTTCCGGCCGTTTGGGTAAAGAGCTGGCTGGGGCGGGAGGATTCGAACCTCCGAATGCAGGAACCAAAATCCTGTGTCTTACCACTTGACGACGCCCCATAAAATCGCTCCGCGATTTTATAAGAAGCGGCTGCGCCGCTTGTTTAAAAAAAACAAATGCTTTTAATCACGGGTACCGATCCGGCCGGCTTGTCCATTCAGCCGGGCGCGGGGAAACACAAAGTCAATGGCATTTCGTCCTTTTGCCGAGGCGAAATGCCATTTACACGATCATGTCCACCAGGGTTGACCGCCACTTGCGGGACTGCGAAAGATGCGCAAAAGCGCGCCGGGCGCCGGCGGCGTCTGCAAACAGGCCGAAAACGCAGGACCCGCTGCCGGACAGCAGCGCCCCTTGCGCACCGCAGTCCATCAGGGCTTTTTTCACCGATGAAATGACCGGATACCGAGGCTCTACAACCGTTTCAAGATCATTGCACAGATCGCCGGGCACCTCGAATTTCCGCTCCCTGAAGCGAAAATTTTTATGTCTTTTGCGGCACTTTGTCAATGCCAAATTCAGGGCGCCGTAAACCGCGGAGGTTGAAATGGAGAATCCCGGAGCGACGATCAACACGGGGCGGGCGGCAAGGCCGTCAAAAGGTTCGAGCCGTTCGCCGACCCCGGAGGCCAGGGCCGGCTTTCCGAGCAAAAAAAAAGGAACGTCGGCCCCGAGGCGGAGCCCCAGGCGGGCCATTTCTTCCGGGCTGAACGGATGATGCCAGTGCCGGTTCAGGGCCACCAGCACGGACGCCGCGTTGCTGCTTCCGCCGCCGAGCCCCCCGCCGACCGGAATTCGTTTTTCCAGCTCGATGCTCATCCCGGACGATGCCCGGCCTTTTCGCCGCAGGGCGTCTGAAAACACGTCGGCGGCGCGCCAGGCCAGATTGGTTTCATCTGCCGGAACGCCGGGGGCGTCGCAGACAAGGGTGATCGAATCTCCCCCCATGCGGATCCGGACCGTGTCATACAGGCTCACCGGACACATCAGGCTGCGGATGTCGTGATATCCGTCGGGCCGCTTGCCGACGACCTCCAGGTAGAGATTGATCTTGGCGGGGGAAAGAATGTCCATAGATAAAATCGCTTCGCGATTTTATAAAACGCGGCTGCGCCGCTATAAAACACATACCGGCATGTTCTCTGCCGGCGCAGAGAAAATAAGGCGGCCTGCAGGCGCAAAAAATGGGAATGCGCTTATCCGGAATCCTATAGACAGGGTCCGCCGGATGCCGATGGGTTTGGCCTTGGAGAGCCACGCTCCGTCGTGGCCGGGATTTGATCGTTGCCGGCAACGCGGACGCGCCGGAGCGCGTCCATTCACCGCCTCTTTCGAAATTATCGGTCGAAGTCGGGGTTTTTTGTAGGGCACGGAGGCCATTCGACTGCGCTCATGACAAGCCGTGCCCTACATAGGCAGAGGCTCCGGCAGAAGTTTCACCATTGATCAAATCCCGTTCGCGAACGGGACGGCGGCGCAGCCGCCCCTCATCAAATAAAACCGCAGAGCGGTTTTATTTGATGATTTTCACCACCAGGAATCCCATGTTTCCGCGCCGGACGAACATCTGCAGGGGCTCGCCGGATTCGACCGCCCCGATGGCGGCTTCAAAGTCCTTCACAGACCGGACTTCCGTGCGGTTGACCTCCTTGATGATGTCTCCGGGCTGCAGGCCGGCTTCTTCGGCCTTGCTTGCCGCGGTCACATCGACGACGATGATCCCCTCCTCATCGCCCAGGTTGAAGCGCCGGGAAATCTCCGGGGTAATCTCCGAGACCCGAATGCCCAAAGAGGCGTCTTCTTTGGGCCCCTGTCGTCCTTGGGAGGCGATGCGCTCATCTTCCCGCTTGGCGATGGTGACGTTGAAGGTCTTTTCCTTGCCGTCGCGGATGATGCGTATTTTTGCGGTGGCCCCCACCGGCAGGGTGGCGATTTTGGCCGTCAGGTCCCGGGCGTCTTCGATTCTTTCTCCGTTGACGGCCACGATAATGTCCTTGGTCTTGATGCCGGCCTGCTCCGCCGGATCGCCGGGAAAGACCTGGCTGACCAGCACGCCCTGGCCGTCTTCGAGGCCGTAGTACTCCCTCATTTCCTTGCTCAGGGGCTGGATGCCGACCCCGAGCCAGCCCCGGGTGACCTCTCCGCTCTCCTTGAGCTGGGCGATGATTCCCTTGGCCAGATTGATCGGAATGGCAAAACCGATTCCCTGCCCGGTGGCGATGATGGCCGTGTTGATCCCCACGACCTCCCCGCGCATATTCAGCAGCGGACCGCCGCTGTTGCCCGGATTGATGGAGGCGTCGGTCTGAATGAAATCGTCATAGGGGCCGGAGCCGATCACGCGCCCCTTGGCGCTGACGATTCCGGCGGTGACCGTCTGCTCCAGACCGAAGGGGCTTCCAATGGCCACCACCCACTGGCCGACTTTCAAGGCATCCGAATCTCCCAGCGGCATCACCGGAAAGTTTCTGCCGTCTTTGATCTTGATCAGGGCAAGATCCGTGTTCGAATCCCGGCCGATGATCTCGGCGTCGTATTCTTTTTCGTCTTTGAGAATCACCCGGATCTCGTCGGCGTCCTCGATGACATGGTTGTTGGTGACGATGAAGCCCTCGGGATCGACGAGGAAACCGGATCCGAGGCTTCGCTGCTTGAAGTCGCGATGCGGCTCCTCTCCGCCGAAAAACTTTTCGAAAAACTCCCGGAACTGGTCCTGGTCCCCGAAGGGGCCGCGCTGAAAGTGTCGGAATACGCGCCCGCCCCCCTGGACCGTCTTGACGGTCCGGATATTGACGACGGCCGGGCCGACCATTTCCGCCAATTCCGTGAACGATTCGGGCACCATGGGCACCGGATCGGGTCTGGACGCCGCGGAATTCGCGACTCCCGCCCCTGCCAGCAGCACCAGCCCGGCGGCAAGAACCGCCAGCGGGAAAAGGATCTTCATTTTTGTAAACCGCGTCGGTAAGTCGTATTTGGCTGTCATACCCTTGCTCCCTTTTTGGGTCTGAATGGTTCGATACACTGATCGGGCCGGTCGAATCGGCCAGACGCATGGAACAGTAAGCATCAAATACCGGTTGACAACCGCCCCGGGGCACCGAAAACGATTCAGCCTGGACAGGGCTATTTCTTTTCCTTGACGTACATCAGCCGCAAATCGTGGAGCATGCTCTTGAGCAGGTTTTCCTCATCCTTGGTCAAGTTGCCCCGGGTCTTTTCTTCGAGCATCCCCAAAAGGTCGATGGTCTGTTTGGCAAGGGGGAGGTTTTTGATCTTCTGGCCGGTGCCGGGCTCTTCGAGCACGCCCAAGTGAACCAGCGCAGACGAATTGAGGGAAAATACGAACGTCGAAAAGTCGATCTGCGGAAACGTCGAACCGGCGTCCGCGGCCCCCGCTTCGGAACGGCCGCCCGCCTTGGGCCCGGTCCCGGCGGCGCCGGCTTCCGGTTGAGGAGATTCCGGTTCAGGCGCGTCCTTGGTCTTTTGCTCTTCTGAGGCGGTCCCGGCCTTTTCCTCGTCGGATGTCTCGGAAAAGAACCTGCGATCCCTTACCGTAAACCCCTTTTCTTCCTCTGCCATTGTCACCTCCAAAAATCGCGGCGCTGCGCTCCGCGATTTTTCGATAAATCCCGGGGCAGAACACCGCCCCGTGATTTCTAGAAAATAAATACAGACAATCCAAGCCTTCTTTCCGCTCGTCCCGGTGTGTATGAACCCGAACCGTTTTCTCCAATGTATTTAATCATTTCTCTCCGAAAAGCAATCTGCCCGGATCCTGTCCATGTTCGTTTTTCAGATGTGTTCATTCTTTGTTTTACCGCGCAGCGGGAAAACGTCAGAATTCCAGGGGGGTGACCGTCTTGACCATCGGCAGTCCGCAGAGCTCTTCGATGACCTTTGCCGGAATCGAAGTGTCGGTTTTCATGAAGATGATGTTGTTTTCCCCGTCTTCGTCCTGCCCCACCGACATCCGGGCGATGTTGACGCCGTGCTTTCCCAGGGTAGTGCCGATGCTGCCGATGGCCCCGGGCTTGTCGGAGTTGTAGATCAGGGCCAGATGCCCCTCGGGGATCAGCTCCAAACCGAAATTGTTGATCTTGACGATGCGCGGATCGCTCTTTCCGTAGATGGTTCCCGACACCGTGGCGGTTTCATCGGAAAAAACCGTGGCCGTGATCAGGTTGACGAAGTGGTCGGCCTCCGGGCTGGTCGATTCGGTTACCGTGATTCCCCGCTCTTTGGCCAGCACCCCGGCGTTGATCCAGTTCACGTCGTCTTTGACCACATGCTCCAGAAGTCCTTTGAGAAGCGCGGTGGACACCGGGGAAAGATCGAGGTCGCCAAAATCGCCGGCAAAATCGATCTTGACCTCCTTGACCGGCCCCTTGGCAAGCTGGGCCTGGAGGCTTCCCATTTTTTCGGCCAGGCTCAGAAACGGTCCGAGCCGGTTGAGCAGCTCGCCGGTCACCGACGGGACGTTGACGGCATTGAGGATGGTCCCGTTTTTCAGGTACTGGATGATCTGGTCGGCCACTTGGACAGCCACGTTGGTCTGGGCCTCGGCGGTGGACGCCCCCAGATGGGGGGTGCAGATCAGCCGATCCAGCTCGAAGAGGCGGCATTCCCCCGGCGGCTCGGTTTCGAAGACGTCCAGGGCGGCGCCGGCCACCTTCCCCGAATCGATGGCCGCAAACAGGTCGTCTTCATTGACGATTCCGCCTCGGGCGCAGTTGATGATCATCACCCCGTCCTTCATCTGCGCAAAGGCCTCCTTGTTGAGCAGGTTCTGGGTGGTCTTCATCTTCGGGACGTGAACCGAGATGTAGTCCGACCGCTGGTAGAGTTCCTCGATGGCAACGCTTTCAAAGCCGGCCTTTTCGATCTTTTCCGAAGTGACGTTGGGGTCGTGGACGATCACCTGCATCTTGAGCCCCCGGGCCCGGTCCGCGACGATGGACCCGATCTTTCCGAATCCGATGACGCCCAGGGTCTTGTTGTAGATCTCTCGGCCCTGGAGCATCTTTTTGTCCCATCGGCCGGACTTGAGGCTGGAGGTGCCCATGGGGATGTTGCGCGAAAGGGAAAGCATCATGGCAATGGCGTGCTCTGCGGTGGTGATGACGTTGCCGCCCGGCGTGTTCATCACCACGACGCCGTGCTTGGTGGCGGCGGCGATGTCCACGTTGTCGAGGCCGATGCCGGCCCGGCCCACCACCTTGAGCCGATGCGCGGCTTCGAGCAGGTCTTCGGTCACTTTGGTGGCGCTTCGGATTACCAGCGCGTCGTAGTCGCCGATGATTTTCTTGAGCTCCTCGGCAGGAAGGCCGGTTTTGACGTCCACCTCGATTCCTTCCTCGTTTTGAAACATCGAAATTCCCACCTCTGCCAAATTGTCGCTGACCAGTACCTTCATGGCGATCCCCTTCTGTCTCCCGGAATGATTCGACCCGTTATCGAAATCCGAAGCGCCGGCGCCGGCGCCCCGGAGGCTGGATACACGGCGCTCCCCCGCGCTTGTGCGGGCCAAGTGAGATCTTCCTTAGAGGATTTCAGGGGCAACTTCAAGCCCATTTTTCCGCCGGCAAACAATGAAATACAAACGTTAACGAACAGTTATGGGGACTTGCCGATATCCGTCCCGGTTGAATCTCCCTTCAGCCACGCCAAAGCGGGATTTCCGCTTCGCTCCAACAAGCTGCAGGGTATCAAAGCGCGATCTGATCTTACCCCCCTCACCCTGACCCCTGGTCGCCTCCGGCGCCGCCAAAGGCGGGTAAACCTCTCCCACCAGGGGAGAGGGAATAATGTGGTATCCCTGTTGCCAGCAACAGGGAATCATCAAGTTGAAGGGCCCCGGCACAGGGGAGATTAGCCGGGAACTCGTGTGCTGGACAACCGGCCGATCTTCATGCTATGGGAAGGCGAATTATCCTGGGAGGAGTCCATGGAGCACTGCGTGCTGTTGAACGCGGATTTTTCCTTTCTCAACGTCGTCGACTGGAAGCGGGCCATGTGCATGGTGGCCAAGGGGAAAGTCCAGGTGCTCCGGTATTCGGATCGATTCGTCCGATGCGCCGAGGGCACGGCTTTCAAAATCCCTGCCGTATTGAAGCTGATCAAGCTGATCCGGGTGCTCTACCGAAACCGGGTTCCTTTCAGCAAGCGCAACGTGCTGGTGCGGGACGGGTTCCGCTGCGCCTACTGCGGCCAGGAGACCGGAAGACTGACCATCGACCACATCATCCCCAAGTCGCGCGGGGGGAGGACCAGCTTCGAAAACTGCGTCAGCGCCTGCCGCCGGTGCAATGCCCGCAAGGGAAGCCGCACTCCCAACGAAGCCCGGATGTATCTGAGATCCCGCCCCTACCAGCCGACCATCTCCGAATTTCTGCGGCTCAAAGCCGCCAAGCTCGGGATCAACCACATCCTGCGCGAACTGGGGGTGTTCTAGGTCGTTTGCCGAATTCGTTTATATGATACCTTCGAAATTTACTTCGGGGTAATCTTGATGAAATCGTAAAAAGTCCCCGAAGCGTCATGCCGGACCCCGGATCGAGTCCGGGGCAGGCTTTTTTGATCCGGCATCCAGATGTACTTGAAATCACTGGATTCCGGATCTCGCTCCGCTCGTCCGGAATGACGAATAGGGGCCGATTCGGACTTTTTACGAAGGCATCAAAGATGATGGCTTCGTAAAAAGTCGTCATTTTCTTTTTTTGTCATTCCCGCGCAGGCGGGAATCCAGTCATTTCAAACAGTTCTGGGCTCCCGCCTTCGCGGGAGCGACAATTATGGGACTTTTTACGAAGGCATCAAAGATAGATCATTAAATTCCCTCGGGGAAGCCCATCGTCCCGCGCCGAGCATCGCAGAATAAAATCGCTTCGCGCTTTTATAAGTCGCGGCTCCGCCGCTATAAGTCATGACCTCCGGCAAAGCCGGAGGCTTGACTTGTGAACCGCTCAAAGCGGTTGGTTCAGGAGCCACCTGAAGGTGGCTAAGTTCCGAACAACCCTAACTGATCGATCTTTCTATCGATTTCTTCGTGCTTTTTAATGTACTGCCGGATCACTTCTTCATCACGGCCGGCTGTTGAAACATAATAGC
>JAIPEL010000015.1 GCA_021737185.1 Desulfobacterales bacterium | reverse complement strand
GGCCGGGCAGCCTTCAACCTATTTTCCGAAATCAAGTCCCTGTTCGGTTCTACGGCCACTTGGCTCCGAGTTTTTCACGGCTTCCGGGAAGATCCCCCCACTGCCCTCATATCAACCTTATAATCGTGCATAGGCCCGTTGAATTATAGGACATTTCTTAGATCTTTTCCTCCCCCACCCGGCGGATATACAGCATATAGTATGATTTATCTTTTTTTATTCCCCTATTTGGATGCCGGCGTCTTTTTTCATCCCATAATTGTTCTTTGCCCTTCCTAAATCACTGAAAAAAATTATCCGAAATAAAGTATCCCAAATAAGATCCCTCCCGATGGACAAGTTCCCTTCCTGAAGATACCTTACAGATGATGGCCTGAAATAGTGGTCCCACCAATTACCCGACTCCTCTGCGCTGCAGAAATACGGGAGCGGAATCATGGCTAACATCCTGATTATAGATGATAAAATTCTTTCAGAAAAACTGCTTTCAAAAGACTTATCCATGGAGGGACACCATGTTACCTATGTTGAAGAGCTTGGCGATGCCATGGAGGAGCTACGGTCGTGCAGGCCCGATATCGTTTTGCTCGATCTCTATTTTGAAGGGTTTGAAGGATGGGATTTGCTGCATCGGATCAAGCTGAAAACCCCCCATCTTCCTGTCCTCATTGTGACCGCCTATGACAATTTTATCGGCGATTCCCGCCTTGCTCAAGCGGATGGGTATGTCATTAAAGATATTTTCACGGACAAACTCCAAAAAAAAGTGGAAGAAGTGTTACGTATTCAAGCACAAAAAACGAAAAACAGGGACACCGGCGTTGGGTACTTCTCCCTGGAAAAACTCAAGGCAAGAGCAGAAAACTACGACATAAAAATTGCTGCTTTTGCGGCAAGAGTCGGATCGATCCAAGACGAAAAAAAAGACACTTATCTCCGGGTTGTGAACGCCTTGGAACAGAAGATGTTTTGGATCAAAGAAGACATCAAAGCCTACGAACTGATCGGAGAAAATGGATGGGAAAATTTCAGCAAAGAAATCGAAGATGAATTCAAAAACCTTGAAAAAGATTATCGCAAAGCACGAGCCATTTTGCCTTAATCCGACTCTTTACATTGGATATCGTTTGCCTAAAAAAAAGACATCATCAAGGAGGATCGGGCAATGAACATTCTGGAATATGATCCGGCAGGCAAAGAAGTCAATTTGCCAAATGGTCTTTATGAGAAAAATATCCGTATAGAGGAAAGGGGGATATCACCGATACAGCGTCAAACCGATAGAGCCTCGGATATAAGGTGGCGGCGGGTCGAAGATGAACTGCCGGAAAGAAACGAAGTGGTGTTGATCTGCTTTAGAAATGGTCGAAACAATTCGCTGATCAGGACAATGGGATATAGAACGTTCGATCCCGGCAAAAATGATTGGAGCACGGACCTGGTCTACGAGGAACCCGATGGGTATCTAGTCGATGATATCGAAGTTACCCATTGGATGCCATTGCCCGAAATTCCATCCGATCGGGAATAAAAATACGCAATTATGTACCAGTGTAAGGCTGCAGTCAGGGCTGTGGGGGGATCTTCCTCCGCTCAAAAGAGGTGCAAAATGAAAAGCCCGGGGCAGGATAAGCAGGACACGACGGTGGAAATATCCCACTTCAACTCGGATCCGTTCGATGACAGCCGCTGCACGGCAACGATGAGCGGATGCAGTTCCAGCGGGATCCATTTCATCGCCGACAGGCACTTTTTAAAAGACACTCCGGTCTACATTCGCTTGAAGAACGGAAGCAGTATGTGCGCAAGCGGTGCGCATCCCGAAGAAATTCGGACGGCCGCCGTCGCCTGGGTGAAATGGTCGCGCCCCATGGAAGACGGGAATTTGCCCCGGTACGAAATCGGCGTCCAATACTGCCGGTAGCAGAGCAGCCCAAGAAGGAATTACACGCTGCAGAAAAAGGCCGCGGATCCTGGTGATCCCCTTGGAATGCGCAAGCTTGCCCGCTTCCATGGCCAGAATCTGTGCTCGATGTTTGAAAAGCCTTTCTCCAAACACCGCACTAACCGTCGCAAAAGAAAGGAGAAAGCCATGGACCAAGAAAAAACAGCCAGATTTTTTTTCAACCAAGCCATTTCGAACCAGGCGGGTGAATTGGCAACAATTCCTGAGCAGTTTTTGAGCCGGGATCAGCGCGAAATGCTTCCCGACATGCTTCGGGCAATAGAAAACGACCGAAAGGCCGTAGCTTTGGATATTCATGACAGCGTTTGCGGCAGCCTTGCCGGCATTAAAATGCTGCTTGAATGCAGGGTGGCCCGTGCAAAAAAGTCACCGCCTAAATCCATTACCAGGCTTGAAGAAATCGTCGGTCACCTGGCCGATACCATCAAGGAGACCCGAAGAATCATTTTTCAACTAAATGGCAAAACAAACGATGCATTTGACCTCAGAAAAGAAATTTTCCGCCACATCGCTACTTTTCAAAAATATTATCCGGATATTGCGGTAAATGTTCGGTTCGAAGATACAGAAGAAAATTTTTCCGAGGAAATTAAACTCGTCGTCTTTCGAGTTGTCCAGGAAGCATTGAACAACATTGGAAAACACAGCGGGGCTCATAGTGTCGACATCCTGCTGAAAAAATGCGCTTCCCGGGTTCTGCTCAAAGTCGAAGACAATGGGTGCGGTTTCGATGCCCGCCTGATGGAATCGGGCCAACCGATGCAAGGCATTGGGATCTCCGGCATGACAGAACGGGTCCAACTCGTGAAAGGCAAATTAAAACTGCGGTCTTCGCCTGGCAAAGGCACCTCGGTGCTGATGCAGATACCGGTGGATGGATTGCATAGTATCGCGGTTTCATGATGGTAATATAGGAGACATCGAGATGGACATGAACCCCAAGGCCGCGATGGAGAAGGCTGAACCCGGGGCCATCGACCATGGCGAGGGGCTGGTCACTTTTGCCATTTATGCGCCGTACAAGAAATCCGTCCACCTCATCGGCAGCTTCAACGATTGGAACCAACAGCAAGACGTGCTGGCGGAAAGGGAACCGGGATACTGGGCAACAGCACTTCACCTGGATCAAGGCAGCTACCAATATCAATTTGTGATCGATCAGGAGTTGGTTGTCTGCGATCCGTACGCACGCGAGGTGGCGGACGGTCCCGGGGACCAGGAGCAGCCGGCGGCGGTCGTCCGGGTCGGTGAAGCATCTTATCGCTGGGAACATGACGACTGGCTGCGACACAGGCTTCGGGACCTGATCATCTACGAGATGCACGTGGGCGACTTTACCGATGAAGGTACGTTCGCCTCAGCCATGAAAAAGCTGGACCATCTGGCCGATCTCGGCATCAGCGCCATCGAGCTGATGCCGGTCTACGAGGCGGCTCCCAACGACTACTGGGGGTATGAGCCCACTTTCTTGCTGGCGCCGCGGCGCTCATACGGGTCGCCGGATGATTTGCGCAGGTTCGTTGATGCGGCCCACGCCCACGATATGGCGGTCATGCTGGATATGGTCCTGGCCCATACCGGCCACGAACATCCCTTCAACCGGATGTATCCATACGAACACAGCCCCTGGTACGGCTCAGGGCTTGGGGAAGAGAACCAATACGGGCTGCCCACCTTTGACTATCTAAAGGATCCCACCAATTTTTTCGTACGCGATGTGGAGATTCACTGGCTGACAACCTATCACATCGACGGGTTCCGCTACGATTACCTGGCTGGGATCGGTGCCGACGCCGAGGGCAAGGGGCTACCCAATTTGATGGACCGGGCCAGAGAGATCCAGCCGGATGCCTTCTTCATTGGAGAGTGCATACCGGAAGACCCCCAACTGGTCAATAACAGCGGTCTGAGCGCCGTCTGGCATACGCGCAGCCGCATGGCCCTGCAGGCGCTGATTGCCGAAACCGAGGTCGAGCCTTATCGTCTATCCAGATTCTCAGAGGCTGTTCAGGTATTGGATCCGGCCACACAGGACTATCGGAGTCCCCAGTTCATGATCAACTACCTGGAGAGCCATGACGACCAGCGCCTCAAGCATATCATCCAGGAATCCGGCGTTGACGATGCCGCTACCCTGAAAAAATTGACACTGGCGGCAACTATTCTTATGACCATTCCGGGCGAGCCCATGCTCTATCAGGGCCAGGAGTGGGGGGAGGCATCTGCTGCCCGGACGGAAAAGAACGCCATAAATTGGCAAACCTCCCAGACAGAACCCGGCAAGGCCCTGCTGGCGCACTATCAGCGAATGAGCCGCATCAGGCGCTCACGAAGTTCCATCAGAGGGGACGATTTCGCCATGGCCCTGCTGGACGAACAGAAAAAATGCATTATCTATCATCGGCGTTTCGGTGAATCCGACCAGGTGGTGGTTGCGGCCAATTTCTCGAGCCAAGAACAGAACGTTTCAGCACCGCTGCCACAGCCCGGCTACTGGCATGAACCCGAAGGCGATTCGTTTGAAGCACAGGAGATCTTCGACTGCAAACTCGATGCTTACACAGCAATTGTTCTGCTCTCCGGAAAATCCTGACGCTGTGAACCTTAAAAAGCGTCAAACACCGATACAAAAACGAAAATCACCCACGTAGGGATATTGAAAGGAAAACAACGGTGAAAGTATGGCCCGGACAACCCTATCCTTTGGGCGCTGTTTTTGACGGCGCCGGAACGAATTTTTCTTTGTTTTCAGAGATCGCCGAGCGTGTCGAGCTTTGCCTCTTCAACGACGAAGGTCAAGAGACGTGCATCGACCTGCCCGAAGTGACGGGCTATTGTTGGCATGGATACCTGCCTTCTATCGAACCGGGCCAACGCTATGGCTACCGTGTCCACGGCCCGTGGGATCCGGCCAACGGTCACCGCTGCAATCCGGCCAAGCTGCTGCTCGACCCCTATGCCAAGGCCATGGATGGACAGGTTCAATGGAATGAAGCGGTATTTCCATACCTTTTCAACGAGGGTTCCCAGGCCCGAAGCGACAGCGACAGTGCCCCCTTTATGCCCAAATGTGTCGTGCATCAGCCCCATTTCGACTGGAGCGGGGACCGCCGCCTTCAACTGCCCTGGCACGAAACCATCATTTATGAAACCCATGTCAAAGGACTCACCGCCCTGCACCCGGAAGTTCCGGCCGAACTGCGCGGCACCTATGCGGGTCTGGCACAACCGGCAGTCATCGAATACCTCAAAACCCTTGGCGTCACCGCCGTGGAGCTGATGCCGGTCCACTATTTCATCCATGACAAGCAACTGGTGGATCAAGGATTGAAAAACTATTGGGGATACAATTCCATCGGGTATCTCGCTCCCCAAAACGACTATGCGGCGGACAAGCGGCCCGGCGGTGTGATGGCCGAGTTCAAGCAGATGGTCAAAACCCTGCATCAGGCCGGCATGGAGGTTATCCTGGATGTGGTCTACAACCACACCGCAGAGGGAAATGATCTGGGACCGATGCTTAGCTTCAAGGGGATCGACAACGCCTATTATTACCGGCTTACCGATGATCCGCAGTATTACATGGATTACACAGGGACCGGCAACAGCCTCAATATGCGCAATCCCCACGTGCTGCAACTCATCATGGATTCATTGCGATACTGGGTACTGGAGATGCACGTGGACGGATTCCGGTTCGACCTGGCATCCACCCTGGCTCGGGAGCTCCACGAGGTGGACAAACTCTCCGCCTTTTTCGACATCATCCAGCAGGACCCTGTCATCAGTCAGGTCAAGCTCATTGCCGAGCCCTGGGATGTGGGCGAGGGCGGCTATCAGGTCGGCAACTTCCCTCCGGTGTGGACCGAATGGAACGGCAAATACCGGGACTGCGTGAGAGACTTCTGGCGGGGCGAGCATCAGACCCTGGGCAAATTTGCAGCCCGGTTTACCGGCAGCTCCGACCTGTACGAAAATACCTCCCGCCTGCCTTATGCCAGCATCAACTTCATCACCGCCCACGATGGGTTTACCTTACATGATCTGGTTTCGTACAACGAAAAGCACAACCAGGCCAACGGAGAGGAAAACCGTGACGGAGAAAGCCACAATCGTTCGTGGAACTGCGGTGTGGAAGGCCCCACCGAAGACCCGGACGTACGCCGTCTGCGAAACCGCCAACAGCGTAATTTTCTCACTACGCTGCTGCTCTCCCAAGGCGTGCCCATGCTTTTGGGCGGCGACGAATTGGGCCGCACCCAGCAGGGAAACAACAACGCCTACTGCCAGGACAATGAGATTTCCTGGTACGACTGGGAAAACATCGATGAAACGCTGCTTGGTTTTTGTCAACAACTCATTCGCCTCCGTAAAGACCACCCCGTTTTTCGCCGCCGCGGGTGGTTCCATGGCCGGCCGATTCACGGCAGCGAGGTTCACGACATCAGCTGGTTCACCATGGAAGGAGAGAAGATGGCCGAGGAGGACTGGGAGCAAGGGTACGTGAAGTCACTGGGAGTCTTTTTAAATGGCGCCACGATCCCGAATCCCAATCCGCGCGGCGAGCCGGTAATCGATGACAACGTCTACATGATTTTCAATGCCGACCATGAAGCGTTGAATTTCATCCTTCCCGGCGCGGATTATGGGACGCACTGGGTAAAGGAACTTGACACCGAAAAAGAAAGCCTGGAAGAACAGGAATCCCTGAAGGCAGGGGATCAAATCAAGGTCGAACCCCGTTCCCTGGTGGTGCTGCGCCAGGCATCCTGAACCTGTTGCAACCCAGCGGCTGCAGATGCGGTCCGGATTCGACTTTGAACAGGCCGCGGAGATGGATCAAATTCAAACCCAAACGGAGGAAACCATCATGACCGAACAAAAAGAGGCTTATGTGCAAAAATTGAAAGCCAAAATGGATGAATGGAACGCCCAGATCGACCAGTTGGAAGCAAAGGCCGATCAGGCGGAGGCCGAATCGAAAATCGAGTATGAGAAACAGTTGGAGGACCTGCGGGCGAAGCGCAAAGACGCTGAGGATAAGATGGCGGAATTGCAACAGGCCGGTGAGGGCGCCTGGGAGGATCTCAAGGCGGGTATAGAAAGTGCCTGGGATTCGCTCGGCAGTTCCATCAAGTCGGCTGCTTCCAGATTCAAATAACCCACCCTGTCACTTTACGCCATTTAGAGAGGAGGGCTTATTTTCGCTCTAAATGGCCTTTACCCCCAATATAATCAGGAGGTAGCAAATGAAATATACAAAAACGAACTATTCTATATTCATGTTGATCGCCATGCTCGTAACAACATCGCTATGCTTTGCAGCGTCGCCAAAAGAGAAAACCTCGATAAAGGAAGTGAAGCAGGAAACGCAGGATTTGATTCAAGCGCTGCAGGGTTATACCGCGGATCAGCGGGACGAAGCGGTTCAGAGGGCCAGAGCGGCTTTAAAAAAGCTGGATGAGCGTATCGATGCACTGGAGACACGCATCGATGAAAACTGGGACCAAATGAACAAGGCCGCTCGTGAAAAAGCGCGTGCCAACCTGAGAACTCTGCGTAAGCAACGAAATGAGGTGGCTGAGTGGTACGGTAGCTTGAAAACCAGCTCCGCCGAGGCATGGGAGCATATGAAGAAAGGGTTCTCGGATGCCTATAAGGCTCTCGGTGATGCCTGGGAAAAGTCCGAAAAGGAGTTTGGCGCCGACAACTGAAAGGGGGCAATATGGGGATAGAAATCGGCGGCCTTTTGGGGCTTATCATTTTGGTCGCAGGCAATGAGGAATCGTAATTCACAAATCATACAAGGAAAACAGCACCCCATGAAAATTTTTCCCCGCGCCACCTACCGGATACAGTTCCACGCGGGGTTCGGCTTCGACGATACCGCAGGACTCGCCGATTACCTGAAGGCCCTGGGAGTCAGCCACCTTTACGCCTCGCCGTATCTTCAAGCCGCACCCGGAAGCACCCACGGCTACGACGTGGTGGATCCGGGCCGGATCAACGCGGAACTGGGCGGTGCCGAAGCCCACGCGCGGCTCTGCACAGCGCTGCGCCGGTGCGGACTCGGCCAGGTCCTGGATGTGGTGCCCAACCACATGGCCGTTACCGGATCTGAAAATCGCTGGTGGTGGGATGTGCTGGAAAACGGACCCGCCAGCCGCTACGCGCCGTATTTCGATATCGACTGGAACCCGCCCGAGGAGCGCATCGGCAAAAAGCTGCTGCTGCCCGTGCTCGGCGACCACTACGGCCGGGTGCTGGAGGCGGGAGAACTCCGGCTGGCGCACCGGCAGGGGCGCTTTACCATTCGTTATCATGACCACCGGTTCCCGCTTCGCCCAGAATCCTGTTCGTCTCTTTTGGACCGGGCCGCTGCCGATGCAGTGGCGGCGGAGATCAACGCGGATGTCGATGCCCTGGACCGGCTCCTCTGCGCCCAGCATTACCGCCTGGCTTACTGGCGCGCCGCGGCCGAAGACCTGAACTATCGCCGGTTTTTTGCCATCAACGAACTGGCGGCGCTGCGGATCGAAGATGAAGCCGTGTTGGCCGAAACCCATCGCCTGATCCTTCAGTGGCTGGGAAACGGTCTGCTCGACGGGATCCGCATCGACCATCCGGACGGGCTCCGGGATCCGGAACAATATTTCCACCGCCTCCGGGACGTGGCGCCGGATGCCTGGATCGTGGTCGAAAAAATCCTTCATCCCGGAGAAGCCCTGCCGGAAACCTGGCCGGTGGAGGGCACCACGGGGTATGACTTTTTAAACCAGGTCGGCGGGCTTTTCATCGACCCGGCGGGGGAAAAGCCCCTGACCGAACTTTACGCGGCGTTTACCGGAGAACCTGCCGATTATCCTGCCCAGGCCCGGGAAAAAAAGCTACAGGTCCTAAAGGAGCTTCTCGGAAGCGACGTCAACCGGCTGACCGAATCGATGATGCGCATCTGCGAACGGCATCGGCGGTTCCGGGATTATACCCGGTCTGAGGTGCGCGAAGCGCTCCGGGAAGCCGCCGCCTGTTTTCCGGTCTACCGCACGTACGTGAGGCCGCAAATCGGCGGCGTGCGCGAAGAGGACCGGCGCATCATCGGACAGGCGGTTGCCGATGCCGCATCGAACCGGCCCGACATCGCACCGGATCTTTTCGATTTTATCGAGGATCTGTTGCTTCTCGAGAAAAAAGGGGATTCTGAGACGGACTTTGCCATGCGCTTCCAGCAGCTGACGGGCCCGGTGGCCGCCAAGGGGATCGAAGATACGATGTTTTACTGTTTCAACCGGTTTTCGGCCCTGAACGAAGTCGGCGGCGATCCGTCGCGGTTCGGCATGCCGGTTTCGGCGTTTCACAAAGCCATGTCGGAAGCACACCGCCGGCATCCTTCCGCCATGCTTGCCACCTCCACCCACGACACCAAGCGAAGCGAGGATGTCCGGACCCGGCTGGCCCTGCTTTCCGAGATACCGGAAAAATGGGCAGAGGCGGTGCGAAGATGGTCGGAATCAAATGAACGATACCGAAAGAAGGATCTGCCGGATCGAAATGCGGAATACCTGTTCTATCAAACCCTTGTGGGCGCCTGGCCCATCGACGCGGAGCGCGCCGCGGCCTTTATGCAAAAGGCGGCCCGGGAAGCCAAGATGCATACTGGCTGGGAGCGGCCGGTGCCGGACTACGAAAACGCCTTGAAGGCGTTTGTGGAGGCCGTTTTCTCCGATCCCGCCTTTGTCTCCGATCTTGAAGCCTTTGTCGCGCCGCTGATCGAACCGGGCCGGATCAACGCCCTTTCCCAGACCCTGATCAAACTGACCGCACCGGGCGTCCCCGACTTGTACCAGGGCACCGAACTATGGGACTTGAGCCTGGTGGACCCCGACAACCGCCGACCGGTGGACTTCGCGCTTCGCCGGACGCTGCTCGATGAACTCTCCCCCCTTTCCCCCGAAGATATCCTGGCAAGGATGGACGAGGGCCTGCCCAAACTCTGGCTGATTCGGCAGGCCCTGCATCTGCGCCGCAGGCGGCCTGCGCTTTTCGGCCCGGAAGGGTCCTATCGTCCCTTGGCTGCAAAGGGCCCTAAAGCCGATCATGTGGCGGCTTTTGTTCGCGGAGGCGGCGCCGTTTCAGTGGCGCCAAGGCTGGTTGTCGGGTTACATGGCGACTGGGCCGACACGGTGCTGGAACTGCCGGCCGGGCAGTGGTACAACCTTCTGACCGGTGACGAATTGGAAGGAGGCCCGGTCCGTCTTTCCGAGATGCTAACGCGTTTTCCTGTCGGGCTATTGGAGCGGGGGCAATAACAAGACATGGCTCAAATACATATCTGGGCGCCTGAAGCCGAGGCGCTGACGTTGGATTGCGGCGACCGGCGGGTGAACATGGCAAAAAGCGCGGCCGGCTGGTGGACGCTGGATGCACCTTTTATCGACCACGGCGTAGACTATGCATTCCGGGTTGATGGAGACGGCCCTTTTCCCGATCCGCGCTCCGCCTGGCAGCCGCAAGGCGTGCACGGTCCGTCGCGATGGGTGGATCACGCTCGGTTTACCTGGAGCGATGCGGGCTGGCAGCCGCCGCCGCTGGGATCGGCCGTTATCTATGAGCTTCATGTGGGCACGTTTACGCCAAAGGGCACCTTCCAGTCCGCCATCGAGCGCCTCGGGGAGCTGATCGACCTCGGCGTCACCCATGTCGAGCTCATGCCGGTGGCCGAATTTTCCGGAAACCGCGGCTGGGGGTATGACGGTGTCGACCTGTATGCTCCCCATCACGCCTACGGCGGGCCGGAAGGGCTCAAACGGCTGGTGGATGCCTGCCATCGGCGAGGGTTGGCTGTTTTACTCGACGTGGTGTACAACCATCTCGGTCCCGCAGGCAATTATCTCGGACGGTTCGGCCCCTACTTCACCGATCGCTATGCCACCCCCTGGGGGCAGGCCGTCAACTTCGACGGGCCTTTCAGCGACGAGGTGCGGCGCTTTTTCGCGGACAATGCCCGCATGTGGCTTCGGGATTACCACATGGACGGACTGCGCATCGATGCGGTCCACGCCATTGTCGACACTTCCGCGATCCATTTTTTGGAGCACCTTGCCGCCGTAGTGAAAGATCTGGAAACCGAATTGGGGCGGCACTTCGTACTCATCGCTGAAAGTGATCTCAACGACCCCCGTATCGTGAGTCCCTCCGAGGTGGGCGGCTACGGCCTCGACGCCCAATGGAACGAGGATTTCCACCATTCTTTGCATGCGGTTCTGACGGGGGAAAACGATGGCTACTACCGTGATTTCGGGAAGCTGGCCGATCTTGCCAAGGCCCTGAGCAACGGGCTCGTTTACGACGGGCGCTACTCCGCCCATCGCCGCCGGCACCACGGGCGGTCGGCCGCAGGACTGTCCGGTCACCGGTTTGTGGGCTGCCTGCAAAATCACGATCAGGTGGGCAACCGTGCCGTGGGCCACCGGACAAGTCATCTCGTCTCGCAGGACCGCCTGAAAATTGGAGCGGCTCTGGTGCTTACCGCCCCCTTTGTGCCGATGCTCTTCCAGGGCGAGGAATGGGCTGCTTCGACGCCCTTTCTCTATTTTACCGATCATCAGGATCCGGAGTTGGGCGCGGCCGTAAAGGCGGGACGGCAGGCGGAATTTGTCGACTTTGGATGGAAGCCCGACCAAATCCCCGATCCCCAGGAGGAGGAAACCTTTTTGCGGTCCAAGCTTGACTGGGACGAGTTGGGCCGGGCTCCGCACGATGCGATGTATGAATGGCACCGGGCGCTCATCGGTCTGCGCCGCCGGTTTCCGGCATTGCGTGATGGGCGCATGGAAAGAACAACGGTGGACTTGGACGAAGAGGCCCGCTGGCTGGTCATGAGACGCGGCGAGGTTTCCGTGGCCTGCAACCTGGCCGAGGCTTCACAGTGGATCCCTTGCAGGGGGACCGCCGACCAAACGATCCTTTTGGCGACGCATTCGGCCGTTGCGCTTGAAAACGACAAAATTTTTTTACCGCCGGAATCGCTGACCATACTAAAAGACAGCAAAAATCAAGGATAGCGGATTGCAGGAAAATCATATCATGAAAAGGAGGAGGTACCCATGGCGACGAAAAAAAACCGCGTTGAGTTTACAATTACAGACCCGAAAGCCAAACAGGTCATTTTATCCGGAACGTTCAACGAGTGGTCGGAAACTGCCGATCCCATGAAAAAAGACAAGACGGGCACATGGAGAAAAGTCAAAATGCTTCCTGCCGGGCGGCATGAATACAAATTCATTGTCGATGGGACTTGGACACTCGATCCCCAAAACACCGAGACCGTGCCGAATGAGCATGGAACCGCCAACAATATTCTGAAGTTATAATCGATTCGGGTTGAATTGAAAAAAGGCGAAAAACGGGAGGCCAAGCGCATGCTTGACAGGGCGCTCTCCTACGCCAATCATCTGGGGCTCTTCAGTGAAGAGATCGATTTCACCAGCAAACGGCTCTTGGGCAATTTCCCTCAAGGCTATTCCCACCTGGCGCTGGTGGACGCCGCCATGACAATAGGTGGAATGAAGGTCACCCACGAGCAGATGCTTATCTCCCTGCTGCGCTATCCCTTCGCCGGGTAGTCTGCTGGCGCGGATACAGACGGATGGATTTCAATAGAATCGCGACTGACCCGGCAATTCACCAACAAAGTTTTGGAAGCGTCTTCTACTTTGTAAGCGTTCACAGGGCACCGCATCTGCTGCGTTACCGGGCACTTGAAGTACGACCAGTACGTCTGCGTGCCCGAAGCCTTGCATCTGCGGTGCCCTGTAAACGCTTACTGGGCAAGGATATGCCGCACATGGGCACTTCACCCCCGTGAATGGTTACTTTTACGGAGCCGCGCCCGGATAAGCAAGTCTGAAAAAGCGGCCTAATGATGGAAAGCGTGACAGGAAACCCGAAAGGAATACCGGATGGATTTTAAAGCGGTCACGAGTCTGGGGCGGTTCAAAGATATTGTCATGATTTTAATAAAGTATGGGTTTGACGATCTAATTGAACGCCTCGATCTCCCTGGAGGGGATTTGTTAAAAAGGGTGAATAAAGTAGAGCAAAATCTTGGCACTTACGAAAGAATTCGCCTTGCCTTTCAAGACCTGGGTCCGACTTTTGTCAAATTCGGCCAAATCATGAGCTTGAGGCCGGATCTTTTGCCGCCGCCATTGATTGAAGAACTCAGCAAGCTTCAAGACGATGTAGCCCCGGTCGATATTGAAAGAATCAAAGAAGTGGTAGAGCAAAGCACGGGAAAACCGTTGGAGGAAACGTTTTCGATCTTTGACACAGCACCGTTGGCCGCCGCCTCCATTTCCCAGGTCCATCGCGGCGTCCTGAAATCAGGCGGACAAATCGTGTCCGTCAAAGTGCAGCGGCCCGATATTCAGTCGAAAATGGAGACAGATCTCAATATTTTAGCATTCGTGGCAGAAAGGCTTCACGAACGTGTGGAGGAGTTGAAAAATTTTGACCTGCCAAATTTAGTACAGCTCATCAGGCGGACGCTGCTTCGCGAACTCGATTTCAACAGAGAGTCGCGAAATATGAAAATCGCCCGCTCTTATGCCGGCGAAGGTTCCAAAATCTACATTCCTGAAGTCTATGAGCAGTACTGCACGAAACAACTTTTAATCATGGAGTACGTTCAGGGGGCGAAGCTTACGGAGATTGACTTCGGGGCGCTTACCGACCCCGAATCGTTGGCAAAACAAGGTTTAAATGCCGCAATTAATCAGATACTGAAAGACGGCTTTTTCCACGCAGATCCCCATCCCGGAAACATATTGGTCACATCGGATGAACGCATTTGTCTGATCGATTGGGGAATGACAGGGCGTCTTTCCGAAAGGGATCGCCGCGAGCTGATATACCTGTTGAAATCTGTTTTTGAAAAAGACGGCGAAGCCATGGTGCTGGCCCTTTTACGCATCACAACCGGTGATAATACGATCGATCAAAGGGGCCTAGAAAGAGATCTTCTTGACATTATGGACTCTCATTACGCCGTTCCGCTCAAAGACATGAACATCGGTCAATTACTAATGGCCATCACCGATACGCTGAGGACCTACCGGTTGCGGCTGCCGCCAGACCTTGTCATCATGATCAAGGCACTGGTTACTGCGGAGGGTACGGCCCGGACAATTTACCCGGCGTTGGATGTCGTATCGGAAGCCAGGGGGCAGATCTCTGAACTTGCCAAAGAACGGTACAAACCCGAAACCATTTGGAGAAGTATACGATTTGCATTCTCCCAGTTTTTCAACCTGCAAAAAGAGATTCCGAAACGATTTGAAAGCATTTTGGACAAGGCAGATCAAGGGGAGCTTACTTTCGGGTTCCGGCACCAGAATCTCGACGCGTTCATGAAGACGATAGACAATGTCACCAGTCGCCTGTCGTTTGCGATTATTATCGGTTCCATGGTTATCGGATCTTCAATGATCGTTACTACCGGGGTGAAACCGCTTCTATTCGGATTTCCAGCATTGGGTGTCATCGGATATATTCTTTCCGGCCTGCTCGGTTTTTGGCTGATTTTCAATATTATTCGGAAACGAAAATACTGAGATACAGGGCGCACGCCGTCGAGCTGGGTTGAAATAATCCACGATCGGATCAAAAAAACGGGTATTGTGCGGCGGCAGCCGTTTTGAACAGAGAGTATAACCCGATGTCTGATTGGCTTCACCACCGCCTGAACCGGGCGCATCCCACCAACCTGCTCCTGTTGAGCTACGTGGCGGCCATCGCCGTCGGCACGCTGGCCCTGATGCTGCCGGCCGCCACGGCGAGCGGCGATATCGGCCTGATCGACGCTCTTTTCACGGCGACGTCCGCAGTCTGTGTCACCGGGCTGATCGTCGTGGACACGGGCAGCTATTTTACCCCTTTCGGCCAGGGGATCATCCTGTTTCTGATCCAGATCGGCGGCCTGGGAATCATGACCATTTCCGTGGCCCTGTTTCAGGTCATCGGCAAAAAGGTGGTCTTCCAGCAGCGCATGGCCATGCAGGAGGTGTTTTCCCATACGCCCCGGGAGGACATCTACCACCTGATCCGTTCGGTGCTTTTTTTTACGTTTGCCGTCGAGGTCGTCGGGGCCATGATTCTGTTTTTTTTCTGGCGTTCCGCCTACCCGTTCGGCGAGGCCCTGTACAAGGCGGTGTTCCATGCGGTGTCCGCGTTTTGCAATGCCGGTTTTTCGCAGTTCAGCAGCAGTCTCATGGCCGGCCGGGCTTCGGTGATGTTGAACATGACAGTGTGTGCCCTGATCATTTTGGGCGGAATCGGATTCCCGGTCGTCTATGAAATATACCGCCGCGCTGTTTTAGGGGAAAGCGGCAAGGTGTCGATCCAGACCAAAAGCGTGATTTTGGCCAGCATCGGCCTGCTTGCTGCGGGCATGGCGGTCATTCTGGTGTCCGAGCGCACCTTGATAGCGACCCTTGGATGGGGCGATGGGATGCTGGCGGCCTTTTTCCAGTCCGTGACCTGCCGCACCGCCGGGTTCAACACGGTGGATATCGCCTCGCTGAACACCGCCACCTTGCTGTTCATGATGTTTTTGATGCTGGTGGGGGCTTCGCCGGGGTCCTGCGGCGGCGGGATAAAGACCACCACCTTTGCGGTGCTCACGGCCTTTTCCTGGAGCCGGTTGATGCGCTACAAATGCGTGAATCTTTTCGGCAAGACCGTGCCGGACGACACGGTTGCAAAAAGCATCTCCGTGCTGGTATTTTCGCTGGCCGCCATTTGCGTGGCCGTTTTCCTGATCCTGTTCATCGATCCGGACCACGGCAGCCGGGTGCAGGGCGATCGCCAGTTTTTGAGCTTTCTGTTTGAAACGGTTTCGGCCTTCGGCACGGTCGGCCTTTCCATGGGGGTCACCCCGGCGCTGACCCAGCCCGGCAAACTGGTCATCATCGTTCTAATGGTCATCGGCCGGGTGGGGGTGCCGGCGTTTACCTATATCATCGCCGGAGGCGGTTCGACCAGAGGCGTCCAATACGCCGAGGAAAACATGATGATCGGATAAGGAGAAATAGAGGTGGCAAAAAAACGATTCGCCGTGATCGGCTCCGGAAATTTCGGCTACTATGTGGCCAAAGCGTTGTACGAAAACAAAAACGAGGTGATCGCCATCGACCGCAACAAAGAACGGGTACAGGCCATCGAGCCCCATTGCACCAGCGCCGTCGTGCAGGACGTGACCGACATCGAGGCGCTCAAGGGGCTGGGACTCGAGGAGGTGGACGCGGTCATTGTGAGTACGGGTTCCAATATCAAGCCCAGCATCCTGATCTGCTTTCACCTCGGCAGGCTCGGCATCCAACGCATCATCGCCAAGGCCGAGGACGACGATCACGGCGAGATCCTCAAACAGCTGGGCGCCACGGAGATCATTCGGCCCGGCATGGACATGGCCCAGCGCCTGGCCATGCGGCTGACCTCGCCCAACGTTCTGGAATTTCTCCCGCTGGAGGAAGAGTACACCATCGCTCAGGTGGATCCGCCGTCTTCCTTCATCGGCAAATCACTGGTCGAGTTGGATTTGCGCAAGCGCTACGAGGTCAATGTCATCGCCGTCAAGGAACTGGTGCCGGAACGCTTCGTCATGGTGCCCAGTGCGGATTTCACGGTCAAGGACAGCGATATCCTGGTCATTCTGGGCAAAGAATCGGATCTGGCCAAAATCAGGGAACTGAAATGAAACTACTGGTATGCGGCGCCGGGCGGATCACCGACGAACTGCTCAAGCGCATCGGCGCCAATTGGGAAATCAGCCTGATCGAAAAAGAGGAAGCCAAGCTGGCACCTTTTTCCAATCGGTTTCCGAACATCGTGCGTGTCATGGCCGAAGACGCCTCCAGCCCGGTGGTGCTGGACAAGGCCGGGTTGGCCGACCAGGACGGGGTGCTGGCCCTGACCAATGACGATCAGATCAATCTGGCCGTTGCCCGTTTCGCGCGGCAGGCCGACGTCAAGACGGTTCTGGCCGTGGTCCGCGACCCGGAAAAGCTTCCCGACTTTCAGAAAATGGATGTGTGGACGGTCAGCATGGCCACGGATGCCGCCCGCAAGGCCTACCAGATTCTGAAAGACCCTCGGATTCGGATCGTGGACCTCGGCGATGGCGAAGGCGAGCTGATGGCGATGACGGTAGAAAAGCAGGACGTGTCAAGGTTGACGGAGGTGCTCTCGCGGCAGGATCCGCAATGGCGGGCGGTCGGGCTGCTGCGGGAGAACAGGCTGCTGTTTGCCGACGTGGTGGACGCCATTGAAGCGGGCGATCGGCTGCTCATTCTCGGCAAAGACGACCTGTATAGCGGCTTTGCAAGCCGGCTTTCTGAAAACCGGCGTCATTTTCCGCGAACCTACGGACAACAGATGATTTTGGGATTGCCGGAGGATGCGTCCCTGGATGTGACCGAACTGCTCAATGAAACGTTTTACCTGGCCCAAGGCACCCAGGTCGAGAAGATCAAGATGGTGTATGAAACAGCGCAAACCGGTGTCCGGGAAGCCCTGGCGCGCTGGGCGGAAAGCCTGGTCATCGAGACGATCGAAGGCCGGGGGGATCTACGACAGCAGGTGTCCGGGGTTGCCGAAGAAAGCGATGCCGGCATCGTTGTGCTGCCCTATCGCAAGGTTTCGAGGCTGCGTGCCCTTTTCGGCGGCCCGTTTACGGCGTTGGCCCGTGCATTGCCATGCCCGCTTCTGGCGGCGAAGCTAAGCGAGCCGTATGAAAAGCTGATCGTGCCGTTCAATGATTCGCTGGCTGCCCAGCGTGCGCTTGAAATCGCCGTGGATCTGGCACGGCAGCTCGATGCGGCCGTGGCGGCCGTGGTTGTGGTGGAGCCTTCGTATCTGCGCGGGGAGTCGACCACAACCGGACAATGGGAACAGGAGGTGCTCCATCGGGTGAGGGAGCTGGCGCGCATCAACAAAGTGACCATCGAAGAAATCGTCCGCCGGGGCAACCCGGTCAGGGAAATTGTCGCTGCGGCAGCCGGTGGACAGCTGCTCGTGGTCGGCATGGATGAACGGCCCCCCGGGTGGTTTTCCGTCGATGTGACGTCCGCGATTTTGAATAAAGCCTCCTGTTCCGTGCTGCTGGTGGCCTGAAGAGGTGTCGGGAAAATGGTGATTCATTCCGCATGGGCGTTGGTCTTGGTGTCGCTGGGGGCGGCGTTTTTGCCAAGCCTTAGTGTACGTCTGCGGCTGCCGTCGGTGGTGCTTGAAATCCTTTTCGGCGTGTTGATCGGAAAAAGCTTGTTAAATCTGCAATTCGGGGGGGAATGGCTTTCTTTTCTGGCCCACTTGGGGTTCTTGCTTTTGATGTTTCATGCCGGAATGGAAATCAATTTTCAAATGCTCAGATCCCAGCGGGCCGGTATGTTCGGTATTCAGGTGACGGTTTTTGCGCTGACCGTGCTTTTTTCGATGGCCGCCGCGTTTCTTCTGGGCCAGGGTTTCTACCTGGGGCTGGTATTGTCGACCACGTCTTTGGGGCTCGTGGTGCCGACACTCAAGGATACCGGCGCGAGCCAGTCGCCCCTCGGTCAAAACGCACTGATCGCTGCGACCCTGGCCGATTTTTTGACCCTATTTGCCATCACCTTTTTTCTTTTGTGGCATGAAAAGGGATTCGGCCGGGAATTTCTGCGGCCTCTGCCGCTCTTTGTCGGATTCGGCATCTTGCTCAAGCTGATCCAGTTTCTGGCGTGGTGGTATCCTGAAAAGGTGGGACGCCTGCTTGCCGACCGGGATTCCCATGAACTGGGCGTGCGCTTTTCCCTGGCCCTGCTTTTTTTGTTCGTGGCCCTGTCGGAGCTCGCCCATCTGGAACCGGTTCTGGGGGCGTTTCTCGGCGGTGCACTGCTTTCCATTGTCTTCAGGGAGAAGACACAGCTGGAGCTCAAGCTGTCCGGTTTCGGGTACGGTTTTTTGGTGCCGCTTTTTTTCATCCATGTGGGCATGCAGTTCGATGTGGCCAACGTGCTGTCGGCCGGGCAGCTTTTGTTTACCGCCAAGCTGCTTGGATTCGCGATAGTAGTGAAGGTGCTGCCGTGTCTGCTTTTCTTGTTTGCCGGGTTTTCCTGGCTCAAATCCCTGAACATCGGATTGCTCATGACCTCGCGGCTGAGCCTGATCATCGTCGCCGCCACGATAGGACTTGAATTCGGCTTTATCACCGAGGCATTTAAAGACGCGATTATCCTGCTGGCGATCATCACCTGCCTGTTGGGACCGTCTCTTTTCAAGGCGTTTTACAAATCCGAGGCCGCGACGAAGGACTACGGCGGCATCGAGAAAAGAAAGCTGTCAGCCGGATGGATGCGGCAATGGAAATGAGCAACTCAAAAGGAGGATAAAGATGAGCGCAGAAAGAGATGCCTATGTGGAAAAGTTGAAGGCCCAGTTGGAAGAGTGGAACGCCGAGATCGACAAGTTGAGTGCAAGGGCCGATCAGGCCGAAGCACAGGCCAAGATCGAATACCAGAACCAGATCGAGGATCTGAAGGAAAGGAGAAAAGATCTCGAAACCAAAATCTCTGCAGTCCAGGAGGCAGGAGAATCCGCGTGGGAGGACCTCAAAGAAGGAATCGAGAATTCCTGGGAAATATTCAAGAAAAGTCTTTCCAGAGCAAAATCCGAATTCGAGCGAGGCTACAAAAAAGGGAAGGAATAATAACGATTTGATGGCGCACCGCCGGGAACCGGCTGTTTCGTCCGGGCCATTCTCCCGAAAACCAGGAGATTATAGCCTATTTATATGGCAGAGACGATCGCTACAGGCTTAAACAGGAAGTGATACTCGGGTTGGGCGGGGTCCGGATGCTTCAGATTCTCGATCACGACAACTTGGAAGCCTATCACATGAACGAAGGCCATGCCGCCCTGTCGACCCTCGAATTGATGGACCGCTACCAGCAGGATCTGGAGAAGGTAAAAGAGATCTGCGTGTTTACCACCCATACCCCGGTTCCGGCCGACTACAGATCCTGTATGCGGGAAAGGCACATCCGGCAGACGAGCAGGGAAAGGCGATGATCAAGGAGATTCACCAGGCCGGAGTTGAACTCAACGATAATATTACACTGGTCTATATTCCCCTGTTATAGGGCTTCAGTCCATTTGGACGATCCACAACATATTGAGCTTGTGTGGTCGATCATCGAAAAGCGCTTTACGGCTATCTAAAGATTTGGGGTTCAGCGGAAAACCATAGGCTATTGCGAGTATGGCCCGCCTCAGCTGGCCTGCCCGGAGCCCGGCCTGGGAAAAAACCCCTAAGCCGGCAGCTCCGTTCCCCTGTTCAGGATCTGCAGGTAGTTTTTGTAGCTGAATACCCGGTTGCGTTTGCGCTCGGTCAGCTCCTGTACAATCCCGAGGCGCTGCAAATGCCTGAGGCATTTATTGACGGTGGCCGGCGTTATCCCCGTTTGTTCTACCAGCCAGTTCGAATCAGTGACCGGGCGAGCCATCATTGCCCCTTGTACCTTCAGGGTCGATTCTGATGCCCTTCCGAGCGCAGCGATCCGTCTACGGTCTTCATGGGCGAGATCAACGAGGTGCTTTGAAGTTTCCACCGCCTGGGTGGCGGTGGCGGTAACAGCTTCGGCAAAAAACTCGATCCAGGCTTCCCAATCCCCAGTCAGACGAACATTGTCGAGCAGTTCATAGTAGCGCTGCCGGTGGGTCTTGAAATACAGGCTGAGGTATAAGATGGGATGCCTCAGCAATTTTTGTTCGCACAGAAGCATCGTGATCAGTAAGCGGCCGAGGCGGCCGTTGCCGTCCAAAAAGGGGTGAATGGTTTCAAACTGAACATGGGATAGCGCCGCCTTGAGCAATGGCGGAGTGGGCCCCGGGCGGTCATGTAAAAACCATTCCAGTTTATCCATGCAGGGCATCACCTGGTCGACAGGCGGCGGCACAAAGGACGCATTGCCGGGGCGGGTTCCGTCGATCCAGTTCTGGCTCCTTCGAAATTCCCCCGGCGTCTGGTTGTTGCCTCTGCCCTTGGAGAGCAATATCCCGTGCATCTCCTTTATCAATCGCAAAGACAGCGGAAACCCTTCTTCCAGCCGCTTCAACCCATGGTACATGGCCGCCACATAATTGCTGACCTCTTGGACATCATCCAATGGAACCCCGGGCTCCATATCCAGTTCAAAAAGCAGAAGGTCGGAAAGCGAGGATTGCGTCCCCTCTATCATGGAAGAAAGCACTGCTTCCTTGCGAACGTACACGTAAAGCAGAATCGAAATCTCAGGCAAAAAAGTCGAGATGCCGTCCAATTTCCCTATGGCAACGTGGGCCGCATCAAACTTGGTTCGAAGCTCCGGACTCCATTCGATAGGGGGGCGGGGCGGCAGCGGTGACGGAACAAAAGCCCGGACCTTTTCCCCTGCCGTCGATACTGTAACGTAATGCCCCTGCAACTTACGCTTCATTACCCTATCCTAAAATAGCGACTGGCCATATTTTAGTTTAACACGTAAAATAAAATAAAAGAAACGGCGGCTAAAGTCAATGGCTTTGGCATGCCAGCGCCAATTGCCAGATCTTGGGCCTGCCGGGTTGACCATCGGACCGCGCATTTCGGCTGTTTGTTCTTGATCCTCACTGCTGAAGGAAATAAAGGCCTATCGATATATTCCGATGATGAGAGGCAGAATGCCGATTCGAGGGGTTGCAAAGAGAGGACCCCTCCTTGTAAAAGACGAAACCGGATATCAAGGAGTTTCAGAACATGCCGATGACATCGTCTGGCCGCATCAGTGGCAGACCTGCACTATTTATCCCGTGCCTGGTGGACGCGTTTGCCCCAGAGGTAGGGCAGGCCGTTTTCGCCGTGCTTCGCCGGCTCGGCATCGACCCGGTCTATCCCCAGAAGCAGACCTGCTGCGGGCAGCCGGCCTTCAATTCCGGCTACCGGAAAGAAGCCCGCGCCGCGGCCAGACACTTCATCGAGGTGTTCGACCCCTACGGCCCGATTATCTGCCCGTCCGGCTCCTGTGTGGCCATGGTCCGGCATCACTATGCCCCGTTGTTCGACAAAGACCGGACATGGGGCCCACGAGCGGCGCAGGCGGCCGCCCGCACCTTCGAGTTCACCGAGTACCTGGTCGATGTGCTCGGCGTCGAAGATGTGGGGGCCGGGTTTTCCGGCTGTGTCACCTACCATGACTCGTGCCACCTGCTCAACACCCTGGGCATCGCGGATCAGCCCAGGCGTCTGCTGGCCAACGTAGCCGGGGCAGAATTTGTCGAGATGCCCGATTCGGACCACTGCTGCGGATTCGGCGGGAGCTTTTCGGTGAAATATCCGGACATCTCGGCGGCCCTGCTCGAAGACAAGGTCAAAAACATCCTCGCCTCCGGCGCCGATACGGTCGTCGGGTGCGACATGGGCTGCCTGATGAACATCGAGGGGATGCTGCACCGGAAACACCTTCCGATGCGGGTGATGCATATCGCCCAGGTGCTGGCCGGCCAAAAGGCCTCCATGGAGAAAAAACCAGGGTGAGGTCCCATTTCTATAGGAAACGACAAGATGATTTTAGGATTTTTCAGCTTTTCCCATCGTCCCGCGCCGAGCATCGCAGAAACGGGCGGATCAGCCCTTCAAGCTGTCTGAGGCCCCGGTTCTTTGGGGCCGAGTTCTTGAAGGGCCCGCCCGTTTTGAGAAGCGCAGGAAAAAAGCGGGGCGCAGGGCGCCGTTTCTTTTCGGTTCCTTTTCTTTGGGCGAGCAAAGAAAAGGAACAATAAAAAATATTTATAAAAAAACAAATGAAGGTCTCATTAAAAAATTCGAAAGTAGCTTAAAAAACAACGTTTTTAACCACTATGACCAGAATCACCACCGAAAAATACCGGCAGCAAGCGGCCAAGGGCGCGGCAGACCCCGTGCTGCGCGGCGCCTTGGCCAACCTGCAAAACCGCTTCGGCCGCGGCACCGCCGAATGCTACCGCCGGCTGCCGGAAGGCCCCGATCTTCGGAAAAGGGCCAAACGGGCCCGCCAAGAGTCGATCGACCATCTCGACGTTTTATTGGAGCGGCTGGCGGAAAAGATCCGCAGCCGGGGCGGACATGTGTATTTTGCCCGGAAGGGCAAAGAGGCGGTGGAATACTGCCTTGCCGTCTGCCGCAGACATGGGGTGCGCCTGGCGGTCAAGGGAAAGTCGATGGTCACCGAAGAGATCGGACTGAACCGATCCCTGTCCGCCGCCGGAATCGAAGCTGTCGAGACCGACCTGGGCGAATACATCGTCCAGCTCGCCGGAGAATCCCCCTCCCACATCATCGCGCCGGCCATCCACAAGACGAGAAAAGAGATCGGACGGCTGTTTGCCGACCGTCTCGGCATCGCCTACAGCGAAGATCCCCCGACCCTGACCCGGGCCGCCCGCCGGGCTCTGAGGGAAAAATTTCTCGCCGCCGACATGGGGATCAGCGGCTGCAACCTTGCTTGTGCGGAAACCGGCCATATCACCACCGTCTCCAATGAAGGCAACATCCGGATGGCCTCCACCCTGCCGAAGGTCCACATGGTCTTCATGGGAATGGAGCGGATCGTCGCCCGCCTCGAGGACCACGACATGCTGTTCCGGCTTCTGGCCCGGGGGGCGGCCGCCCAGAACATGGCCGGCTATGTAAGCTACATCGGCGGTCCCCGGCAGCCCGGAGATTCCGACGGCCCGGAAGCGTTTCACCTGGTGGTGCTTGACAACGGCCGGTCGAAGATTCTGGCCGACCCCGAGTTCCGGGAAATGCTCTGCTGCATTCGCTGTGCGGCCTGCTTGAACGTCTGTCCGGTTTACGGACGCATCGGCGGCCACGCTTACGGATATCCCTATTCGGGTCCGGTGGGAGCCGTGGTCACCCCGCTTCTGGTCGGAATCAACCGGGCAAAAGATCTTTGCTCCGGCGAAACCCTGTGCGGCGCCTGCCGGCATGCCTGCCCGGTGGACATCGACATACCGCGGATGCTGCTGGCCCTGCGCGCCAAGCTGGCAGACGGCGATCCGCGCTGGGGGGTAAAGCGGACCAGCCTCCTTGAAAAGGCGGCGTTCGTTTTGTGGTCGAAGCTGGCAGGATCCTCCCGCCTTTACGCGCTTGCCATGGAGGCTGCGGCTCTGGCGCAGCGGCTCCTGCCCGGAAACCGGCAGATGATCCGGCGTCTGCCGCCGCCCTTGGCCGGCTGGACCCAATACCGGGATCTTCGCCCACTGGCAGGTAAATCGTTTCACAAGCGCTGGAAAACCAATGACCGCAGCCGATGAAAAAATTTTTCTGGCCAACGTACGACGGGCCCTGGGGATCGATTCGCCGCGCCGGGCGCCGCGGCTCTTTGCCGAATCGCCGTCTGCCTATAGCAAAAGGCTCCTTGAGAAAATTTCAAGGCGCACCGGCGAAGAGACCCGGAAGCTCATCCACCGGCTGAAAGAGGCCGCAGCACCGTTGAATATCGATCTTCATGTTGCATCGGACATCCAGACTGCGGCTGCCCTCATCACCCGGATAGCCGCAGACAAGTCGCCGGAATGGGCGGATCGGAAAACAGTCGCGGCCTGGCGCCACCCCCTGATCGAACGGCTGGACCTGCCGGCTGCACTCGATGCGCCGGTCTTTTTTTCCGAACCGGATCCGGGGCTTTCAGGCGAAGAAGCCCGCCGCCGCATGATCGAGCAGATCGCCAAAAGCTTTATCGGCGTCACCGCCGCAGACTTCTGCCTGGCCGATACCGCCACATTGGTGCTGCGCAGCCGGCCGGGACAGGCCCGGAGCGTTTCTCTGCTGCCGTCCATCCACGTGGCCATCGTGGAAGCCGACCGGCTTCTTGCCGATCTGGCCGAGTTATACGCGCTTCTTTCATGGGATCCGGAGCAGAAAACAGAAGGACTGTCCACCTGCCTGACCCTAATCACCGGCCCGAGCAAGACCGCGGACATCGAGGCCACGCTGGTCCACGGGGCCCATGGGCCCCGGGAACTTCACCTGGTCGTGCTGGAACAAAACTCTTGACTCCAAATTGAAATATAGCTGTAATGTAGCCCTATTTTAGAGCGATAGAAGATTGGCGGCCGTTGACTCCAACAGCATGAAGGCATCGCCAGGATCCATTTTTCCTGGAACGGTTCGAAAAAATCGAAGATGTTGATCGACCTGGGGTGAATCCGAAAAAGGGAGGACAGACCATGAATCGATTTTCGCTGATTTCCGCATTCCTGGCATGGGTCCTGGCGCTGGCCCTGTGCGCAGCGCCGGCCATGGCGGCCAAAACGATCAAAGTCGGCATCGTCGACTGTTACAGCGGCCCGCCCAGCACCTACACCAACGATGTCCGCGACGCGTTCAAGCTGGAAATCGACAAGGTCAACGCCGCAGGCGGGGTGCTCGGAAGGAAGATCGAATTCGTCACCCGAGACAGCAAATTCAAAGTGGACCTCGGGTTGAGCGCGGCCAAGGAGCTGGTCATGCGCGAGGAGGTGGACATTTTGATGGGGACCATCAACAGCGCCCTGGCCCTGGCCATCTCCGATCTGGCCAGAAAGGAGCGGATCCCCTTCCTGGCGACGTTTGCCAAGAGCGCGAAGATCACCGGCGAGGCGGGCCATCGGTATGTTTTTTCCATCACTGAAAACACGGCCCTTGCCGGAAAAGCCGGCGCCGTGGGCCTGGCCAAAATGCCTTTCGTCAAGTATTGGATCGCCGGCGACGACTATGAGTACGGGCACGCCATCGCCGACGGGGTGTGGGAAAATCTGCGAACGCTCCGTCCCGACGTGGAGCTTCTCGGCCAGTCCTGGTGGAAGGTGGGAGAGCCCGATTTTACCCCCTACATCACGGCCATGCTGTCGGCGAACCCGGATGCGGTCATCGTGGCCACAGGGGGAAGGGACTGCGTGCCGTTTTTAAAGGCGGCCAAAGCCACCGGGTTCAACGAAAGGGTCCCGTTCTATATGCACACCGCCACCGAGCTGTCGACCCTGAAGCCCTTGGGGCTCGACGCGCCGGAGGGGGTACTGGGCACCTCGAACTACTTCTTCTACTATCCGAACTCCAAGGCGAATCGGCAGTTCGTCAAAGAGTTCCAGGACGCTTACGGACGCTACCCCGCGGTGGGCGCCGTCTATGGCCTGCTGGCGGCCAAATACATCACCGGCGCATACCAGAAGGCGGGAAAGGTGCACACCGAAAAGTTTATCGACGCCATGGAGGGAATGACGGTGGACAGCCCGGTCGGGCCGGTAACCATGCGCGCCTATGACCATCAGGCCATGCTGCCCATGTTCATGGGCAAGACGAAAAAGGCCGAGGGCTATGACTTTCTCATCGCCACCGATATCGTCACCCTCGAACCCGAAGAAGTGGCCCCCTCCATCGAGGAGATCAGAAAGGCGAGGATGAAGTAACAAATGAGGTTGATTGGTCAATTCGCTGATTGGTCGAATGGGTCTAAAACCAGCATGCGAGAAATGCCGAAGGGGTTTTCCCATTTGACCAGTCAACGATTCAACCAATCAACCCATCCTTAATAGGCGCCACAAACAGATAAAAATGGGAAGATAGTGGACTTCGCTTCCAACATCACCGCCGCGGCCCTGTTCCAGCAGGTCCTGGTGGGTCTGAGCCGGACCACGATTCTGTTCATCGTCTCTTCGGGGCTGAGCCTCGTGCTCGGTGTGCTCCGGATTCCCAACGTGGCCCACGGGTCGCTTTACATGATCGGCGCCTTTTTGACCTATACCATCGCTGCGGCTGTGGGACCGGGGGCGTTCGGGTTCTGGATCGCTCTGGTGCTCGCGCCGCTGGGAGTGGCGCTGCTCAGCTTTGCGGCCGAGCGCGGCCTTTTTTGCCATCTTTATGAGCGGGAGCATCTGATGCTTCTGCTCTTTACCTTTTCCATGACCCTGGTGTTCAACGACCTGGTCAAGCTCATCTGGGGATCGGACTACCGCAGCTTTACGGCACCCGGATTTCTCCAGGGCTCGTTTGACGTGTTCGGCCTCCCCTTTCCACGCTACAATCTTTTTTTGCTCCTCATCGGCCCGCTGGTCGCATTCGGGCTCTGGTTTCTGACCAACCGGACCAAGATCGGCAAAATCGCCCGGGCCGCGGCCGTCGACCGGGAGATGGTCGGGGCAGTGGGCATCAATGTCAGCTGGATCTTTGCCGCCACCTTCGTCATCGGCTGCTACCTGGCCGGTCTCGGCGGCGCCCTGGTGGCCCCCACTCAGAACATCACCCAGGGTATGGACCACACGATCATCATCGAGGCCTTCTTGATCGTGATCATCGGGGGGCTGGGCAACATCTGGGGGGCGCTGCTCGGGGCGCTGATCTTCGGGCTGACCGATTCTCTGGGCATCCTGATCTGGCCGCAGTTTGCCATCGTCTTTCCTTACGTGGCCGTGGTGATCGTTTTGCTGTTCCGCCCCAAGGGACTGCTCAAATCGACATGGTAAGAGGGCTGCTGTGATCCGCGCACTGTTTTCGGCAAAAACGCTTCTGGTCGCCGCGCTGCTGCTGGCCGCCCTGATCCTGGCACCGCAGGTGCTTCCCCGGTTCTACATCTATCTGATGGCCCTGGTCTTCGTCACCGGACTTTTGGCCACCAGCCTGAACATGGTGCTCGGCTTCGGAGGAATGTACCAGTTTCACCATGCCGTCTTTTACGGATTCGGGGCCTACGCCCTTACCCTCCTGCTGACCAAGGCGGGGATGCCGCCGGTGTTCGCCTATCTTCTGGCGCCCTGCTGCTCGGCGGCGCTCGGGCTGCTCCTGGGGCTGATCACCGTCCGGCTGACCAAGCTCTATTTCGGAATGCTGCAAATCTCGCTCGGGTCCCTGGTCTGGGCGCTGGCCTACCGGTGGTATTCCTTTACCGGCGGCGACGACGGCATCCACGGCATTCCGCTTCCGGACGTGGTCTATTCCTCCACAGGCGCCTACTATTTTTCCCTGGCGGTCTGTTCGGTCTCGCTGCTGGTCATGTACCTGATTGTCAACTCCCCTTTCGGCCGAATCTTCCAGGGCATCCGCGACAACCCGGAGCGCTGCCGGGCCGTCGGGGTGGATGTCCACCGCCATCAGCTGGCGGGTCAGGCCATCGCCGCATTTTTCGCAGGCGTTGCCGGCACCTTGTTTGTCACCGTGGAAGGATCGGTGTTTCCGGAGCTGATGTTCTGGACGCTGAGCCTGGAGTTGATCATCATGTGTCTGCTCGGAGGGTGGTTCGTCTTCTTAGGGCCGATGCTCGGAGCGGCCATCATCGTCGTGCTGAGGACGTTTGTCGGCATCTACACCGAGTATTGGACCCTGGTTTTGGGCGTCGTCCTGATGCTCCTTATTTTCTTTCTTCCCGAAGGCGTGCTCGGCTTTGCCCTCAGAAAAGCCGGTCCGGCGCAGGCCGATCCGGCCAAGGAGTGATCAGCATGCTGCGCATCGAGGCCCTGACAAAGTCTTTCGACGGTTTTATGGCCGTCAACAATGCCCGCCTGACGGTCGATCAGGGCGAGGTGGTGGCGGTCATCGGGCCCAACGGCGCCGGCAAGACAACCCTGTTTCACCTGATTACCGGCCAGCTCGCCCCGGATTCGGGCAGCATCCGATTCCAGGAAAAAGAGATCGCGGCCAAGGCGCCGCACAAGATCTGCCGGATGGGGATCGCCCGATCCTACCAGGTGGTCAACCTCTTTTCCCGCCTAAGCGTGTTTGAAAACGTGCAGGTGGCCGTCCTGGCCCGGCGGGGCAAGACCTTCAATCTGCTGCGCCCGTCGCGCACCATCGCCGTGGATGAGACGAATCAGATCCTGGAGAGCGTGGGCCTCGGCGGCAAGGCCGACCGGGTCTGCGGGATGCTCTCCCACGGTGAGCAGAAGGTGCTGGAAATCGCCATCGCCTTGGGAAGCCGTCCCGAGATGCTCATCCTCGACGAACCCACCGCCGGCATGTCCCCGGAGGAAACCGCGCAGACCCTGGCCCTCATGAAGCGTCTGGTGGCCGAATTCGAACTGACCATTCTTTTCTGCGAACACGACATGGCGATGGTCTTTTCCATCGCCGACCGGATCATGGTCATGCAGCAGGGGCAGACGCTTGTCGAGGACACCCCCGAAGCGGTTCGGAGCAATCTCCTCGTTCAGGAAGCGTACCTGGGAGGAGGGGCCGCGCCATGTTAGAAGTATCGGAAATCCATACCTACTACGGCCTGAGCCACATCCTGTTCGGCGTCTCCTTGGAAGTCTCCCGGGGGGAATGCGTCTGTCTGCTCGGGCGAAACGGCGCTGGAAAGAGCACCACCATGCGAAGCATCATGGGGTTGACGCCCCCCAAAAGGGGCTATGTTCGCTTCCAGGGGGTGACCTGCACCGGTGAAAAGCCTTACCTCCTGGTCCGGCGCGGCATGGGGTACGTGCCGGACGATCGCCGGGTCTTTGCCGACCTGACGGTGGGCGAAAACCTGGAGATCTCGGCCAGGAACTTCACCGAAGGGGGATGGGACAAGGAGCGGGTGTACGCTTTTTTTCCGGCCCTGGAGAAAATCGACCACCGCCGGGCGGGGTTTTTGAGCGGCGGCGAGCAGCAGATGCTCACCATTGGCCGGGCCCTGATGACCAACCCCGAACTTTTGCTGCTGGACGAACCCACCGAGGGACTGGCCCCCCTGATCGTGCAGATGCTTGAAGAACAGATTCACGCCCTGAAAAAAAGCGGATTGACCGTCCTGCTGGCCGAGCAGAACCTGTCCGTTGCACTTCGCCTCAGCGACCGGGGCTACGTCATCGACAACGGCGTGATTCGCTACCATGGCAGCGCCGAAGAGCTTCAGAAAAACGAGGCCGTTCGGCGCAAGTACTTATGCGTGTAATCCCTTGACGGCAGGTGCCCGGCGAAAACCGGCGAAGAAACGCGTCGATCACCGCCGGATCGAAATGCGAACCGCGTTTGCTGGCCAGAAACTCGCCGGCCGCCAGGGCGGTCATCGGCGTCCGGTAGCGGCGCTTCGAGGTCAGTGCATCGAAGGCATCGGCAACGGCGATCACCCGAGCGCCCAGGGGAATTTTCTCTCCGGCCGCTCCCTGTGGATAGCCTAAGCCGTCCCACCGCTCGTGGTGGCTGCCGGCGACATCGGGCACGCTTTGCAAGGTCGGGGGCCAGTCGATTCTCCGGAGAATCTCCCGGGTTTCTTCGGTATGCATCTTGACCGCCTCGAACTCTTCTCCGGTCAGAAGTCCTTCTTTTCGGAGGATGTCATTGGGAATGCTCGTCTTGCCGATGTCGTGAAAAAGAGCCGCCAGCACCACAGCGGCCTTCATCTCTCCGGCAAGGGTCATTTCCTTTGCAATCCGGCCGGCCTCTGCGGCCACCCGGCGGCAATGGGCAGCGGTTTCCGGATGGGGAGCTTTCATCCGATCGAACATATCGGCCAGCAAATCCCCGGCCGGAAAAGGGGCCAGGGCATCGAGTCGAACCGATTTCGGAAAAAATCTGTTGTACATTCGTATCTGTGTCACCTTCCTCGATGGCGTATTCAAAAGGCGGAAAATGAATCTTTTGTAAAATTCCGGAAGGGTTTTTTTATCGCCGCGGTTTGCTTCTGTCAAGTACTTCTGCAAGTGCGCCGGGCCCTGCGATAGAGCGCTTGTCAAAATAACGTTCCGATCGGGATTGCAGACCGGACCACAGATTCCTGGAGTCGATGGTGGGTAAAGACGTTCGAGACATGAGGACCCTGGACCACCGGGACGTGGTGGCCTTGAACTTCGTTCGGAAGGACAGCCCGTACATATTTCGTCCTCACTTCCGCCAGGGGCTGCGCTCCCACGTTCTGGAGGTGCTGCTCAGAAGCGACGTTGAGCGGGAGCAAAGAGGGTTCTTATCCCGGGGCCTCCGGCGATTTCCCTCGGCCCGGCCGGTAAAAATGCTGCGCATTTTTCGCAGGCGCTTTTCGGAAGCCGCCCAGGCGCTGGAAGAGATCCGCAGGCTGCGGGTACTCGAAGCCTATCTGCCGCCGGACCTTCTGGCCAAATCCGAAGAGTTCATCGTCGACTACCGGCCCGACGGCCGGCAGCAGCTGCTTTTGTGCGGTCTTCAGGAAGCCGTTTTCGGAGAAATTCTCGACCCCTGGAATCTGCCGCTTTCCGGCGCGGCGCGGGTTTCTGCCGATCTTGTCCGGCACGCCGGGCGTTTCGTTTCCGGCGCCAAGAAGATGATCCTGAAGGAGGGCCTCATTCCGGACATCGCCGGCGTCGGGAATCTGTTCGCGACGCCGCACGGCCGGATCAAGCTGGTGGACATCAACAACGTCTCCCGGCTTCCGGCAGATTCTCGCATCCCCCTCGATGACAGGGGCTACCCGGCCTGCGACAAATCGATCGAGGCCCTGGCCCGAATCGAAGAGCACCTGTGTGGCGCAAGCCCGGAGAGGCTGGCCGCACCCCCCTATGATCGGTTCTTGAATCCGGCAAGGATGAGGGATGTGCGCCGCTTGGAGGAAGAATTTCTGGAATCGTTGAAGGGCGGAATTCGACAACCGCCTAATAAATAGGCCTCTGTTTCCGGTTTTTCCGCCGGGGACATCTCCTTTTCTATCCCGGCCGGCAAACCGTCTTCGAAACAATCATATCCGGCCCCGGCGCGCCTGGTAGCAGCGCCGCTCTACGTAACCGCCGGTTTCCGGATCGAAAACCGCCTCGTTTTCGTGGATGATCTTCGCGTCGCCCCCCCAGGCGCCGCAGGCGACCACCGCGGTGTCACCCAGGGTGAATTTTTTTCCGCACGCAGGGCACCCCTCGGCGTTCAGGGTGTTGAGCTTCTCCCGGTCGATCATGAATTTTCGTGGCTGTCCGGTCATATCCGCGCCTCCTATTTGAATGAACGTCACCCCGACGATGAAAGCGATCCTTGTAAGCAAGCTAGGCGCCTCACGACCAGGTGTCAAGCCGCATTCGGCGCCGGAGGCCCTTCAACCGGCGCCCTACCGAAAGGCGGCCCCCGGTTTTACGCCGATCTTCTTGAGGACGAACACCAGCGGACAAAACCCCGTCACCGAGGACTGGAGAAGGTTGGCCCCCACGAATGCGGTCAAAAAAAGCCAGTAGCCGCTGTGGATCACCGCCAGCAGCACGGAGGCCAGCACCATGACGCCGGCCCATGCCAAAACCATCCTGTCTATTGTCATCACGATTTCTCCTTTTTTTCCATGGGCTGAGTGAAATTTGCCGAGTTGCCGATGCCTGCCGAAGCCACCCGAACAGGCGTTTTTTTATCATATAGGGATTGTCAAACAGCCGATCTATGACCTTGAGTTCGCGGGGCGCCAGTGCATATCAAGCTCTCTCAAACGGAACGGAAATATGACAATCCCTACAAAGACTACAGAGCCGGCGGGCTTTCCTCGGTTACATGGATCCTTGAAAGGGAATGGGAATTGCTGCGGTCTACTTCAGGCGGGAGGCGACAAACCGACCCACGGCTTCCAGCTCAGGGTCGATCAAGGAATGCTCGATGTCCATGATGTCGATGTAAAGAAGGTTTCCTTCTTCCCGGTTTCCATGTTTCGAAGAAAGATTGAAGCTCCGGAGGACATCCTTGTCCACCAGGATCACGGCAAAGTCGGCTTCGGGGCAAATGCGGCGAATCTCGGCCGCATGGTTTTCCGGATAAATGACCTGGGGGCTGAGAGGAGGCCCTGAAAAAAGCAAGAAGTCAGCGGCCGACGGATGGGCGGCTTCGGCCTGCTCCAAAATTCGTTGTTTCAGTGTTTCGCTGACGCGCCGGTAAAATTCGTTCGGCCGGAAATCCGCCGCACTTTTTCCGCCAGGCCCCGGTTTCAGGGTAAAATGCCGGGTGATCGACGGAAGCAGGGCGATTCGAAGCAGTGGCTTTGACGGATTCGCCGTGGAAAACCGACAGCCGCTGCCGGTTTGGACCGCTTTTCCCAGGCAACGGGCGACAAGGGAATCGGATTCTATGGCACCGATCTCATACAGGGTCCTCACCATGGGAGGATAGACCAGGTATCGAAAAAGATGGGGATCGCTGGCCAGGGTCTCCTGCAACAAGGCCATTTCGGATCGGGAAAGCCCGGTAGCGGCAAGATCTTCCTCCGTCACCGGAAGTAGGGGATCGAAAAGGAGCGCTTTTCGGGCTGCAACCGCCTCCAGCCTCAGCTTTTCTCCCCGCGCCATTTTCTGAAGGAGAAGAAGGCGAAGGGCGATCAGCTCGACCGATGGAAACAGGCTCTGGCGACCTTCGGTTCCTTTGAATAGGTTCAGCCGGGGATCGTAGTGGTAAAGAACCTCTGATAAGCCGAAGATCCGGGTATCGAAGACCACTACTTGGGTCCGATTCTGTCCCGGTTCGAGCATGATGCTGGAAATGCGCTTGAAATCGAGCGGGACATCCAGACCCCGCCTGCTCCATTCGGATCGAAGATCTCCGGGCCCGGCGCGCCCGAGCACGACCTGCATCAGGTAGGCAAGCACCCTTCCGGCATATTGTTGGCCAGGGCTGAGCCCCTCTTCGGAAACCGCCTCTGCAACGACGGGGGGGCCGGCCATCTGAGAATGCATTCCGGTGCAGCCGGCGGTGAAGACCGCGGCCAGCAGGCAAAAAACCGCCCAGCGGGGGTTCCTCGTCAATTGACGACCAGAATCGAGACGTCCTTGGCGGCCTGGATCACCTTGTTTGAGACGCTTCCGAAAAAAAACTCGCGAACGCCTGAAACGCCGCGGCGGCCGAGTACCACCAGGTCGTAGCCCTTGTTCGCCTCATCGACGAGGTCTCGTGCAACGCCTTTTGATTTGGACTTGACCTTCGTCTTGATGTTGTCCGCCGGGAAGCCTGCCTCAAGAAGCATGGCCTTTGCCTTGTCCAGCGCCGCTTCGACGAGGCTCTTTTTCTTTTCTTCGAGCGTGCAGAAGCTCTGCTGCTGCTCCTTGAAATAGGGGGTCAGTTCAGGGCTGTTCAAATCGCAAAGGGCGGCAGTGTCTTGGAGCACGCTGAACAGAATCACCCGGTTATCCGTTGAAAATGTTGAGGTAATGAATTCAACGGCGCGGATCGCATTTTCGGAATCGTCAAAGCCCACCAGAATCTTCTTTGCCATGGATCGCCTTCTCCTTTCCTGCCTGATGAAATGGATCAAATATCTTCGTATTATTCCTGATCCGGCCGATATTGACAAGGGATAAAATCGCTGGCCGCGTTGATAAAAAGCGGATAGGCCGCTTATTGAATTCGTTGCGGCAAGCAGGATGTCGTTTTTTCGTCTATTTCAACCACGTTCATCAAGCAGGAGGCGGGCTGATGCTTGACACACCATTCGGCTCCCTCCTATAGTTCCGCAGAAAAAAGGCCTCCCTGACCTCCGCCTTTCCGGAAACAGGTTCTGACATGACGTCTCGCGCATTTCGTATCCGAGGAGTCCTGTTCGATTTTGACGGGACCCTGACCCGACCCGGCGATCACAATTGGACCGGATTCAAGGAAGAGATCGGCTGTCCGGCAGACGTCGCCGCACTGGAATATATCCAATCGCTCACCGACCCGGATCGTCGCAGACAGGCCAAGGCGGCGCTGGATCGATTCGAGATGGCGGCCGCGAATCGATCGGTTCCGGCCAGAGGCGCCTCCGATCTCATCGCCGGATTGAAGGCCAAGAACATGGCCCTTGGGATCCTCACCCGAAACAGCCGACGCGCTCTTCTTTGTGCCATGTCCCGGTTCGACACGATGCGTCCGGAGGACTTTGATATTCTGATCACGCGGGAAACCGTGGTCAATCCGAAGCCGTCTCCGGACGGCGTCCTGCATGCGGCCCGCAGATGGAAAATCAAACCGAAAGAACTTCTCGTGATCGGAGATTTCGTCTTCGACATCGAAGCGGGTCATCGGGCCGGCGCCGTCACCGTCCTGATCGAGTCGGCCACTCGCTGCAAAAGACTTGACATCGAACCGGACTTTCGGATCTCTTGCCTTTCGGAGTTGATGGCCGTGGCCAGGCTCGGCATGCCAGTCTCCGGGGGAAAACTTCCCAACGATCTGTTGGAATCGTTTTTAAAAAGCCTTCCCCAAGAAGACGAAAACCTGCTGATCTACCCGGGCATCGGCCAGGACACCGCCGCAGTGGCCGTCCAAGACGGCGTGCTGGTGCTCAAATCCGATCCGATCACCCTGGTGTCGGATGCCTTTGCCGAATATGCCGTGATCGTCAATGCCAACGACATCGCCACCGCCGGCGCTGTACCGCGATGGTTTTTGTCGACCCTGCTGTTTCCTTCCGGAACGACCCCGTCCATGATCCTCCGGCTGATGGAAGATTTGCACGCGGTTTGCCGCCGCTACGGCATCGTTCTGTGCGGCGGCCACACCGAGGTCACCGATGCCGTCAACCGTCCCGTGGTCAGCGGAATGCTCTGCGGCACGGTCGAGACAGGACGCTTGGTGGACAAGCGAAACATGCGCAGCGGCGACCGACTCCTGATGACCAAGCGGATTGCCGTGGAAGGCACAGCGATCATCGCCCGGGAGTTCGGCGATCGCCTGCAGCGGCAGGGAATTTCATCCGAGACGCTGAAGGCGGCTGCCGGCCTGCTTTCCGGGATCAGCATCCTGCCCGAAGCCCGGATCGCGGCGGACTTTGCCGGCGTCAGTGCAATGCACGACGTCACCGAGGGCGGCGTCGCCACCGCCGTCGAAGAATTCTCTGCCGCCGGGGGGCATCGCCTTCGGGTGCAGATCGATCAGCTCCGCTTCTTTCCAGAAACCCTTGAGCTGTGCCGCGCCACCGGCATCGATCCGCTGGGGCTGATCGGATCCGGAAGCCTGCTGATCGCCTGCCGCCCGGATCGGGCCGAGGCCTTGAAGGCCGCCCTCGAAGCTGCCGGCATCGAAGCCGCTCTCATTGGCGAGGCGCTTTCCCCGGGCCGGGGTGTCGAAGCCATGGATAAAGACGCCCCCGCCCCGTGGCCGGCGTTCGAGGCCGATGAGTTGACCCGGCTTTTTTGAGCAGACCACCTTCGGCGCCGAATTGACACGACTTTTCGGTTCGGATACATTATCGGTCAGCACCGCATTCGTTCTGCGATTCCGCGGTTGAATCCACATGGCCGCATAGACGGCGGTCGTCCTGGAAAACAGGCCTGGAAATGCAGTTGCAGGCCGCCGCCTCCGGTCGGGCGCGGAATCGCCAGGGACACGGCCTCCGGCGGCAGCCTATGCTGAACACCATTCTTTGCGCCACTGACTTTTCCGAGCACTTCCGGTCCACCATCGACTGGGGGATCTGGCTGTCCCGACGTTTCGGGGCGCGAATGCTGGTCTTCCACGCCGTTCCTTCCACCAAAGATATTTTGTACGCCACCGACGTTTCTGTTACCGGGCGCACCGTCGATGACGACATCGAACTGACCCGGCACAGGCTCGAATCGCTCATGGCCGGCTGCGGAGTGAACTGGGAACCGTTGATCGGCTGCGGCGATTCGGTGGAAAGCCTCGCGCCGGTGGTGGCATCGCAGGGCATCGATCTGGTGGTCGCCGCCAGCTATGGACTGAGCGGCATCAAAAGAATGCTGTTGGGGACCGTCGTGGAGCGAATGGCCCGATCCCTCGACTGCCCGCTGTGGGTGGCCCGGGGCACGCCCCGGGAAAGCCCCCCGCCGGGAGGAATTCGCCGTATTCTGGTTGCCTGCGACTTTTCACCGGAGTTCAGACCGGTTCTTTCCACGGCAACGGCGCTGGCCGAAGCCTTCAATGCCCGCATCCGCCTGGTGCATGCCATCGAGTCCCCCATGGCCGAAGAGATCGATTTGTCTACAGGCCCGTACGAAGAAGTGCAGCAAGAACTCCAGGAAAGCCTGAAAGACCGTCTCTTGCAGATGGTCCTCCGTGCATCGTCGCCGAAGGTTCCGACCGATGCAGCAGCCTTGCCGGGTCACCCGGGAGAACAAATCCCCCTGCACGCCCGTCACTGGAAGGCCGACTTGATCATCGTCGGCGTTCGGCGCATCGGAAAGGTCCAAAAATATCTGCGGGGCTCGACCACGGAAGCGTTGCTGCGAAAGGCGCCCTGTTCGGTGCTGGCAGTTCCGGCCGGAAGCATGCATGCCTCCGGCACCGAGGCAAGAGCCGCCGGAGCGGGCCGGGAAAGGAATGGACCGTGACCGCCACCGGGATCGTCTGCGACGCCCGCTGCCTCGAACATCTCACCGACGACGGGCACCCGGAAAACGCCCGGCGCCTTGCCGCCGTCTACGACATGCTCGAAAAGAGCCCTCCTGCCGGCGATTTCGTCCCCCTTTCTGCGCGGCTGGCATCCCGGGACGAGCTTCTTTTAGTCCATACTTCTGAATATATTGACAAAGTGGCAGCAACTGCCAAGCAGGACTATGCACTGCTCGGGCCGGACACCCAGGTGTCGAAAAGCTCCTACCTGGCCGCCCGACTGGCAGCAGGTGGTTTTGTTGAGGCCGTTCGCCGGGTGGTCGAAAGCCGTCCGGCCCATGCTTTTGCCCTGGTGCGGCCCCCCGGTCATCACGCAGAAAAAAGCCGGGCGCTGGGCTACTGCATCTTCAACAATGCGGCCATCGGCGCTGCATTCGCCCGAAAGCAGCTCGGCCTTTCCAGGGTGCTGGTGGTCGACTGGGACGTCCACCACGGAAACGGCACCCAGCACATTTTCGAGCAGGACCCGTCAGTGCTCTTTTTCTCCATTCACCAGTACCCCCATTTCCCCAAAACCGGCTTTTTCACCGACTCCGGGATCGGCCCCGGCGAAGGCTACACGGTCAACCTTCCTCTTCCTAAGGGATTCGGCGACAGTGAATACGCCGCACTTTTCCTGCAGATTCTGACGCCCATCGCCCTGGAGTTCGCTCCGGACCTGGTGCTGGTCTCTGCCGGCTTCGATAACCACGGCAAGGACCCGCTCGGCGGAATGACGCTCACCGAACGCGGTTTTGCGGCGATGACCCGCTGTCTGATGGACATTGCCCGACAATGCTGCCAAGAGCGCATGGCGCTGGTGCTCGAGGGGGGATACGAACCGAAGGTCCTCGCCGCCTCGGTCCGGGCCGTTCTTGAAGAGATGGCCGGGCAGACCGTCACCGACCCGATCCCGCTGGCCCGCCTGGCGGACCGCAAAAAAATTCTTTATGCCACGACCCGCTGCGTGCAGGTCCAGAAGCGGTTTTGGAAATCTTTGACCATGGAAGGCGGCCCGAAGTGAATAAAATCCGGATCATGGAAGCCTCCGTAAAAAAGTGGAATCAAATCATCGAAGGAAAGGGAACAGACGGCGGGGTGCTCGATTGCCCGCCATGCCGCCTGTTCTACGTTCTGGTCTGCATCGGATGCCCCATCGCCGAATACACCGGAAAAAAATTCTGCCAGGATTCGCCGTACATCCCCTGGTATCGACACCAGATGGAAGTCCACGCAAAGATGCGGAAAAAAGTGTACTGCGAGGAATGCCGGCGCCTGGCCGAAGACATGCGCGACTTCATGCAGGAAATTGTGGACGACCTGAAGAAAAAAGAAGAAGAGGCTTGCCGATGACGGCGCGGAGCCTCGATCCAATAGCGGCACGGTCTTGCCTGCAGGGGGAGCGATGACAGAGGCGATGGCCGTCGGCGCCGCCGCCGCCGAAATCGCCGTGCTTTGCCTGGCCGTCTTTGCCGTGCTTCGCAGCCAGGAAAGAACCGATGCCGAAGCGGCGGCCTGCGCCCTGGTTCTGCCGTTGATGTTTCTCTCTGGCCTTTTTCAGCTCGCGTTTCTGCTTGGGCGCCCCTCGGCTGCGATTCCCTTTGAAATCGGCGCCGTCCTGCTGGGGCTGAAAGCTATCTTCCAGCACAGAGCCACTCTCCGGCATGCGGCGGCAGCGATGGTCCACGGCGTCCGCGCTCACCGGTTCGCATCGTTTTTCATCGCAGCGGCCGCCGCGTATCTTTTTTTCCAGGCCGTGGCTCTGCCGGCGGGGCTCGGTTCCTGGAACGATCTTGCCTCCATGGCCTTTCTGGAAAGCCGGCGCACCTTCTTTCCGGCCGATCTCCTCGGCAACGCCCGTCTGCTCGATCCGCTGGCAGAATCGCTCAATGGGCCGATCCTGTTCCACCTCCTACTACGGGCCGGAACGGATCGGGGGCTCGGTCTTTTGGGATTCATGGCCTACCTGGCCATCGGGTTTGCCACCTACGCCCTGGCGCGGCGTTACGCCTGGCCGCCCACGGCGTTTACCACGGCGCTGGTGGTGCTGAGCTTTCCACGGTTGGTGGTACAGGCGTCCGGGCCGGGAGTTGAACTGCTGGCGGCCGCATCTGCACTTCTTTGCCTGATGTCTCTTTATCGGCTCCTGGAGCGGCCAAACGGCGGCGACCTGATCCTGGCAGGCCTTTTTTTACTCTTTTCGATCTCGGGCGGGCAGATGTCCTTCGCGTTTCCGGTGGTCCTGGCGGCGCTGGCCGTTGTCCTCCTTTACCGGCGCCACGGCGGAAGAATCTGGTGGGGCGTTCTTGCGGAACAGCGGGGCCGTTTATTGGCGGCGGCCGCTGCTGCAGCAGTGTTTTCCCAGCTCTGGCGTGTGCTTGCCCGGGGAATCGAGAGCCAGGAACTGATCGCCGGCGGCATGGCGCCCAACACCGGCGGCCTGGCCGGCGCCTTGGCCAATCTGATCCGTTACGGGCTGGAATCGATCCATCTGACCCTGCCCTTGGAACATGCCGGCCGATGGTTGTTCGGCTTCAGTCCGATGGGGGCCCTCGAAAGCCTCTATGGATGGCTGGCGGCCCCGCTGCTCGGGCAGGTCGGGGCAGTCGCCCCGTTCCAGATCCGGTGGCTGCCCGACGGGTCCCTGGCCTGGTTCGGTCCATTCGGTTTTTTGCTCCTGCTTCCGGCCGTGGCCTACGCCCTGTGGCGCGGGCCCCGGCGGATCAAAGCCATCGCGCTGGCGCTGGCGGTCTATGGATACCTGGTCACCCTGGTGCCGGCCTGGCAGCCTGGAAACGCCCGGCATTTCACATTTTTTTTTGTATGCGGAGGATTTTTTATCGCCTTTTTTCTTCCGCCGTGGCGTCTGACGACGATGGGCAAGCATGTCCTGCAGGGGCTCAGCCTTGCCTTGATCGTCTATGCCGGCCTGTTGAACACGGCAAGTCCGGCCGTCGGCTACGCCGGATGGATGGCGGCGGTGTATGGACCGGATGAAGTCATTGCCGCACAATCGCTGCTGCTTCGCACCCGGCAAGGCTTCTGGCACCGGCTGGGAGAGGATCGATGGCATAGCGAGGAGGGAAAACGGCTGTTCGGAGACGACCGGCTTTTGCGGCTCCCCGAGCTGATTGGACCGGGACGGCCGGTAGGGGTGTGTTTCTCACGGCCGGAGCGGCTCTACCCGCTGCTGCTTCGCCGGCCAAAACTGCAGATCATTCCGGTATCCGGAGAAACGTCGCCGGCAAAAATACGTGCGCAGGGCATCGAATACCTGCTGTATCTCGACACGCTTCCGGACAGGAGCGTCATCGGCCCCGGATTGCGTCAGCTTTGGAGGCCGGCGGATGGAAAGGCACTGCCAGGGGCCCTCTTTTTTCTGCCCAGAGAAGGCCACGTACATGCTTGGGCAGGGGTCTATTGTGAACCGGCGCGGATTCCCCGGCAAAAGATCTCAAATCCGATATCGAGGGTCGGCTTCAGGAAGTTTTTTCGTTCGTCGATGATCTTTTTGCTCTCTTCCCAGAGTACGATTCCGCAAAACAGCGACCAGAGGATGTCGGCCAGCGCCACGGGGTTTCGGTCGATGAAACAGCCCTCATCGATTCCTTCCTGGAAAAAGGTCGTGATAATGCCGAGGGCCTTCTGGGAAAGTGCCTTGATTTCGTCCATCAGCTCCGTCGAGAGGTTCTTGAGGGTTTCGCTCGACTGAAGGTGGAACATGTTGATGATCGTAAGCGGGTCGAAGGTATACACGTCGTAGAGGGCTTCGGTCAGGGGCTTGAGCTTTTCTTCGGTGGTCAGATTTTTTTCTTTTTTCATGTGTTCGAGCCGGATCAGCAGGTAGTGCAGAACTCGCAGGGACAGGGAAGCATATAGCTCGTCCTTGTTTTTGAAATACAGATAGAGGGTCCCCGGACTTAATTCCGCCTCGCGGGCAATGTCCTCCATGGTGGCGCGGTTGAATCCCCGGGTGGAAAACACCCGCTTGGCCGCGACCATGATCTGCTGGCGCCGACGTTCCTTTTCCTTTTCTTTTCTTTCCTGAATTCCCATAGTCTTCACTATATTTATTGAATCCGGTTTGCGGCAAAAGGGTCGTATAATGAATATCGCCATTTGGGTCAAGACAAATCGTATCTGAGCAGAATGCCCAATTTTTCTTGCAAGTGTGCACAGGAAACTGGGCATTCTTCGGCTGAAAATCCAAGGGGGAAAATACCATTTCGGCCCGGATTGAAATCCGGCTTCGAAAAGCGGCAATATTTCAAACGGTTTCGACGTGCATTCCAGAAAAAAGGGGGCTGGGATCAGGCCAAAATATTTGGCACAATGCTTGCTCTTGTTTTGGGTGGCTTCGGCAAGCATCGGCAATTCGGCAAAAGCAATGAAAGCGGCAGGGAAAACCGGAAATGGGCAGACGCGGCAGGCGACCTCGCTTCCGTCTTCGCTGTCGGTTTTTGTTATTTTTACGCAAATTTATCATCGTTGTATATGATTGACATCTATGATACTCACTTTAGCCAAGGGTCGGCCTACTGACGGGTACAAGGCCTGAATCCCCTGCGCGCATCGGGATTCGAGGCGTTTTTGTGCCCGTAGAGAAGGCTTTTCCCTTGTCCGGGCCGTATTGAGGTGTCGGAACATGAGCGAGCCAAAGAAATCGTCCAATGTCATTCCGATCGATGCCAGGGAAGCCGTCGATCCCCCCAAGTCCATCACCCGCCGGCAGCTGATCAACCGACTCAACTTCATCAACTTCCAGGACGGCACCATCAGCGCCGTTTTTCAGCACAGCGCCAACCGCATGAATATCTCGGTAGCCGTCAAACCGCAGCCCTGCTGCGATGAGCATCTGAAGTGTTTTTGGGATAAACCGGAATCGGTTCTGCCGCGCCTGGATTTTTATGTCTTTTCCCATCTCAGCCTCGAAGCGACAGGCCGGGAAATTCGATTCGCACCGGAGCTGGTCGACATCGACCAGACCGGGATGCTGTTTCGATTGCAAGACAACGGCATCGAAAGCATCAGGCAAAATGACATCGACCTGCCATGCCACGGCATCCAAGCCCAGTTGATCCAGCACGGTGCACACTTTCGAGGCAGGCTCAGGCGGTTCAATGCCGCCCGCTTTGTCGTGGAACTGACCGCGCCCCCCCCTCAAACGTTTCAATGGATTCAAAATGAAAGCCCGGTCCACGTAATCTTCAGCAACAACGACGAAACCCTGTATACCGGCGAATGTAAACTCATCGACCAACGAATCGAAGGATCCCGGGGCACATTTACCCTCGAGCCGAACGCCGATCGGCTCAGACGGTTTGAACACAGGGAGTTTCGAAGCGAACGCCACAGCCTGGTTCCTTCTCCCCATCTTTTTTTCAGGCACCCTTTTTCCGGTGCGCTCACCCAGTGCACCGTGATGGATGTTTCCGGTGCCGGCTTCTGCGTGGAGGAAGTCTCCTTTGAATCGGCCCTGCCAGCGGGCTTAATTCTTCCTTCGGTGAAGCTCGATTTTGCCGGCATGTTCCAATTCTCCTGCAAAGTCCAGGTGGTCTACCGGAACCCGCGTGGTGATGATGAAAAAGGTAAGAGCGGGAAAGTTTTCTGCGGGCTGGCCATTTTGGATATTCACATCGATGACCACACCAAACTGATGGCCCTGATCAACCATGTCGACAATCAGAACTGCTATGTCTGCAACCAGGTGGACCTCGACGCCCTGTGGGACTTCTTTTTCGAAACCGGCTTTATCTATCCTGAAAAATACGTCTTTCTGCGCGAAAACAAGGACCGGATCAAACGCACCTATGAAAAGCTCTACAACCAGCCGTCGACCATCGCCCGGCACTTCACCTATCAGGAAGGGGCGAGGATCCTCGGACATGTCGCCATGCTCCGGTTCTATCATAACGCCTGGATGATCCATCACCATGCGGGCAACACGGCGGTTTCCCCCCGTGCAGGCTTGGAAGTACTCAGACAGATCGGCTATTTCACTTACAACTGTCACCGCCTGCACGCCATCCACATGGACTACCTGATCTGCTATTTCCGGCCGGAAAACAAATTCCCGGCCCGGGTCTTCGGCCGCATCGCAAAAAATATCGCCGATCCCAAGGGCTGTTCCCTGGACTGTTTCGCCTATTACCATTATCGGCATGATCCAATGGAAGAGCGGCCGTTTCCACCCGGCTGGGAGATCGAGGAAACCGACCCAAACGATCTTCATACCCTAGGATACTTCTATGAGGAGAGATCCGGAGGCTTGCTGACCGATGCCTTGGACCTGGTTCCCCAGAAACTGGAGATGTCGGGTCTGAGCGAAGAGTATCACCGCCTCGGCTTTCGCCGGGAACGCTACGTGTTCTCCTTGAAAAAAAACGGCATGGTCAGAGCCCTGATCATTGCCAATCAGTCCAATGTCGGGATGAACCTTTCCGACCTGACCAGTGCGATCAACATCATCGCCATAGAACCGGAGGCTTTGACCAGAGAAGTATTGAACCGAACCCTTCACCACGTGGCCGAACTCTACGATTTTATGGAAATCCCCGTATTGATGTACCCGGACAAATGCCTGGAAGCTCTCCGGATTAATGGGGAAAAGCGATATAATTTGTGGATTTTGAAAATGAGTTTTTCAGATCATTACTTCCGTCACCTGAATCGAATGCTGAGGTTTGTCAAGTAACAGCTCCCAAGGATTCCCTAAGAAAAGTGAGTTCCGGCTTGAAGCAACACGAAGACAAACCCCTTTACAACAGTCGAATTATCGACACCTACCTGAAGTATCTCAAAAGGCAGTATCCCTCCGTCAATATTCGCGAACTTCTCGAATATGCTGGGATGCGCTCCTACGAGGTGGCAGATCAAAACCAATGGTTCACGCAGGAACAGATCAACCGGTTTCAAAAAAAGCTGAAAGTTCTCACCGGCAATCGGAGTATTGCACGGGAGGCCGGTCGATTTGCGGCCTCACCGGAAGCGATCGGAGTCATGCGGCAGTATATGCTGGGACTGGTCAACCCGGAAAAAGCATATGAAAAAATCGGCAGGGCGATGGAAAACTTTACCCGGTCTTGCCGGGTGGAATCGAAGATGCTTTCCAGCAACCGGGCAGAAATCACGGTAACGCCGAAAAAAGGAATCCAGGAACAGCCATTTCAATGCGAAAACAGGATCGGTTTTTTCGAAGCCGTAACGTTTTTATTCACCAACCGATTCGCCAATATCGAGCACCCAGAATGTATATTCAACGGCGATCCCCGATGCCGATATATCATCTCTTGGGACTGGTCGCTTTCCTCCATACTGAAAACCGCCCGAAAATGGAGCATCGGATTAGCTTTGGCGATTCCGATCGCCTGTATATGGCATCCATCACTCCATCTTTTCATCCTTCTCTCAACGGCCTTCGTCATCGTAGGACTAATCTTGACCTGCTTCCTCGCGAACATTGAAAAAAACGAGCTCCAATCGAGTCTCAGCAATCTTTGGATCTCGAACGAGAAGCTTTTAGTCCAGATGGAAATCAATTACAAGAACGCGCTCATGGTCAATGAGATCGGCCAGGTGATCAGTCGTCAGATTCGGATCGACGACGTGCTCGAGCAGGTCATCCGCATTTCGGTCGAACTGCTCGGTCATGACCGGGGGCTGCTGATGCTGTGCAACAAAGACAAAACCCATCTCGAGTTCCGCGCCGGCTTTGGGTACTCCAAGGAACAGTTTATCCTGCTGAGAAACACGACGTTCCGTCTGGACAACCCCACTTCCAAAGGGGTTTTCGTCGTTTCCTTCCGAGAGCAAAAACCGTTTCTCATCAACGACTACGATGAAATCGAAGGCACCCTCTCACCGAAAAGCCTTCGCTTTGCCCGGAAAATGGGCGCCCAGGCGTTCATCTGCTGCCCGATTATCTGCGACGGGGTGTCGATCGGAATTTTGACAGTAGACAACATTAAATCCGAAAAGCCTCTGGCCAGCAGCGACATGAGCCTTCTCATGGGGCTTGCGCCGGTGATCGGCATCAGTCTTCGCAACGCAGAACTGTTGGAAAGCAAAACTGAAACCTTCCATGCCATTTTGGCTGCCCTGGTCGCCAGCATCGAAGCTCGGGACCCGCTGACCGCCGGCCATTCCGAAAAGGTGACCGCTTATGCCGTGGGTATCTGCGAAGAGATGGGAATCGACCGGGAATACCGGGAGATGATCCGGGTGGCCGCCCTACTCCATGATTACGGCAAGATCGGGGTTCCCGATTCGATCCTTAAAAAGCCGGGCCGTCTGACAAAAAATGAATATGAATTGGTCAAGGACCACGCCAGAAAAACAGAGGAAATATTAGAGCGGGTTCCTTTCGATGGTGTCTACCAGGAAGTTCCCCGCATTGCCGGTGCTCATCACGAAAAAATCGACGGCAGCGGTTATCCAAATGGGCTGAAAAGGGATCAAATCCCCCTTGGCGCAAAAATCATCGCCGTGGCGGACTTTTTCGAGGCTGTCACCTCCAAGCGCCATTACCGGGATCCGATGCCGGATGGCGTGGCCATATCGATGCTGAAAGAAGGAAGAGGGACACATTTCGACCAGGATGTCACTGATGCCTTTCTACGTTATTACACCCAATACGAAGCAGTGGATGAAGTCGGAACAGGCAAAAAAGATGTCATCTCCTTTCAGACGCGAAAGGCCTTGCATAGGTGACGGCAAGCTCGATTTTCCAGTGGTTTCCTGTGGCGGTTGACACAAGAGGGCAGATACAGTAAGAGGTTGCGGCGTTCGCCCGAAGACGGGCAAGAGTAATCTGAATAAGCAGGCCCTTCAAACAAAAACCCTAAAGCACCGCCCAATCCCTTACATGGCAGACCCCATTCGCTATTCGACATGGAAGACAGGTTACCTTCCCGCCCTGGAAGGCTTCGCGGGCAAGAAAATCATTCTGACCTACTCTGGCGGCAAAGATTCCTCCGTCGGCCTGTATCTCCTGCATCGGGCATCGCGGGAGTTTAATTTCGAGATCGAACCTCACGCCGTAAAGTTCCCCCACCATGTTTTCCCTGAAACTGAACTGCAAAAACTTGAGGGCTACTGGCAGCGGCAGGGAGTCCGCATCCATTGGCACGACCCCGTCACCTCGGATAAAGAATTGGAGCCTGGAATTGAAAATGATCATAATCCCTGCCATGTTTGCAACCGGGCCAAGAAACACATTCTCATCGAGAAAGGACAGGCTATCTTCGGGGAACCACATTCCGTGGTCCTCATGATGAGCTATTCGCTGTGGGATCTGGTCAGCGCAACGCTGGAACACATTCTTGGCGGGTACTCTTCCGAACAACCCGGGGCCATCGATGAAAATGGTAAAAAAGCCAGCCATCGTTTTCTTGAGACATCACAGCGCTTTTACCCCTTGATTCGTCTGAAAACCGGGTTGCAGATATTCAAGCCCCTCATCCGGTACAATGATCAGCAGATTTTGGAGCTGATTGAAAACGCCGGGATTCCCCTGTCTGCGATTCCCTGCCGTTACCGAGAGTTTCGCCCGAAACGAATGTTTTGCCGCTACTATGAAAAAGCCAAACTCGAGTTTCATTTTGACCAGGTGTTCGCCTTTGCAACAGATGTGCTGAAAATTCCTACCTTGTCCTATTACGAATCGCTCGACATGGACACCTACCTCGACAAGCTCGCATAAGCTTCCCGGCGGAGTATTTTTTTGTCTGACGCCCCATACATCATGGAAGGAGAGGAAGAGGCCCTTCGACTGGACCTCAAAACCGATCCGAAAATCCTGCAAAGCCAGGCGTTGTGGGCCGGGCTCAAGCCTGGAATGCGCGTGGCCGATCTTGGTTGCGGCCCCGGCAAAACATCCTTCCACCTGAATCAGATGGTACAGCCGAAAGGCGCCGTCTCAGGAATCGACATTTCCAAGCAGCGTATTGACTATGCAATCACCCACTACCGACATCCGAGTTTGGATTTCGAAATCGGAGACATCCGAAAGCCTTTGACCCATCTGGGGACGTTCGATTTTATCTGGGTTCGGTTCGTGTTGGAGCACCATCGATCTTCGAGTTTCCAAATCGTGGAAAATATCTCAAAAATTCTTAAACCGGGCGGAATTTTGTGCCTGATCGACCTGGATTACAACTGTTTGAGCCACTACGGCATGCCCGGCAGGCTGGAAACTTCTCTTTTCGGGGTTATGGAGGCGCTTCAAGGCAGCGCCAATTTCGACCCCTATGTCGGCCGAAAGCTCTATAGTTTTTTATATGATTTGAAGTACAGTGGGATCGAAGTGATGTTGTCTGCTCATCACCTGATATTCGGCCGCCTGAACAAGGCCGACGAATACAACTGGATCAAGAAGGTGGAAATAGCAGCGAAAGATTCCGGGTACCCCTTTAACGAATACGAAGACGGGTTTGAGGGGTTTCTTTCGGAATTCAAACAGTATTTCTCCCATCCGCGAAGATTCACCTATACACCGCTAATCGCATGCAGGGGGTGCAAAGCCGGAGCCACCGGATGATCCAGGCCAAAAGGCAAGCCTTATGAAAATTCAAATTTTCAGCGTCGGCGGAACCATCGACAAGGAGTACTTCGACCAGAAAAGCCGCTACGAGGTGGGAGAGCCGAAGATCGCCGAGATTCTTCAAGAGGCGAACGTTTCCGTCGGCTACCGCATCGAATCGCTGATGAAAAAGGACAGCCTGGAAATGAAGGCCGAAGACCGCCGGCAGATCGTCGAGCGCGTCCGGCAGGCAACCGCGGAAAAAGTGCTGATCACCCATGGCACCGACACCATGGTCGCAACCGCCCGGGAGCTGGGCGCCGTCGCAGACAAGACCATCGTGCTGACCGGGGCCATGGCACCGGCGCGTTTCAAGTCCAGCGATGCGGCCTTCAACATCGGCTGTGCCTTTGCCGCGGTGCAGACCCTGCCGGCCGGCGTTTACATCGCCATGCACGGCCGGATCTTCGATCCGGAACACGCCCGGAAAAATCGCGAAAAAAACAGGTTCGAGGAGATATAGGGATTGTCATATTTCCGTTTCGTTTCAGCTGCCTCGACGTATGCGTGTGATCGACAACCCGATGAAAACTAAAATTGCAACTGCAATCGGAAAGTGCTTCTTACAAGCGCTCTAAAATTTCAGGCCAAGAGATTCTGAAGGAATAGGCCCATGGCCGACATCGTTGCAGTGTACGGAAGCCCCAGAAGAAGGGGGAACACGGCATGCCTGCTCAAAGCCGCAGTGGCCGGCGCCCGGGATGCCGGCTCTGAAGTTGAAGAAATCGTTTTGCGGGACCTTAAGATGTCTCCCTGCCTGGAAATCTATGGCTGCAAAAAGGCCGGGCGGTGCGTCATCGAAGACGATTTTCAGCGGGTCAGCGAGCATCTGCTGGAAGCTAGGGGTTTGATGCTGGCCTCTCCGGTCTTTTTCTACACGGTCAGCGCCCATACCAAGATCCTGATGGACCGCTGCCAGTCGCTCTGGGTCAAGAAATACTGGATCGATCAGAACCTGCCGGGGCAAAAGCCGCGAAAGCGGAAGGGAATGTACATCGGCGTCGGGGCCACGGGCGGCAAAAAGCTCTTCGACGGGATCCTGCTCACGGTCCGGTATTTTTTCGATGTGCTCGACATGAGCCTCGATCAAAAGCTCCTTTACAGGGGTCTTGACTTCGAAGGAGACGTCCAGAAACACCCGGAATACCTCGCACAGGCGCGGGCAGCCGGAAAAGAATTCGCCGAATCGCTTCGTGAACCGGACCTCCCATGAAAAAGGGCCTTGTCATTGCCGGCGTCATCCTGGCAGCCGCAGTCGTTTTCTGGATGCTGCGCCCGGCGCCCTCGCGGGTAGACTATTTGTCCGGCGGCAAGAAAATCATCTGTTTCGGGGACAGCCTCACCTTCGGCACCGGCGCACCGGAGAACATGAGCTATCCCGCCCAGCTTTCGCGAATCCTGAAACGGCCGGTGGTCAACGCCGGATTCCCCGGCGACACCACCGCTTCGGCTCTGTCGCGGCTTAAAAGAGAGGTCCTGGACCGCTCGCCCGGAATCGTTTTGCTCACCCTCGGTGGAAACGACATGAAAAACCGGATTCCGGCCGACACCGCATTTGAAAACCTGAAGATCGTCGTCGAGCGGATTCAGAAAACCGGGGCCCTGGTGGTGCTGGGGGGGATTTCGATCCCTTTCTGGGATCGCGGTTTTTCGGAACGGTACCGGACGCTGGCCGAAGACACCGGCGTCGTGCTGGTGGAAAACGTCTACGAGGGGATCTTGGGCAACCGATCGCTCATGAGCGATACGATTCATCCCAACGCAGACGGATACCGCATCATGGCCGAGCACTTCGCCGAAGCGCTCGAACCGTATGTCGAGGGAAGTTAGCCAGTTGAGCCAGCCCCAAAATGGTTGATTGGTCAAATAGTTGAATGGTCAAGTGGGAAGGGATCGCCCCCAGCCTTTATGGTGAATGGGATGTCTTTTTTCGGTGTCAGGAAAAAAACACTGGCATCCAATTAACCAATCAACCAGTCAACCAATCAACCATTCCACCATCTACCCCAGGTAGACATTGAGCACGTCTTTCCTAGCATTGACCCGCTGGAAGGTCACCTGGACGAGGTCTTCCGGCTTTAGCGCGAGCCCCCGGGATGCCGGGAGGTCGCATTCCAGCAGCGTGTCGGTGAGAAGGATCTGATAGCTGCTGCGCTTCTTGTAAAGAACGATTGCCTCGGCCTTTTCGCCGATGCGTTCCGCCAGGGATTTGAGCATCCAATACCGGTGTCTCCGGAACTGGACCCTTCCCACCCGGGCCATCGGCTCCTGGAGCTCCTGGATGAGCGCCTCGATCTCTTCTGCCGTGTAGGGCGTTTCCAGCCCCAACAGGGCCCTGACCTGCCGCTGGGTGACCAGATCGTAGTATTTGCGGATCGGGGAGGTCGCCGTCACGTACGCATCCAGCCCCAGCCCCGCATGGGGCGCTGCATCGGTGACCAGAACGAACCGGTTGATCAGCTTCCGCTGCATCCAGTTTTGAAACAGGGTCCCTTCTTCTCCTTTGAAAAGCCTCTCCCGGGGTGCGGCCTGGCTGCGGAAGATGGCCGGCTGCCGGTTTTCCTTCAGGAACCTTGCCGTCAACCAGTTGGCCATGATCATCAGCTCGGTGACCAGCATCCTTCCGGGGCTTTCCCGGTTGACCTGGTTGACCCGGACCTGACCGCCCCGGTCGATCCATACATGAATTTCGGGCAGACTGATCTGAAGCGCGCCGGCGTCAAGTCGGCGCTGGCGAAAACCCGAGGCAAGCCGGTGAAGGAGCCGGATGTCCTCGTTTTCCTCCGTCATCTGGTTCACGTCAAAATAGCTGAGCTGGGAATCGACGCGAATGCGGCTGGCCAGGATCGTAAAATCGAGGATCTCTGCCGGGGGGGTCAGCTCGACGAAAAGGCTGATGGCGGGGCGGCTTTCGCCTGCTTTGAGGCTGCAAAGCCCCTCGGCCAGCACCGGGGGGAGCATGGGGATCCTCGAATCCGGCATGTAAATGGAGCTTGCCCGGTCCATGGCCGATCGATCCACCGGATCGCCGCGGCGGATCAAATCCCCCACGTCGGCAATGTGCACGCCGAGGCGGATGTGCTTTCCGTCGGTTTCGATGCTCAGGGCATCGTCGAAATCAAGGGTCGCCTGTCCGTCGATGGTCATCACCGGCAGATCGGTCAGATCCTTTCGGGGCCCATTGCCGCCAGACGGATCTGCCTGATGCGCCAGTTTCTCGGCATGGGCATCCACCTCCGGGGCAAAGACGGTGGGCACCTCCAGCCGGATCAGGTCTACATTTTCATCCTCCTCGAAGATCCCCAGACCCACCAGCACTGGAAACAGGTCCTCTGGATCGGCCATTTTCGCCCTGGAGAGAATCGCACGCCCGACCGCGTAATGCGGGCTTTCCTTCCCACACAGATACACGGATCGGAGAACGTCGACCACTTCATCCGAGGGTGTCCCCGAGGATTTTCTCTCGGCGGCCCCCTTCAGCCACCCGCCTCCCTCCTCGATAAGCCGCGTTCTGCGCTCGGCTTCCTGCGCCTCTTTGCGCATTTTTTCCACCTGCGCCTCGGTATAGGGGAAAAACCCGTCCTGCTGGAATTTGAAGTATCCCCGGTTGTCGAAAAATGCGCGCAGAACCGCAGAAGCGTGGTCGTCTGTGGGCGCGTCCGGAAAGCTCAAAGCGGTCATCGTGTCCAGGTCGATAAACTGCTGTTCGGTGTTGAGAACCTCCCACAACTCGCGGACACGCACCTCTTCTTTCAGCGCCTTTCTGCGGGCCGCCTTCTGGTGGAGCATTGCCAACAGTGCATCTCTTCCCGCATCCAGATCCAGCCCGTTTTGTCCGGAGTGAAGCACCCTGCCGGCCGACAGCTTGACCTCCCGGTTGCCCTCGGTGAGCAAGCGCAAACGCTGATTGTTGATCTCCAAAACGACTGCGCAGACAATCCGCTGGCGGTCGATGTATTCGATAATATTACCGGTTTTCATGGCAGGGATCATAACAATGCCCCCCCTCAAAGTCAATTTGTCTCCGGCCGCCATCGGATGTGCTTACGGCAATCAAAGGCTGGAAGAACCCGTTTTCTCACGCAGAGACGCAGAGCTCTTTTTTGAAAAAGTTTTTCTCCGCGAGCTCCGCGTCTCTGCGCGATATGCTCGTTCCCCAGAGCCAGCAGGATTAGAAACACCGCAAAAGCCTTCGGATGCGGGATCATGCTCGTTTGACCCGCCGCCGGTTTCGGTGTAAAGACTCCCCATCACAAGAATGGCAGATGAATCGAATCGCCCCGATGCACCAAAATCCGGTGCGAAATTTTCCAAATCGGTCCCCGCTGATGCCGTGAAATCGCTCCGCCTGATCATCCCCTACTTTTCTGAAAACCGCCTGACGATCCTGCTGGGGTTGGCTTGCCTGGTGGCGGTGGACATCCTCCAGCTGATCATTCCCCGGGTGATCAAAGCCGTGGTGGACGACCTGACCGCCATCTCCGTCGATCCATCCGGCCTGGCCGTCTACGCCCTGCAAATCCTGGGAATCGCTGCTGGAATCGGAGTGCTGCGATACGTCTGGCGAAGATGTTTGATCGGCACTTCCAGGGTGGTGGAAGAGGCGCTTCGAAACCGGCTTTTTTCCCACCTCCAATCCCTGTCCGCCTCCTATTTCGATCGCGCCAAGACCGGCGACTTGATGGCCCACGCCACCAACGACATCCAGCATGTCCGCATGGCCACGGGAATGGGAATGGTGGCCCTCACAGACGGCGTCGTGCTGGGCGCCGCCGCCGTCGGGTTCATGGCCGCGATCAACCTCAAGCTGACCCTGTTCGTCTTGATTCCCATGCCGATGATCGTATTGAGCACCCGGCTGCTGAGCCGAAGAATGCACCGGCTCTACCAGCAGACCCAGGAGACCTTCGCCGACATGACGGAAGTCGTTCGGGAGCGTATGGCCGGAATCCGCATCATCAAGGCCTACACCGGCGAAGAGCGGTCCACCGAAGCGCTTCGGGCGGTGTCGGAAGCCTATATCTCCCGGAATCTCAACCTGGTGCGCATCACCGGCTTTTTCTTTCCGATGATGATGTTCTTTTCGAACCTGAGCATGGTGATCGTTCTTTTCCTCGGCGGCCGGCAAACCCTCGATTTTACGATCTCGCCGGGCGATTTTGTCGCGTTCATCAGCTACATCGGCCTGCTGACCTGGCCCATGATGGCCATGGGATGGGTCGTGAACCTGATCCAGCGGGGGAAAGCCTCCCTGGACCGGATCGACCGGATCCTCTCCACGGTTCCGGACATCGTGGACCGGCCGGGGGCCGCGGCGGTGGAGCACATCGAGGGAAAAATCCGGTTCGAAGCGGTCTCCTTCGCCTATCCGGGAAGCGGCGGCGCGGCCTTAAAGGAAATCGATTTTTCGGTGGCGCCGGGCGAAACGCTGGGCATCGTCGGCCCTCCGGGCAGCGGCAAGAGCACCCTACTTTCTTTGATTCCCCGCCTCTATGACCCGACCCGGGGGCGGATTCTGCTCGACGACCGGGATATCCGCGGCCTTCGACTGAAGGAGTTGCGCGAGCAGATCGCCTTCGTTCCCCAGGAGCCGTTTCTCTTTACCGGAACCCTGAGGGAAAACATTCTGGCCGGCCGGAACGCCTCCGAAAAGCAGCTGCATCAGGCCGCCCATGATGCAGCGCTGCTTTCCACCGTGGAAACCCTGACCGACGGCTTCGACACCCTGGTGGGCGAACGAGGCGTCATGCTCTCGGGCGGCCAGAAGCAGCGTGTTGCCCTGGCCCGGGCCCTGCTGCGCGAATCGCCGGTGGTCCTTCTCGACGACCCGATCAGCCAGGTCGACACCGACACCGGGGCGGCGGTCGTTCGCACGTTGGAGCAGATCGCCCGAAGACGGACGGTGATCATCGTCTCTCACCGACTGGCTGCCCTGCGGTTTGCCCACCGGATACTGGTCATGGACTCCGGCCGCATCGAAGAATTCGGAGCCCACGAGACCCTGGCCGCCACCGGCGGATTTTATGCCCGCACCTTCCGACTCCAGCAGCTGGAGGAGGAATACTGATGCGCTTCGACTACGGCTACTTCGAGGAAAAAAAGCTGGGCAAGCCCTACGACCTGAGGCTGCTCCGCCGACTGGTCCCGTTCGCCCGCCCGTACGGCCGCCTGTTTGCCGCCGCCATCGTCCTGGTGGTGCTGATCACTGTCCTGGACCTGGCCCTTCCCTACGTGACCAAAATCGCCATCGACCGGTACATCGTACCGCCGGTGGCAAGCGGGGGACCTGACGCGAAACGCGAAAAAGTGCGGACATACCGTGTCGACCTTTCCCGGCCACAGGCGGCGCAGGTGGTCGAAAAACATCCCGACCTGTTCGCCGTCGAAGACGGCCGGGCCACGATCCGGTTCGAGTCGCTTTCGACCCTGACGGCAAAAGAGCTCAAGGCGCTTCGCAGCCGTGATTATTCCGGCATCGCCTTTGCCGCGGGGGTGCTCCTGGCCATGGTGGTGGCCAACTTCGTTCTGAATTTTCTGCAGGTCATGATTCTGGAGTACGGCGGCCAGCAGATCCTTCACGACCTTCGTATGGCTTTGTTTTCCCACATCCAGGATCTGTCGATTTCGTTTTTCAACCGCAACCCGGTGGGAAGGCTCGTCACCCGGATCACGAACGACGTGCAGAACATGCACGAACTGTTCACGTCGGTGGTGGTCTTCGTCTTCAAGGATCTGTTTCTGCTGGTCGGCATCGCCGTGGTGCTGCTGGGCCTCGACGTGAAGCTGGCCTTGATCACCTTCACCGTGCTGCCGTTCGTGATGGTGGCCTCGTTTAAATTCTCCTCCATGGCCCGCAGCGTCTTTCGGATCCTGCGCATCCGTCTGGCTGAAATCAATACCCGGTTTTCGGAAACCATCGGCGGCATCGCCGTCATCCAGCTCTTCGGGCAGCAGGGGGAAAACTATCGGCGGTTTGAAAAACTCAACCACGACAATTTCCTCGCCGGCATGGAGCAGATTCGAATCTTTGCCGTCTTCATGCCGGTCATCGAGGTGCTCGGGGCCGCAGCGGTGGCCGTGGTCATCTATGCCGGCGGGCGGGGCGTGCTGGCCGAAAGCGTCACCCTTGGATCGCTGGTGGCGTTCATCTCCTATATGCGGATGTTTTTCCGGCCGATCCGGGACATCGCCGAAAAATACAACGTCATGCAAAACGCCATGGCCTCGGCCGAACGGATCTTTCTTCTGCTCGACACCGACGAGCGCCTCCCCGAACCGGTGCCGGATACGACACCCGGTGATTTTCAAATCGGCCGCATCGACGTGGAAGAGGTTGGTTTTGCCTATGTCGAGGGCGAGCCTGTCCTGACCGATGTCTCCTTTTCCGTAGACGCCGGAGAGACGGTGGCCGTGGTCGGCCCCACCGGTTCGGGCAAGACCACCATGATGCATCTGCTCGCCCGGTTTTACGACCCGCACCAAGGGAAAATCCGCGTCGGCCGCCGGGATTTTTCAAAGATCTCCGTGCGCCGCTACCGCTCCCGGATCGCGCTGGTCACCCAGGATCCGTTTTTGTTTTCCGCCTCCATCCGGGAGAACATCGCCCTGAGCGGAAATGAACTGCCGCCCGGCCGGCTCGACGAGATCGTTTCCGCCGCCCAGTGCCGCCGCCTGGTGGATCAGCTCCCCGACGGTCTCGACACGATTCTGGCCGAAGGCGGGGGATCCATCTCCAGCGGAGAGCGACAGCTTCTGTCCATTGCCCGGGCATTTGCCCGGGATCCGGAGCTGATCCTCCTCGACGAAGCCACTTCCTATATCGACTCGGAAACCGAACAACGGGTGCAGGCCGCCCTGGCAAATCTCATGCGCGGCCGGACCGCGGTGGTCATCGCCCACCGGCTGTCCACGGCCCGGACAGCGGACCGGATCCTGGTGATGCACAAAGGAAGGATCATCGAATCGGGCGGCCACCAGGCGCTGATGGCCCGAAGGGGGTTTTACTACCGGCTCCACCAGGTACAGGGATAGCAAGGGCGCTGCGGCCGTCGGTTCGGGCCGAAAACTGTTGCCAAACAAACTGCCCTATGCTAAACAGATTTCTGTTTTGTTATCACCTGAATCTTGCAGCATTTATGGGTTGAAAAATAAAAAACCATCTGGGAATCCTGTCATAGCAACGGTTCTCCCAAACCTTTACTGCTACGACAGGAGGTACCCAGATGGTAAAACAGCGAAAAAAGGTTAGCAGGAA
>JAIPEL010000014.1 GCA_021737185.1 Desulfobacterales bacterium | reverse complement strand
CCGGGCGAAGCGAAGCGGAGACCCGGGATCCAGTAAAAAAGAATGGATTCCCCCGGATCGGAGTCCGGGGCAGGCTTGTCAAGCCCGGAATGACGGACCCGGGAGCATGAAGTTTCATACGAGCGCCGCCTCTGGCCGGCTGCACCGACCAGTTTGATCAAGGGTGAAACTATGCCATTTTGGCCTAGTTTCACATAAGGGGGATTTTTGAGATGGCTTCTATTGTCTTCTCAGGACGCGGGTGATCTTGGGGCGGTAGGCATCGTTTCGGGCGAGGCGGTTGGCCCGGTAGCGGACAAACACCATGGTGGGCAAAAAGAGCAGCAAACTGCCGATGACCGCGGCCGCCGATTCGTCGATCCCCGCCGCCGGGGCAAACCTCTGGCCGGCCAGGGCGCCTGCGATCATCATCAGGATGGGAAGCACGTAGAGAAGAAAGTTGGCCTTCAGAAAAGAGCCGGTCTCGAAGGTGATCACCACGCGGTCCCCGATGCCGGCGCCCGCCGGGTTGAGGGTCTCGACCTCCACCTCTTCGCCGTTTCCGACCACGTTGCACTGTCCCCTTGCCTCGCAGTGGGCGCAGGCCTCGGAACGAACCGTTTTTACCCACGCTGCCGTCGGTGTCACCCGGGTGACGATGCCTCGTTCGGTGGCCAATGGATCAGGCGACCTCCTTTTCTTTTTCCGGCGATTTTTGTTCGGTGCGTTCGTAGCAGATCAGGCCGCACTGGAGGCAGCGGTCGGCCTCTGCCCGGGCCATCTGCGGGGTGAATCCCTTTTCGATCTCCCGGCAGCCGGCTTCCCGCGGACTGCAGGTCGGCATGATCTTCCGGGGTGCGGGACCGACCCGCTCGACCTGGTCGACGGTTTGAATGTGGCTCTCTTCGGTGAGAACCCGCTCCGGGTAGGAAAGCGCAATGCCGTAAAGCAGCTGATGGACGGAGGCCGCGCCGCGTCTTCCGGCGGCAATGGCGCGGATGGCCGCGCTGTAGTCGGTCATGACGTCGCCGGGGGCAAACAGCCCCTGCTCGTCTTTGTCCGCCGGTTTTTTGTAGGGCGCCAGGGCGGTCCAGGAGACCGGTCCGCCCTCGGCTTCGACCTTCTCCGCTTCCGGAGGAGTCGCTTCTTCCGGGGCTGCGCCTTCGACGGCGTCGATTGCTTCGGTGCGCATGAAAATCAGCTCCGGGAACCGGCCGGCGGCCAGCAGGAGCGTTTCTGCGGCAACGCGCTGCCGGGCGTTGGACTCCAGGTCGACGAGTTCCAATTCCTGGAGGCTGCCGTCGCGGCCCGTCAGCCGGCCGATGCCGGTGCTGTACCGGACTTCGATCCCTTCCTGGACCAGGGGCCGGGGGTCGATCTCTTCTATGCCGACGTCGGCATCGAATTCGCGCAGGGCAACGATCACTTTCGCCGCTCCCAGTCGGCGGCATTTTCGAGCGGCCTCCACAGCCAGCTTGCCGCCGCCGGCGATGACCGCGGCGGCCCCGACCGCCGGTCCGTTTTCCTGTTTTTCGACCGCCTTCATGAAGTCGATCAATAGGCCGACCCCGGGTACGGGCTGTTCCTGCCGTCCTCCCCTGGCCAGCCGGCTGTCCCATCCGCCGCCGGCCAGGAAAACCGCATCGGCTCCCTGGGCCAGCAGATCGCTGACAGTCATGTCCCGTCCCAAGGCTTTGCCGGTGTCAGTCTTCACGCCCATGGCCAGGATCCCGTCGATGTCCCAATCCAACGTGTCGGCGGGAAGCCGCTCTGCGGCGACGGCGCTTCTGAGCAGGCCCCCCAGCCGGTCGGTGGCCTCGTAGACGGTTGTCTCGTGGCCGAGCCGGGCGGCAAAAAAGGCGGTGGAAAGCCCCTCGACGCCGCCGCCGACCACGGCGATTTTCCTGCCGGTGGCCGGCGCCTTATAGGGAATGACCCGTTTGCCTCTTTCGCGTTCGGTGTCTGCAGCGTAGCGCTTGAGAAAGTTGATCGCCACCGGCTCGTCGGCGAGCTGGCGGCGGCACTCATTCTCGCAGGGGCGCGGGCAAATCCGTCCGATGACCGCCGGAAACGGATTTCGCTCCTTGATCACCAGAAGAGCGCGGATTTCTTCGCCCCGGCCGATGAGGCGGATGTATTCCCGGATGTCGATGCCGGCGGGGCAGGCCCGCTGGCAGGGGGTGGTGCATTCGTCGGTGGTGTACTCCCTGAGTATCCGGCGGGTCACCGAAGAAAGGGTGATGATGTGTTTGGGGCACACCCGTTCGCAGGTGCCGCAGCCGGTGCATTTTACCGCATCGACCACCGGCAGGTTGTCGGGCCCCATGGAAATGGCGTCAAAGGGACAGGCCCGCGCGCAGGTGCCCAGCCCGAGGCAGCCGATGGTGCAGACTTTCATCCCGCCGTGAAGAAGGGCGGCGGCCCTGCAGTCGGTCAGGCCGTCATAGGCATATTTGAGGTCCGCATCCTGGACGCCGTAATAGCAGCCCGGCCGGGCGATGTCGGGCTCCTTGGCTTCCACCGAGACGCCCAGGATGGCGGCGATGGCTTCGGCCACTTCAGACCCGGCGGCGACGCAGGAGTTGGGGCCGGATTTGCCGGCCACGATCGCCTCGGCGTTGGCGCTGCAGCCCGGGTAGCCGCAGCCGCCGCAGTTGGCGCCGGGAAGAACATCGTCGATCTGAAGGATCAGCGGATCCACATACACATAGAAGACTTTTGCGGCCACGGCCAGTCCTGCCCCCACGAGCAGGCCCAGCCCTCCCATGATCACGACGGCTTCGACCATATTTTGTCTCCTGACCCTATTTGCGATTTATCGCCTCCATCTGTGGTGGAGGCGCTGGAAAAAAATCGGTATTCCGGCGAAAACGGTTGCAACGCACGAAATTCGAATCGCCAACCTCGAAACAAATTCGAAATTCGAATGATCGAATGACAAAAACAACGGAAAAGTTCAACGTTGAAATGGCACGGACGGCTGGCCCGGTGCGGCAGTCGCTTCGAATTTCGTGCTTCGGACTTCGAATTTTTCTCTCAGAAAATTTTCGCTGTTCACTTGCCCATGAGTGCCGGGTGTTCCTCCATGCCCGCCGGGTGCTCAGAAAATCGCTCCGAACTTGCACTTTTCAAAACAGGTCAGGCACTTGATGCACTTTTCCTTGTCGATCCGGGCGGGCTCCTTTTTCTTCCATGCGATGGCTTCGGCCGGGCAGGCCCGGAAACAGGCCCCGCATGAAGTGCAGATGTCCGGATCGATCCGAAACTCCAGAAGGGCCACACAGCGCTTGGCCGGGCAGCGCTTCTCATAGATGTGCGCCTCGTATTCGTCGCGGAAATAACGCAGGGTCGAGAGCACCGGGTTGGGGCCGGTCTGGCCCAGGCCGCACAGGGCGCTTTCCTTGATGACCTCCGAGAGCGCTTCCATGGTTTCGATGTCGCCGGGTTCTCCCCGTCCTTCGCTGATCTTCTCCAGGATCTGCAGGAGCCGGCGGGTGCCCTCCCGGCAGGGGGTGCATTTGCCGCAGGATTCATCCTGGATGAAATCCATGAAGAAGCGGGCCATGTCCACCATGCAGGTGTCTTCGTCCATGATGATGACACCGCCCGAGCCCATGATGGCGCCGACCTTGGCGATCGCCTCGTAGTCGACCGGCGTGTCAAGATGCTCCTCGGGGACGCATCCGCCCGATGGTCCGCCGAGCTGGACCGCCTTGAATTTCTTTTTCTTGGGAATCCCCCCGCCGATGTCGAAAATGAGCTTGCGCAGGGAGGTGCCCATGGGCACTTCCACCAGGCCGATGTTGTTGACGTCGCCGGAAAGCGCGAACACCTTGGTCCCCTTGCTGGTCTCGGTGCCCATGCCGGCGTACCACTTTCCCCCCTTGCGGATGATCTGCCCGATGTTGGCCAGGGTTTCCACGTTGTTGAGAACGCTTGGCTTTTCCCACAGACCCTTGTGGGCCGGAAACGGCGGCCGGGGCCGCGGCATGCCCCGCTTGCCTTCGATGGACCGCATCAACGCGGTTTCCTCTCCGCAGACGAAGGCCCCTGCGCCCTGGTAGATTTCGATGTCGAAATCGAATCCCGATCCCAGGATATCGGTGCCGAGCAGCCCGTACTCCTTGGCCTGTTCGATGGCGATGCCCAGGCGGCGGATGGCCAGGGGATATTCGGTGCGGGCGTAAATGTATCCCTGATGGGCGTCTATCGCCCGGGCGGCGATGATCATCCCTTCCATGACCGCATGGGGATCGGCCTCCAGGATGCTCCGGTCCATGAACGCGCCCGGGTCTCCTTCATCCGCGTTGCACAAAACGTATTTGATTTCTCCGGGGCTGGCCTGGCAAAACTGCCACTTGAGCCCGGTGGGAAAGCCGGCGCCGCCCCGGCCGCGCATGCCCGATGTCTTGACCTCCTCGACGATCTGCTGGGGAGTCAGCTCGAAAAGGGCCTTGGCCGCGCCGAAATAGCCGTCTTTTGCGATGTAGTCGTCGATCTGCTCCGGATCGATCAGGCCTTTGTTTCGGAGGGCGATCGGTTTCTGGTGGGCGAAAAACGGAATGTCGTCCTGCTTTTCGATGCGCTTTTTGCTGACCGGGTCCTTGTACAAAAGCCGTTCCACCGGCTTGCGGCCGATCAGATGGGATTCAACCAGCTCGGGAATGTCCTCGACCGAAAGCTTCTGGTAGAAAATCCCTTCGGGCTGAACGACCAGAATTGGGCCCATCGCACAGAAGCCGTTGCAGCCGGTTTCCACGATCTTGACCTTTTCGGAGAGCTGCTTTTCGACGATTTCTTTTTCCAGCGCCTCCTTGACGCCGATGCTTCCGGTGGCATGGCAGCCGGTGCCGCCGCAGATCATGCAGTAAATCCTGTCCTGAAAAGAAGCTTCCTGTGCTTTGGCATCCCGGATTCGTTCCAGGTCCGCTGCCGCAATTTTCGCCATCGCGCCTCTCCTTATCGATCACCAGGAACCGTCGAGTCCTCTGAGTCCATTCATGTAAAGCCTTCCGCAGGCCACAAACAGGCTGTCTTCGGTCAGAAGGATCGGAAGGTCGAAAGAGCGGGCCAACTCCACGGCGCTTTCGTCGGGGCGCTTGCCCCGGACAAAGACCACGCAGGCGACGCCGGCCACCTTTGCCGTTCTGACAACGTCGTCTGTGGTCAACCCGGTCAGCAGCACCGCTCCTTTGGCCACTGTGGCCAGGATGTCCTCCATCAGATCCGCGCCGCCGCCGCCGGCGACATCCTCGTCGAGGTGCTCCTCTCCTACAAGAACCTCAGCCTTGAGCGCGTCCCGAATTTCAGAAATTTTCATGGTCGTCTGTCTCTTTTCCCTATTCGTATCGTTCGAGAATATCGATGACCTTGTCCGATGAAACGTCGCCATGGGTGTCGGCGTCGACCACCATCACCGGGGCCAGGCCGCAGGCGCCAAGACAGCGGACCGCTTCCAGGGAAAACCGCCGGTCTTCGGTCGTGCCGCCTTCTTCCAGATCGTAGTTGTTTCGAATCCGGTTGAGCACCTCTTTGATCCTTTTTACATAGCATGCGGTTCCCATGCAGATCTTTACCATGTGGCGCCCCCTGGGCGTCATGGAAAAAAGAGCGTAAAACGAGGCCACCCCGAAGACGTCGCTGCGCGGAATGTTCAGCCCTTCGCTGATGTAGTCCATCAACTCGATCGGCAGGTAGCCGACCACGTTCTGGCATTCCCGCAGAACCGCGATCAGCGCCCCCGGCGCGTCCCGGTGGGCTGCGATGACGCGGTCGATCTGTTGCCACATGTCACTGCTGATGTCCGGGTGGTGGGGATGATTGTCCATGGTCTTTGCGCCTTTCCTGTCGGGCTCCTTCGGGTTGGTGCTTTCAGCAAAATACGACCCGGTGCAACATTTCATAAAGCCGGGCGGTTGTCAACGACCGGGTCGGGCGAAAAAGGGGGCCAGGGCGGGCCTTGACGGATGAGGCTGGCTGATCTAAGATCCGGACTTCTTTGCATTTCCCGGTTGGCGCCCTTCGAGCCGACGGCCAAGAAAGGAGTGACAGTGCAGGAGCAGAGACGAAAGGCCGCAGCGTGTGCGGCATTCATCCGGCGACGGATCAAAAAGACGCCGGAGATCGGCGTTTTGACCGGAACCGGACTTGGCGACGCGGCGGCCGCCCTTGCGCAGGAAGCGAACTTTCCATACGACCTGCTGCCGCATTTTCCGGTATCCACGGTCCAAAGCCATGCCGGAAGGCTTCTTTTCGGGGAGATGGCCGGAAAGCCGACGGCGGTTTTGCAGGGACGGATCCACCTCTACGAGGGATACGGCCCCAAGGAGGTCACCTTCCCGGTCCGAGTGCTTCAGGAGCTCGGTGTCGGCACGCTCCTGGTCACCAACGCCGCAGGCGGGATCAACCCGGGATTTACGCCGGGACAGATCATGCTCCTGGCCGACCACCTCAACCTGACCGGAGAAAATCCCCTGGCGGGCGCCAATGAAGATCAATGGGGCCCCCGGTTTCCGGACATGAGCGCGGCCTACGATCCGGCTCTGGCCCGTCTTGCCGAAGCGGCGGCGGCACTGCGCGGTCTTCGTCTTCAAAAAGGGGTCTATGCGGGCCTGAAGGGCCCGTCTTTGGAAACCCCGGCCGAAGTCCGGTTTCTCCGATCCGCCGGCGCCGATGCCGTGGGTTTTTCCACCGTCCAGGAAGTGATTGCCGCGGTCCACGGCGGAATTCGGGTGCTGGGGCTTTCGATCATCACCAACGTCCACGATCCGGACAATCCCGAACCGGCCTCCGTCGAAGAGATCATCGAGGTGGCGGCGGCGGCGGCAAAGGACCTGAGCAAGGTCTTGGCAGGGGTGGTGGAAAAGCTTGGAGAAGAATCTGTGTAACGAGCGATAAATCCGAAGCACGAAATCCGAAATCCGAAACAAGCACGAATGACCGAAATTCCAACGACCGAAACGGTGACAAAAACGATCGACGGTTCCGGTGGCACGGACCGTTTTGAGCCTTCGGTCATTCGAATTTTCACCCATATTCACCCGACGCGGATCCTTCGATAAAGAAACGGAAACTGAAGCGTGACAAAACCTCACCCGTCTGTCGAACTGATCGTCACGAACGGCACCATACTCACCATGGATCCGGCACAACCCCGGATCGAAGACGGCGCCGTGGCGATTTCAGAAGGCCGGATCGTCGAGATCGGTCCCGCCGCCGTTTTTGCCGGCCGGCCGGCCGCCCGGCGCATCGACGCCCGGGGCGGCATCGTCATGCCCGGACTGGTCAACTGCCACACCCACGCAGCCATGACCTGCTTCCGCGGCATTGCCGACGATCTTCCTCTGGAGACCTGGCTCAACGAGCACATCTTTCCGGCCGAGGCCGAACTCGATGCCGATGCCGTCTACTGGGGGACGCTTCTGGCCTGCGCCGAAATGATCCGCTCCGGCACCACCTGCTTCTGTGACATGTATTTGTTCGAGGAGTCTGTGGCCCGGGCGGCAAAGGATGCCTGCATGCGGGCCGTGGTCGGCGAGGTCCTCTACGATTTTCCCTCCCCGAACTACGGCCCCATCGAAGAGGGGTTCGCCTACACCCGGCAGATGGCCGCCCGGTGGAAAGACGATCCGCTGGTGTCGGTGGCGGTAGAACCCCATTCTCCCTACCTGTGCGGCCCGTCTTTGCTGGAGGAAGCCGCGCGCATTTCATCGGAGGCTGGCATTCCGCTGATCGTGCACGTGGCCGAGACCAGAGCCGAGGTGGAGCGGAGCCTGGGAGAACGGGGGCTGACGCCGGTACAGTACCTGGCCGAGGTGGGGGCTCTTTCCGAGCGTCTGCTGGCCTGTCATTGCGTCTGGCTCGACGAACGGGACATCGAGCTGCTATATCAATTCGGGGTCAAGGTCGCCCACAACCCGGAGAGCAACATGAAGCTGGCCTCCGGGATCGCGCCGGTGCCGGAAATGCTCGATGCCGGCATCTGCGTAGGCCTTGGAACCGACGGCTGCGCCAGCAACAATGACCTGGACCTGTTCGGGGAGATGGACACCGCCGCAAAGCTGCACAAGGTGAACACCCTGGACCCGACCGTCGTCGACGCCGAGCAGGTCTTGAAGATGGCCACTTGCAACGGGGCCCGCGCCCTGGGACTTTCGGCGGTGACCGGATCCCTGACGCCGGGAAAACGAGCGGATCTCATCGTGGTCGACACCGACCGTCCCCATCTGACGCCGATGTACAATCCGGTTTCGCACCTGGTCTACGCGGCCCGGGGAAGCGACGTTTCCACCGTCGTCATCGACGGAAAGCCGGTCATGGAAGACAGGCGCCTGTTGACCTTGGATCTGGAAGAGATTCGAAATGCGGTCTCTGCAATTGCCCGCCGGGTTCGGAGGCGCTGATGCTCGATGTTCTGTTTCACAATGCCCTGGTGGTCAGCCCGGTACCGGATTCAGCGGAGGCCGGGATCATCGAAGACGGCATCGTGGGGGTGCGCGAGGGACGGATAGCCGAGCTGGGACCGAGGGATCCTGCGGCGAGGCTTCCTGCGGCCGCGGAAACCGTCGATGCAAAAGGCAAAATTCTGATGCCCGGTCTGGTCAACACCCACACCCACCTTCCCATGGCGTTGTTCCGGGGGCTGGCCGACGATTTGCCCCTGCACACCTGGCTCAACGAGCACATTTTTCCGGCAGAGGCCCGGCACGTCGATCCTGAATCGGTTCGACTCGGGGCGATGCTCGCCTGCGTGGAACTGCTTCTTTCCGGCACCACCACCTGCTGCGACGGGTATTTTCTGGAATCGTTCGTGGCCGAGGCAGTTGCCGACGCCGGGCTTCGGGCGGTGCTGGGACAGGGGGTCATCGATTTTCCGGCCCCCGGGGTGCCGGATCCGGCCCGAAACGTTTCCGTCGCCGAGGACTTCCTCGAACAATGGAGCGGGGTCCATGCCCGGATTCATCCATCGGTATTTTGCCATGCACCATACACCTGCTCGGAAAAGAACCTGACATCCGCCAAAAAAGCCGCCCGAAGGCGCGGGGCGCTGTTTCAGATCCACGTGGCCGAAACCCGGTCCGAGGTCGAGCAGATGCGCGCCGATCAGGGCCTGTCTCCGGTAGCGTATCTTGACCGGCTCGGTATCCTGGATGAAGACACCCTGGTGGTCCACGGCGTCTGGGTGGACGAAGAAGACATCCGAATCCTGGCAGAAACAGGATGCCCGGTCTCTCACAACCCCCAGAGCAACATGAAGCTGGCCTCGGGCATCGCCCCGGTGCCGAAGATGGTCGATGCCGGCATCTGCGTGGGGCTGGGAACCGACGGATGCGCCAGCAACAACGACCTGGACCTGTTTTCCGAGATGGACACCGCCGCCAAACTTCACAAGGTCAGTACCCTGGACCCGACCGTTCTCGGTGCAGATCAGGTCCTGAAGATGGCCACCATCGACGGGGCCAAGGCCCTTGGCCTCGGGGCCGAGGTGGGATCCATCGAGATCGGAAAACGGGCAGACCTGGTGGTCGTCGACACCGATGCGCCGCACCTGATGCCGATGTACCGGGCCGTGTCGCACCTGGTCTATGCGGCCAGGGGGGCCGATGTGCAGGACGTCATGATCGACGGGCGGTTCGTGGTCCGGGACCGAAGGCTTCTTACCGTCGATCTAAAAGACCTCTTGGATCGGGTGTCCGCCCGGTGCCGGGGCATCGGGGGCTGAAGAAGAGATGGAAAGGCGGTCGATGACAGGACAGCTTCGGAGGCTGATCCAAACGGCCCGGGGGGACCGGCCCGCGGACCTAATTCTGGCTGGCGGCCGGATCATCGACGTGTTCACCCGGAGGATCTTCGAAGGGGACGTGGCGATTGCCGGCGGGGTCATCGCCGGCATCGGCCGGTACCAGGGAAAAGAGCGCATCGAGCTGAAAGGGCGGTTCGTCGCCCCCGGCTTCATCGACGCCCACGTTCACATCGAAAGCGCCATGGTCTCGGTGTCCGGATTTGCACAGGCCGTGGCACCTTGCGGGACCACGCAGGTGGTGGCCGATCCCCACGAGATCGCCAATGTGCTCGGAGTCGCCGGCATCGACTACATGCTTGCGGCCGCCGAGGATCAGCCGATCCGGATCGACTACATGGTGCCGTCCTGCGTTCCGGCCACCGGTCTTGAAACCGCCGGCGCAGCGGTTTCTGCAGCGGATCTGGCGCCGCTTTTAGACCGCAGGGGGGTCCTGGGCCTTGGAGAGATGATGAACTTTCCCGGGGTGGTGGCCGCGGATCCGGAGGTCCTGGACAAGATTGACCGCTGCCGGGCCAGGGGAAAACCGATGGACGGCCATGCCCCCGGGCTTTCGGGCCGTGCGCTTCAGGCGTACCTGTCCGCCGGCATCGGGACGGATCACGAGTGCACCGGCGCCAAGGAGGCCGCGGAAAAGCTCCGGTTCGGCATGTACGTGCTGGTTCGCGAGGGAACCGGCGCCAAGAATCTGGAAGCGCTGCTGCCCCTGGTCGACGAGCGGACCTGCCGCCGGATGATGTGGTGCACCGACGACCGGCACCCCCACGACTTGATGGACGACGGCCATATAGACGCCCTGGTCCGGAAGGCGGTCTCCCTCGGACTCGATCCGCTGACGGCCCTTCAGATGGCCACGTTGAATCCGGCCGAGGCTTTCGGGTTGAAGACGGCCGGTGCTGTGGCGCCCGGCAGACGCGCTGACCTGGCGGTGTTTTCCGATCTTGAAGCACCGCGGATCGAACTGGTGTTCTGCCGAGGCAAACTCGTCGCCGAAAACGGCCGGATGCGCGAAGAGGTCCAAACGCCGCCGCTGCCGGAATTGCCGCGGGTCATGAATCTCGATCCGCAGGGGGTGAAATTTTCGGTGCCGGCTGCAGGAGATGCTGTTCGGGTCATTGAACTGGTTCCCGGGCAGGTGATGACCGGGAACCAGACGGCAAAGGCCCGCATCGTAAACGGCCGGGCCGAGGCCGATGTGAAAAGAGACCTTCTGAAGCTGGCCGTGGTGGAGCGATACAGCGGCAAGGGCGGGACCGGGATCGGTTTCGTCCGGGGGTTCGGACTCAAAAAAGGCGCCCTGGCCTCCAGCGTGGCCCACGACTCCCACAACATCATCGCGGTCGGCGCCGGGGACGCGGACATGAAGGCAGCCGTGGCCGAAATCGCGCGGCTGGGCGGCGGATTGGCGGTTGCCGCAGACGGCGCGGTGAAGGCGTCGCTGGCGCTTCCCATCGCCGGACTCATGTCCCCCGAACCGATGCCGGCGGTCCGGCGGCGGCTGGATGAATTGACCGCAGCAGCCCGGGCGCTGGGCGCTGTGCCGTCGGATCCGTTCATGGTCCTGTCCTTTTTGGCGCTGCCGGTGATTCCGGAGCTGAAGCTGACAGACCGGGGCCTTGTCGACGTCGCCGCGTTTTGCCCGGTGCCGCTGTTTTTGTAGAAATGCTTCACCGCAGAGGCGCGGAGATCATTTTAGGCATTTGTTACGATCTCCACGGATTTCCATTCAACATAAAAGGCGCAAAGATCGCAGAGAAGAAATAAAAAAAGCAATTGTCTCCGTGTCCTCTGCGCGGTGAAATTCCACTTGGAGAGCAAACATGAATACAGATTGGATACCGACGCGGCCGATCTGGCTGGCGCCGGATGACAAAACGGTGCAGGTCATCGATCAGCGCAGGCTGCCCCACGAGCTGGTGGTGATGGACATCGAAAACGAAGACGATGCGATACGGGCAATTTCCGAGATGGTGGTCAGAGGCGCCCCGCTGATCGGAGTGACCGGTGCCTACGCGGTCTATCTTGCCGCTGTCCGGGCAGCGGCGGACCCCGACCCGGAAGGGCGTTTCAAGAGGGCCTGTGAGCGGATCAAGGCGGCCCGGCCCACGGCGGTGAACCTGGTCTGGGCTGTTGACCGGGTCCAGTCCGCAGCCCTTCGTCTTGCCCCGGAGGCGCGGGCCGAGGCCGCTAAAAAAGAGGCGGCCCGCATTGCAGAAGAAGAAGCCGAAAACTGTCGAATGATCGGTCGGCACGGCCTTTCCCTGATCGAAGAAATCCAAAAGACCAAGGCCGCGGGGCCGGTGAACCTGCTCACCCATTGCAATGCCGGGTGGTTGGCCTGCGTCGAATACGGCACGGCCACCGCACCCATGTACGCCGCCTTCGAGGCGGGGATCGACATCCACGTATGGGTGGACGAAACCCGTCCCCTGAACCAGGGAAGCCGCCTGACCGCTTGGGAGCTTGGCCGGCGCGGAATCCCCCACACCGTGGTTGCCGACAACGCCGGAGGCCACCTGATGCAGCACGGGATGGTGGACCTGGTCATCGTGGGAACCGATCGAACCACCGGCACAGGGGACGTGGCCAACAAGATCGGCACCTATCTCAAGGCCCTTGCCGCCGCCGATAACAAGGTGCCGTTTTACGTGGCCCTGCCGTCGAGCACCTTCGACTGGGGGCTGACGGACGGCGTTTCCCAGATTCCCATCGAAGAGCGCAACTCCGAGGAGATACGCTATGTGCAGGGGCTTTGCGACGGGCAGGTTCTCAGCGTGCTGGTTCCGCCGAGCGACAGCCCGGTGGTCAACTATGCCTTCGACGTTACCCCCGCCCGTCTGGTGACCGGCTTTATCACCGAACGCGGCATCTGCAGGGCTACCGCCGAAGACATCCGGCGGCTGTTCCCAGAAAAAATCGCGTAGCGATTTTTTCACTGAAGGACTATGCATTTCGGTTTCATGCATTTTCGGCTATATTGGCGCCGAAAAAGATTTGGCGGTTCTCCATAAAACTCAAGTAAGCCCGAGCCGGAGTACGATGGGTGTCAGCTCGGAAGCTGGGCAACTGTTTGAGCCAGTTAGGCCGCGTTAAGACGGCCGTAACGCAAACACTTGCATTTCGGTGGTGATCCCCGTTTGCTGCTGACATTTTTTTGCATCCTCATCAGCGGCCGTCTTTACGCAGCCTTGATGGCGAGTTCTGGCCGGCTGGAGAGCTGATACCCATCATACTCCGGCGGCCCCGGGCTGGAGAATTCTGGATAAGCGTAAAAGGTTTTTCACGGCGGCGCAGCCGCTGCTTATAAAAGCGCGAAGCGATTTTATTGCGGATTTACCCATGGAACTGACCGAGCTGCAGCAAAAAATCATCGCATCGGTGCAGCAGGACATCCCCCTGGTGTCGGCCCCTTATGCAACGATCGCAGCAGAGCTGGGGGTATCCGAAGAGCGGCTCTTAAAAGAGCTTCAGGCCTTGTGCGACCGGGGAGTGATCCGGCGCTTCGGCGCCACGCTGCGGCACCAGAAATCCGGCTACGGCGCCAATGCCATGGCCGCCTGGCAGGTGGATGAAGACCGCATCGAAGAGGTCGGCAGGAAAATGGCTTCCTTCCCGGCGGTATCCCACTGCTACCGCCGGAACCCTACCGACCAGTGGCCGTACAATCTGTACACCATGATCCATGCCGCAGACGAAGAAAGCTGCCGGCAGACGGCCCGGTCGATGGCCGAGGCGGCCGGGCTCGAAACCTACACGCTGTTGTTCAGCGTCCGGGAGCTGAAAAAGACGTCGATGCAGTACTTCTCGACCGATGACGATGACTGACCTATAGAGGGTTGATTGGTCAAATGGTCGACTGGTCAAATGGGGAGGGACTGGTTGATTCGTCAAATGGTTGAATGGGTAAATGAAGAAAATGCTTGCCCTTTGACCTAAGGCAGTTCTATCGATTTGACCAATCAACCACTCAACCAATTAACCATTCAACCAATCAACTTTTCACCATGCCCCCCGACGCCCCCCACATTCTCCTGGTCAATCCATGGATCCACGACTTTGCCGCCTACGACTTCTGGGCAAAGCCCTTGGGCCTGTTGACCTTGGCCGCGGTCCTTCGCCGCCAGGGGTTTTTGGTGACTTACATCGACTGCCTGGACCGGTTCCATCCTGAAGCGCCCGCCCAGAATCCGACCGACCGGTGCGGACGGGGACCGTATCACAAGACGCGGCTGCCCACGCCGGCGGTGTTTTCCGACGTGCCCCGGCGATACAGCCGGTACGGCATACTTCCCGGTTGGCTCGAACAGGACCTTGCCGCCGGCCCCCGGCCGGACCTCATCCTTGTAGGTTCTATGATGACCTATTGGTATCCCGGGGTTCAAGAAACGATGTCGGTGCTGCGCCGGGTCTATCCGGACGCTCCGATCCTGCTGGGCGGCGTATACGCCACGCTTTGCCCGGAACATGCCCGCAGCGCCGTGAATCCGGACCGGCTCCTGCCTGGACCGATGGAGGAATCGATCGCTCAGATCGCCGGGGAGATGACCGGCTGGCCGGTCCGGGGCGCAAAGAGTCTGGAAGATCTGGACGTTCTGCCGCCGCCGGCGCTGGATCTGCAGCAGACCATCGGATATGTGCCGCTGCTCACCACCCGGGGCTGTCCCTATCGTTGCCCCTACTGCGCCTCCTTTCTGCTGGAAAAACGCCGGCTGCGCCGCTCGGTTGAATCGGTGGTGGAAGAAATCCGCCGATGGCATCAGGATTTTCAGGTAATCGACTTCGTCTTCTACGACGACGCCCTGCTGCTGGACGCAGAGGTTCACGCCATTTTGCTGTTGACGGCCCTGGCCGAAGCCGGGCTGCCCGTTCGATTTCACACTCCGAACGCCCTGCACATCCGCGCCGTTACAGAACCGCTGGCCCGGCTCATGCACCGGGCCGGTTTTGCCACCCTCCGGCTGGGGCTCGAGACCGCCGGCCGAGGGCAGCCCCGCATGGAGCAGAAGGCGAGCGAGGCCGAATTTCACAGGGCAGCCGCAGCGCTGCGGCATGCCGGCTTTTCTTCCGAGAGCATCGGGGTTTACCTGCTGGCGGGGCTTCCCGGCCAGAGCCTTGAAGCGGTGATTGCTTCCATCGAGGCGGTCAGACAGGCAGGGGTTCGCCCCATTCCGGCATACTATTCTCCGATTCCGGGAACCGATCTTTGGCCGGAGGCCCGGCGCTGCTCCCGCTACGACCTGGACAGCGACCCTTTGTACACAAACAACGCCGTGCTGCCTTGCTGGCCGGTATTTTCCTGGCCCGCAGTGTCTAAAATCAAGGCGGCGGCCGGAGGGCCGGCGAATTGAACCCAGCCCCGGAAAAGACAAAGGACCGGCAACCGTTTCCGGCCGAAAGCCGGGAGAGCCCCCATGGCCTGTGGTGGCGGGTTCGGGCGATGATGCAAAAGCTGATGATCAGCGCATCGATGTTCGATGAAAACGAGCTGATCAACCATGCCGCCGCCTCGGCCCTGTTTTTGCTGCTGTCGATTCCCCCGTTTTTTCTGCTGCTGATCATCGGCCTGGACCGCTATCTGTCGGCCTATCCGGAAATCTCCGTGCAGGTGTTCGACTTTCTGCGGTCCATCAGCGAAAAACTCGACCGGGATTTTCTGGTGCGGATCGGCCTGCTCAGCGGCCGGACTGCGGCCATCGGCCTTCTGGGGGCCCTCAGCCTGATCTGGGCAAGCCGGCGGGCGGTGCTCGCCGTGCACCGCGGCTTTCGCACCATTTTTGCCCTGGAAAGAAGCCGGTCTTCTTTCGGGATACAGCTGCTGTCTCTGGGGGTGCTGTTTTTGCTGGTCTGTGCGCTGCTGGTGGGAACCCTTGTCAGCGTCGCGGTGCAGTTCATCCTGGGGATGATGGCCGATCAGCCGTTGATTCGCCAGATCGCGGAACCGATGATGCCCTACCTGCAGCGGCTGGTTCCCGGGGCCATGGCGGTGGCTATGGTTTTTCTATCCTATCGATTCGTGCCGCCCCGGCGCCCCGGCAGCTTCAACAGCATGGTGGGAGCCCTGCTCTGCGCGGCTGTGGTTCTTCTTTCCCACGAGCTGTTTGCCCGATTTGCCGGGGTGGCCCGCTACAGCATGATATACGGTGTCACCGGATCCGTGATTCTGCTGATCATCTGGATTCATCTCTCGTTTGCCCTGTTTTTCTTCTTTGCCCAGTTCGTCTACGTCCTGGAAAAGCTCGACCAGATTCTGATCGAACGGCTCTACCGGCTGTTTGCAGAACCGGAAGCGAAGAAAAAGGGCTGGCTCGACCGCCAGCTTCTAGCGCATCCGAAGCGGTTTTTCGGGGATCGACTCAAGCGCGTCGAGGCGGGAAGCCGCCTGTTTTCCGCAGGGGAGCAAGGAACCGAGATCTTTTTTCTCTTCAGCGGAGAAATCGGGATTTACCTGGAGGCAGAAGGCGGCCTCGAACGCATCGGGGAAGTCCATCCGGGAGAAATGCTCGGCGAGATCGCCTACCTGCTGAAAGAACCCCGGGGTGCGACGGCGGCGGCTGAAAAAGACTCGCTGCTGCTGGAAATGGCTCCGGAGACCTTCGATGAACTGGTGCGGAAAAGCCCGCAGGTCTCCCGGGGGGTGATCCGGGGCATGGCCCGCCTGCTGCGACTCACCCTGCGCCAGCGCCGGCCGTGAGGGGCTTGGTCGAATGGTCGAATCGTTGAATTGTCAAATCGACCAATCAACCATTCAACTACTTCCCCAGCCTCACCCGGATCGACCGGGCATGGGCCCCCAGCCCTTCGATATCGGCCAGGCGGGCGGCGTCTTTTGCTTCGCGCTGGAAAGCCTCACGGGAGTACCGGAGGACGCTCGTTTTTTTGACGAAGTGGTCCACGGATAGGGCCGAAGCGAACCGTGCGGTTCCGGCTGTGGGCAGCACGTGGTTGGGACCGGCGATGTAGTCTCCGATCGGCTCGGGAGTGTAGCTGCCGAGAAAGACGGCGCCGGCGTTTCGAATTTCCGCCAGCAGGTCGAAAGGGTTTTCCACCAGCAGCTCCAGGTGTTCCGGGGCGATCCGGTTGGCCAGCGCCACGGCGGCCGCCAGATCGGATACCACCAGCAACGCGCCGAAGCGCTTGATCGATTCTGCGGCGATCTCTTTTCGGTCAAGCGATTCGATCTGCTCCTTTAATCGGGCGACCACTGCCTCGGCCAGCGGCCGGGAGGGGGTGATCAAAATGGCCGAAGACAGGGGATCGTGCTCGGCCTGGGAAAGCAGGTCCGCTGCGGCAAACGCGGGATCGGCCTTGTCGTCTGCGATGACCAGGATTTCGCTGGGACCGGCGATCATGTCGATGCCCACGGTGCCGGCCACGAGTTTCTTGGCCAGGGTAACATAGATGTTGCCCGGTCCGACGATCACATCCACCTTCGGAATCGACTCGGTTCCATAGGCCATGGCGCCCACGGCCCAGGCGCTGCCGACCTTGAAGACCTTGTCGACCCCGACCTTTTTGGCCGCGGCCAGCAGATGCGCATTGACCGCTCCGTCTTCCATGGGGGGGGTCGCCATCACGATTTCTTCGACCCCGGCGATTTTGGCCGGGATCGCCCCCATGAGCACCGACGACACCAGGGGCGTTTTCCCACCCCTGGCGCCGGGCACGTAGACCCCGGCCCGTTTTACCGGGTGGACCATCTGCCCCAGCAGGGTGCCTGGCCGGTCCGTGGTGATCCAGGACTGGGGGAGCTGGCGCCGGTGAAACGACTCGATCTGGGCGGCGGCCCGGTTCAGTGCCCGCGTAAAGGATTGATCCACGGCTTTGACCGCTTCTTTGATCTCCCTTTCAGAGACCAGGAGCCGGTCGACGGACATTTCAGGCGCGTCGAACTGCCGGGTGTAGCGAACCAGGGCATCGTCTCCATGTTGCCTGACATCATCCAGGATCCGGGAAACCGCCTGCTGGTCTTTTTTTCGGAAGGTCAGCCCCCGGTCCACGATCGACGATAGCTTCTTTTCCGCCGCCTCGGACGGGTAGTCGTAAATCTTCATTGGTCCTGCTTTCTGTTCCGCCCCGGCGCCGACCCCGGGGGGTAAAGGTGAGGAAAAAATGTCGATGCCAGCCTCGCTGCTATCCGGATCGATTCAAGATTCCAAATTCAAGGGTTGCCGTAGGGAATTCTATCGGAATTTTTTGGCATTAGCCTGCCAGTTTGATCAAACCTGAAACTTGTGTCGAAGCCTCTGCCGGTGGAGGGACGCGCTCTGTCGCGTCTGTGTTGCCAGCAATGACCCAATACCGGCCACGACGGAGCGTGGCCCTCCAACCTCCAAAACCCAAGGCGGGGACAGGTCGGTTATTGCCGCCGGCCTCGGTCGAAGTTTCACATGAGCTTTGATAAAGATCGCCGGCGGTATTGTCAAGCCGGCAGGTCGAGTCGCGGAAATCGGCCTTCTTTCCGACAGCAAGTCCCTGTTCGGTTCTACGGCCATTTGGCTCCGAGTTTTTCACGGCTTCCGGGAAGATCCCCCCACTGCCCTGACTGCAGCCTTAAACTGGTACATAATTCCGTCCGGAACGGGAGCGAGGGGTGACCATCCCCACAAAATAGGGTTTGACAAGGAAGGATCGATTTGTGCAGATAACGTTTTTACGCGCCGAACCTGCCCGGTGGCAGACAGTGCCTCCGGGATCGAATTCAATGACCGGCTGATCAGCAAAAAGGAGGAGGACGCCCGATGAAGGACCATCGCATCTTCAATTTCAACCCGGGGCCGGCCGCGCTGCCGCTTCCGGTGCTCGAGGAAATCCAGGATAATTTTCTGAACTTTGCCGGCACGGGGATGTCGATCACAGAGGTGAGCCACCGCTCTCCGGCCTTTGACGAGGTGATCAACGACGCAGTCGCACGTATCCGACGCCTGCTCGATCTGGACGACCGGTTCAAGGTGCTCTTCATGCAGGGCGGCGCCAGCCTGCAGTTTGCCCTGATTCCGATGAATTTTCTGGCCGCCGGCGACACGGCCGACTACGTCAACACCGGCACCTGGTCGACCAAGGCCATCAAGGAGGCGCAGGTTTTGGGAAAGTCGGTCCGAGTGGCCGCCTCCTCTGAAGACCGCGATTTCGCCTATATTCCCAAAGGGATCGAATACCGGCCGGATGCGGCATTCGTCCACATCACCTCCAACAACACCATCAAGGGAACCCAGTGGGCGAAATTTCCCGATACCGGCGGCGCACCCCTGGTGGCGGATATGTCCTCGGACATTTTGAGCCGACGGTTCGATGCCTCCGGCTTCGGCCTGATCTATGCCGGCGCCCAGAAGAACATCGGACCGGCGGGGGTTTGCCTGGCCATTATCCGGGACGACATGCTTGCCAAGGTGCCCGACGATCTGCCGTCGATGCTCAAATACACCACCTATGCCGCCAAGAATTCCCTGTACAACACCCCGCCGTGCTTTGCCATCTATACGGTGCAGCTCGTGCTCAAGTGGCTGGAGGAGACTGTCGGCGGTCTTGACAAAATGGAGGCCGCCAACCGGGAAAAGGCCGAAACGCTGTATGGGTTCATCGACGGTTCCGGATTTTACCGGGGGACCGCCGACGTCGACAGCCGTTCCATGATGAACGTGACCTTCCGGCTGCCCAGCGAGGCGCTGGAAAAGAAGTTCGTGGCCGAAGCCCTGGAAAACGACCTCGGCGGCCTGAAGGGGCATCGCTCGGTGGGCGGCTGCCGGGCCTCGATCTACAACCCGATGCCCAAAGAAGGCGTCGAGGCGCTCGTCGATTTCATGAAGGAATTTGAGCGGAAGAACGGATAAACGAAAACCTATCGCTTCATGATTTTGTATGATCCGTTGAAATACTGGCGAGCCGGGATTTACTCTCCGTCTTTTGCCAAAGCGGTTTTCGTTTATAAATTTATGCGTTACAAACTCGTAAAAGCCAAAAGGCCGGGGGCTATTTTCCCGGCTTTTTGGCTTTTAAGAGTATCTGGTAGGTCTCGGTCAGCCGCACGAACGTCTCCTGACTGCCGCCCTGGTCCGGGTGATGCTGGAGCGCCAGTTTCCGATAGATCCGGGTCAGCTCCCTGCGGTTCATTTCTTTAAGAGCGTCAACGCTGGTCCCGAACAGCTCGCCTGCCTGCTGCATCCGTTGCCGCACCTTTTCGGGCGGAATATACTGCCGCCGCCGGTTGATGAAGTCCTCGAAATAATCCTGAAGCAGGCTGGGGCGGTCAAAGCTGCCGTCGAAATACATGACCACGTATTTGACCAGCGCGGATCGAAGCCGGTTTGCTTCCGGCGCCCCTTTCCAGAACTGTTGGTCATCGTTCAGCTCGCAGACCGACTCGATGAAAAACCCGTCCAGGGCGTTGCGGTCCACGGCCCCCGGGTTCTGCTTGGCAAAGGGGCTGGAAAAGAACCGCTGGAGATTGAAAATCGTGTAGACATAGGTCGCCCGCTCGTGGGCCTTCAAGATCCGCTCCTGTTCGGTGAGCATCTGTTCGATCTCATCGCGGGATTTACGCCAGGCCGCCTTGAAAAAGCGCGGCGGCACCCGTCCGATCCGGCTCTGATCAATCTGTCCGCAGCGCAGAAAATGAATCCTGCGCTTGTCGAAGAGGTGGACCCCAGAGCGGGGAGGGGTGTCCTCGGGCCGTGAGCGACGCCACCGGCGGCTTGCCGGCCGCTGAAAGCCCTCGATGACCCGCTTGACTTCGGGATCGAGGAAATCCCAGAAAATCGTGTCCAGATCGTCGGGGGCGGGTGATGTCCCCTTTTCGGCGAGAGCCTCTTCGATGCGCTCATCGTAGTAGTAGCTGCAGCCTCCCGGATAGACGATGTAGGCGGCCGGATCCGTGCCCAGGTCAAACAGGTGCCGCGATTTCCAGCAGCCCTGCTCCCGGAAAGACTCCCGGATCGAATAGTGCGTCTCGTTTCCTTTTCGTTTGCGATATAAATACATCCGGTTCAACCTTTGTGATTCGCTTTTCGGCCTATCGAGCTTCAGGGCCATGCAGAGGTTTGGGGAAGCAAAAATTCGAAATCCGAATACCGAAATCCGAAAAAAATCCGAAATCCGAATGATCAAAAACAAAATATCCAAAGCGGCGAAGTTTCGGTCATTGGAATTTCGGTCATTGGAATTTGTTTCGAATTTCGGATTTCGTGCTTCGGATTTGTGCGTTCAATCGCATCGAACAATTGTATAGGCTCAATTCATATATTTCCCTGTAATTTTAAGCTAAATCAAACTCTGCCAAAATAAACGTGTGATCCGACGGTTTTTCCCAAGTCCGCGGCTCCAGGTCGATCCAGGCGCCGGTCGATTTTTCGGCCATCGATTCGGTGGCCCAGATATGGTCGATGCGCCAGCCGATGCCGCGCTTTACCGCATTGGGGACCCGGTAGTCGAAGAATGAAAATGAGGGGTCTTCCGGCCGATGCCGCCGGTAAATGTCGACAAACCCCCACCGTTCAACTGCCGAAAGGGCGCGGTGCTCCTCCGGATGATAGCAAACGCTGCCTAACAGCGTCTGTGGATCATACACGTCGAGCGGGCTCGGCGCCACGTTGAAATCTCCCACCCAGACCAGCGGGTCTGCCGGTAGAAAGCCCTCGGAAAAGAACCGGCCGAGTCGGGCGATCCATTCGAGCTTGTATCGGAATTTTTCAGAGGCCGGATCCTGCCCCTGGGGGATATAGGTGTTGACCACCCAGAGACCGCCGAACCGCGCCGCGATCAGACGGGCCTCCTTGTCGAATTCGTCGCCGAATCCGGCATCGACCTGCTCGGGTACGACCCGGCTCAGGATGGCGACCCCGTTGTAGCTTTTCTGGCCCCGATAGGCGCACTGATAGCCTGCTTCGGTCAACTCGGTGACGGGAAAATCCGCGTCCTGGACCTTGGTTTCCTGCAGGCAGACAATGTCGGGCTTTTCGGAAGCCAGCCAGCGGACGAGCACCGGCATTCGGGCCCGAATTCCATTGACGTTAAAACTGGCGATTTTCATGCCGTTCTGCTCCTGTATCCAATTTGATATCCGTCCCGTTGTATCGGTCAAGTCGGGCCGATGCCAAATTTGAATAATTCTGCCTCTGAAAGCAGTTGCGCGGCTTTGCCGCGCTCAAGAAAAGCGCTATGCGCTTTTCTCATATTTCATATTTGAAATCAATTGGTTCCTCAAAATCCCCCGGCGCCTGTCATTTTGAGAATTCCTTGACATCACAGAGAATACCTTCTTATTACCATACCATCATCATCGAAAATGCAAATGCAAAGCCAACCCTGAGCAGTGACATGCCGAAACTGGAAAGGAGGCATCCATGGACAAGATACTGAGGATCAACACGGGGGCAGAAGGCGGACCGCAGGCCACCGAAGAGGGACTCGGGGCATACGCGGGCCTCGGCGGGCGCGCCCTGACCTCGACGCTCATCGCAAAGGAAGTCCCGCCCACCTGCCATCCGCTCAGCGCGGAAAACAAACTGGTGATCTGCCCCGGTCTGCTCAGCGGAAGCCTGGGGGCCATGTCGGGAAGGATCTCCGTGGGCTGCAAGAGCCCCCTGACCGGGGGAATCAAGGAGGCCAACTCCGGCGGACAGCCCAGCCAGATGCTGGCCCGCCTCGGCTATGCCGCCATCGTCCTGGAAGGAAAGCCCGAGGATGACACCCTGTACAAGGTGTTCATCAGCAAAGACGGCGTAAAGATCGCCGCCGACGGCAGCTTAAAGATGCTGGGCAACTACGATACCGTGGACAAAATGAAGGCCGAATACGGCGACAAGATCGGCTGCATCACCATCGGTCAGGCCGGGGAGATGAAGCTGTCGGCGGCTTCGGTGGCCTTCACCGATATGGAGCTTCGTCCCACCCGGCATGCCGGAAGAGGCGGGGTGGGCGCCGTGATGGGATCCAAGGGGATCAAGGCGATCGTCATCGACGACAGCGGAACGTCCCCCCGCCAGGCGGCCGACGTGGACAAGTTCAAGGAGGCCAACACCCGGTTCGTCCAGGGCCTGCGCAAGCATCCGGTCACCGGCGAAGGCCTTCCGACCTATGGGACGAACGTGCTGACCAACGTCGTCAACGAAGCCGGCGCCTACCCGACCCGGAACTTCATGTGGGGCAACTTCGAAGGCTGCTCCAAGATCAGCGGCGAGACCCAGGCCGAGACCGAGAACCAGCGCGGCGGTAAAGGCAGCGCCACCCATGGGTGCCACCGCGGGTGCGTGATTCGCTGCTCGGGGACCTACTACGACAAAGACGGGGGCTTTGTGACCAAGCAGCCCGAGTATGAGACGGTGTGGGCCCACGGCGGCAACTGCGGCATCGACGACCTGGACGCCATCGCCCAGCTCGACCGGCTCGACGACGACTTCGGACTGGACACCATCGAGATGGGCGCCACCATCGGTGTGGCCATGGAGGCCGGTATCGCGGCCTTCGGCGATGCCCAGGCGGCCATCAACCTGGTCAAGGAGGTCGGAAAAGGAACGCCCATGGGCAGGGTGCTCGGAAACGGCGCCGCGGTCGCCGGCCAGGTCCTCGGCGTCGAAAGGGTGCCGGTGGTCAAGCGCCAGTCCATGCCGGCCTACGACCCGCGCGGCGTTCAAGGAATCGGGGTGACCTACGCCACCAGCACCATGGGAGCGGACCACACCGCAGGCTATGCGGTGGCCACCAACCTTCTCAATGTCGGCGGCAGCGTCAACCCCCTCAAGCCCGAAGGGCAGGTGGAGCTGTCCCGAAACCTTCAGATCGCCACTGCGGCCATCGACTCCACCGGCATGTGCCTCTTTATCGCGTTTGCGATTCTGGACCAGGAAGACACCTTCCAGGCCCTGCTCGACATGCTCAGCGCGTTTACCGGCCAGAACCTGACGGCAGACGACGTGACCGCCTTGGGAAAGCAGATCCTCAAGGCCGAGCGGGACTTCAACAAGGCCGCAGGCTTTACCCCCCAGGACGACCGGCTGCCGGACTACTTCAAAAAAGAATCCCTGCCGCCCCACGGTGTTACCTTCGGGGTCAAGGACGAGGAACTCGACCAGGTGTTCAACTGGTAATCAAACCGCTGCCGCGGTTTGATGAAAATTAGGCGCGTAATGGCTTCGGCGCTGCCGGAAGTCACGACTTCAGACAAATCAAGAAACGATAGGGGAGCATCCTGCGGGGTGCTCCCTTTTTTTCGGGGTCGTTATTATTTCGTTCCGCTAAGGCTGCCATGGCTATAAGAAGCATACCCTGTCGGGTTTTTGGTAAGCTCTCGATGGCCTTCGCCGCATCTACTAAGCTCGCACTTGCCCCGAACGCCCCTGCTGTGTCATTGTCTTTTTTAACAGCGAAAGAGGGCGACAGCCCGGGCAGGGACACAGACACTTTCAGGCGGGGGGCGGATCGGTATCATGCGTCCAATGCTCTGGATCAAGGAAGGCTTCCGCAGGATCGGGCAGCGTCGGCGCGATGCGGCGGTCCGCCGCCAGGAAGAGAGTTTTCTCCGCAGACAGGTGGAAGAGGCGGTCGCGGCCACCGAACCCAACATCCGGATGGCCAGAGGCTACCGGGATCGTTTGATGCCGGCCGTGAAAAACGCCCTCGAACACTGCCGCCGGCTGACCGAAGAAATGCCGGGCTCCTTCGACATCAGACCGAATCTCTGGGGCCGTGATCCTCTGGTTACAGCCTATTTTGCCACCGCGGACGAAGTTCGAAACGCGCTGGAAACCTGCCCCGCGCTGCTGAGCCGCTTTTCCCGGACCCGGGAGCAGGAGGCTTACGCCCTGTTGACGATGAAAACCGAGGAAAAGAAAGTGTTTCGAAGAGTCGCCAGCGGAGAGCGGATCCAGACGGAGGTGCCTCGAACTTCGGTGAACTTTTCCCGCCATCGGTTCACTTCGGTGTACGGATCCCTGCCGGAGCTGGAACAGGACCTTCGGGGCCGGGCATTTCATTATCTGCTTTCCTGCGCCCTGGAGGAGATGCTCGCACTGAAAAAAGAGGAAAGGCGGCTCGAGCAGCAAAGCGAGGTCCTCGCGGTAAAATGGCGCCTTCAGCAGAGCCGCCAGCAGGACATCGGGGCACTGATGGACGGCTTCGAAGACCGCCGGTCCAACGGCGCGGCGAGACGGATCCTGGATGAAGTCCACCAGGAACTCGACTCGGTCAGGTCCCGTGTCGACGAGCCCTCGGACTTTCTCCAGCATCTGGAAAGGGTCCTTCTGGCGCCGGAGCGATATCTCAACATGACGCTGGCCGCCCCCCGCCTGGACCAGATGGGGATCAAGGTGGGGGAAAACGATCCGCACCCCGGCAACGAGATTCCCTACGCGGTCCTTTCCTTCGGTGCAGAGAACTTTACACGGGCGGCGGTGTTGGCCCGGGTTTTTCGAAAAGACGTCGTGGATGAGAGCGGAACCGTCAGGCAAGCGCCGCCGCTGTCCGTGAGGCGACCAGATTGATTAAAAAGAAACTTCCCCCCACGTCATCCCGGCCGAAGCGAAGCGGAGAGCCGGGATCCAGGAAAAGACTGGATTCCCCCGGATCGGAGTCCGGGGCAGGCTTGTCAAGCCCGGAATGACGAACTATGAATGATGAAGTTTCATAAGAAATATGGAGCAGCGATGAATCCAACCGAGAACCGATCGAACATGCCTGAAATCGTGGCGAAAATTTCCGGAAAAGAGCCCTTTCCCTGCTCAACGCTGTTCGGGCGCGGGGTGAAAGCGTCGGTCGAAACAGGGGTGAGTATCCGGGACCTGCTGTGCGTGCAACTCGGCATCGATGAAGCGTATCTGGAAGGCCGGATTCAGACGATTTTCCTGAATGGGCGGCCTGTGGACGACGTGGGGACGGCACAGGTCGCCGACGGAGACGTACTGAGCCTTTCTGCCGCCATGCCCGGGCTGATGGGGGCCACCCTGCGCCGGGGAGGACCCCTGGCGGCCATGCGCGAGAGCATCTCCTACGCGGATTCTCAAAAAAAGGCAGGCTCGGCCAGGGGCATCGTGACGATCAAACTCTTCAACATGGTGGCCCGGGAACTGGGCCCCGGTTTTCTTCGCCGGGGGGTGATCGTCACCGGCTGGGATCTGGCCGGCCCCCTGAAGGCTGCGGAAAAGGACCTTAAGACCCTAAAGCGAAACGGCGCCCCGGCCTCTATGGCCCAGCTTTCCGACCTGCTCGATTCTGACCGGGAAGTATTTTTTCAGGTTGAGATTTCCTCCTGATTATGCATTGGCCGGATCTTTCCTGGGCCGCCATATTTTGTGGTGCCTGTTTTCCATAAAATCAGACGTCTATATGGTAATATTACTCGCGGTATTTGTCGAATTACCCAATAACCAAGCCAGTTCGATCAGATACCTATAAACGATCGATTTTGCATGCTACTCACATGTTAGGCACCGCGAATGCAAGATCCGCACACGTACCGTCTTCTCGCAGATGCGGTGCTTTTTGCGCACTTGGCAGTTGTAGTGTTCATGGTGGGCGGATTGGTCTTGGTCCTCGTCGGCAATGTTCAACACTGGCGCTGGGTCAATTCGCTACTGTTCCGCGTTGCGCACTTAGTCGCCGTTGGCGTGGTCGTTATCCAAGCCTGGCTCGGTGAACTCTGTCCACTGACCATTCTGGAGTCCTGGTTGCGCGAGCAGGCAGGTGAGGCTGCGTACGCGGCCAGCTTCATCGAACACTGGGTTCAGCGCCTACTGTACTACGAAGCGCCGCTCTGGGTCTTCACGCTCGTGTATACCGTGTTCGGGTTGCTTGTAGCCGCAGCGTGGTGGTACTTTCCGCCGACAAGAAGAAGACGCAAAGTTCATGCAAACGGCGACTAACCAAACGCTCCAGCGCGTACCTAGGCGTCCCCTAATCCCCTAATCCCCCCCGACTTACTCGTTGGCCAGCGGGGAATGAAAATTCTTAGCTTGAAACGTTGAGCGGTATGATATATGATCATACCAGAGGTGATCGAAATGGCTGCTTCAAAAATTGCAATTACAATCGATGATAAGCTATTAAAACAATTGGATTTAATGGTTAAGTCGAAAGTGTACCCGAACCGCAGCAAGGCGATTCAGGAGGCTGTCGCGGACAAGCTGCATCGCCTTGAGAGGACCCGCTTGGCTCAAGAATGCGCCAAGCTCGATCCGAATTTTGAGCAAGATATGGCGGAAGAGGGGCTTGCCATGGAGATGGATCAATGGCCGGAATATTGAGAGGCGATATGCATTGGGCTGATTTGAATCCTGTCATTGGAAGCGAACAGGGCGGTTTCCGCCCTGTTCTTATTTTGAGCCATAATATTTTCAATGACCGGTCCGGCACTGTCATTGCGGTGGCGATCACAAGTCAGCCCCAGCGCGCGGGATTTCCGCTTACGCTTGAGCTTTCAGACACGAAACTTCCGAAAAGATCCTGGGCCAAGATAAGCCAGGTTCGAACCCTGTCTACGAAAAGAATCGGAAAAAAGATTGCAAGTGCTTCTCCTGAGGAGCTTGTCAATATTATCGACGGATTGAATGAAATAATCGACGGCTAACATTCGTTCGTGCAGCGGAGCTTTGCAGATCCCTTCAGAAGAGGGGCGCCACGAATCGGAAGCCGATTGACTGTATGATTGCTGCAGTTGCCATCGAGCACGATGTCCGGCTGCTTCACAATGACCGCGACTTCGACTATATTGCCAAGCACTCGAAGCTCAGAGTATTTTTCCACAAAAGGATGGTTGACGGCCGATTGGGAAGCCGGTCTCAATAAAGAGGAAGGCGAATTTGGGGAGTAGGATGAGAATGTTGGGCTTCACAAGTTCAGCCCAACCTACGCGCTGATGGTAATAATGCGCGAATCGTCGGCGAGAAGTAGAAAGGATTGGCGAAGCAGTGTTACGATGTGCTCCCCTTGAAGGATATGCTGATCTAAGGCTATTCGTAGGTTGGGCTGAGCCCAGCGAAGCCCAACAATGAAATTACTCAAATGCATTATCGGCGTTCAAAGGCGGCAGGTGGAACCTATTTTTTCACGGTAAACCTTGCTGACAGAACAAGCGATTTGCTGGTAAAGAAAATTGACGTCTTGCGACAGGTGATACGGACCATCAGGCATCGGCATCCCTTTACGATTGTTGCGATGGTGGTGTTGCCCGATCATTTGCATTCAATTTGGCGTTTGCCGCCGAAGGATGCAGATTACCCGATTCGGTGGTCTTTGATCAAGGCGGGTTTTTCGCGGCAGATTCCAAAAGGAGAGCCCATCCGAAAAAGTCGCAAGAAAAAGGGCGAGCGCGGTATCTGGCAACGCCGGTACTGGGAACACCGGATTCGGGATGAGAAGGACTTGGGCAAACATGTGGATTACATCCACTTCAATCCGGTAAAACATGGCTTTGTAACGCGTGCGGTGGATTGGCGGTATTCATCGATACACAGGTTCATTGCAAAAGGATGGCTTATGGCCGATTGGGGAGCTGGCCTCAAAATCGAGGCGGGCGAATTCGGAGAATAGATAGAGAATGTTGGGCTTCACAAGTTCAGCCCAACCTACGCGCTGCTATTCATAATAAAATGCAGGATACAGCTATGAGGTGTCCAAACTGCCATCATAATAATCCTAAAAATGCCAAATTGTGCACAGAGTGTGGCCTTCCAATAATTTATCCAGATAATATCGTAGCTCATAGCACTGGGGAAGAAGGAGAGCGAAAGCAAGTTACCATTCTATTTTCCGATCTATCCGGCTACACTTCCATGTCTGAACGGCTTGATCCTGAAGAAATACAGGATATTATGTCTACGATTTTTGGCAAGATTACCGAAATTCTCTATGGCTACGATGGATTTATTGAGCGGTTCATTGGCGATTCTGTCATGGCTGTTTTCGGGGTTCCAAAGGCTCACGAAGATGATCCTGTTCGCGCTATTAGGGCAGCTATGATGATTCATTCCGCTGTCGAGGACCTCAGTCAGAAGTTCGAGATGAAAATTGGTTGCCCATTGATGATGCATTCCGGAATAAACAGTGGTTTGGTCGTCACTGGTAAGATTGATGTCCAGAAAGGTACACATGGTTTAACTGGAGATCCCATTAACCTCGCTGCACGACTGGAGGGCTTAGCTAAAGCGAGAGAAATAATTGTAGGACCAGAGACATATCGGCAGACTCAAAATCATTTTGAATTTGAATGCCTTGAATCCGTTCATATAAAAGGCAAGTCAGAACCCGTTGAGATTTACAAATTTTTGAGAGTCAAACCTTTGCCCAATAAGATACACCGAATGAAAGGGATGAGAGCCGACCTCATCGGCAGAGATAAAGAGATAAACACCATGCTTGAAAGTGTGGAACGTGTATTAGAAGGTCAAGGTTTAATAATTGAAATTGTCGGAGATGCGGGTTCTGGCAAAAGCCGACTCATTCAAGAATTTAAAAATAAGCTAAATTTAGAAGATATTAATTGGTTAGAAGGGCACACTTATAATTATACTCAGAATACCCCATACTATCCATTAATTAACCTTCTGTCTCATGTTTTCCAAATCCTGGAAGTTGATTCTCCGGAACATGTTCGGCTGAAGATCAAAAATAAACTTGATTACCTATTAGGCTCTGAAAACACTTTTGAGCCATACATCGGTGGATTGTTTTCTCTTGTGTATCCAGAAGCAGAATATATAGGACCAGAGTTCTGGAAACTCCGGCTTTACTCTTCGATACATTATATATTCCAAGCAATTCACAAACAGAAGCAGATGGTAATTTGCTTTGAAGACTTGCATTGGGCTGATCCTTCATCAATCGGCATTATAGAGAGTATAATCAACGCGTTTGGGATGACGTCATTATTTGTATGTACCTATCGACCAGAGTTCGGTAAATTATCAGAGAAGTTTAATCTCGATCCTGATGTAAAAATACAAATAATTCGCCTCCAGGATTTGCAAAGTAAAGAAGTTCAAGAGATGCTCCGATCTCTGTTGCGTTCTAATGATCTTCCTGCCCACTTTGTAAACCTGATCAGTAGCAAGACAGAGGGTAACCCCTTCTACCTGGAAGAATTAGTTAATTCATTGATTGAAACAAAAATGCTGTATAAAAAAAACAATAGCTGGAATTTAAAATATCCTTTTGATAAACATCATATTCCTTCATCTATTAACGGTGTCTTAACAGACAGAGTTGACCGACTTGATAAACAATCGAAACTAATTCTCCAAAAAGCATCTGTTATTGGCCGAACCTTTCTTTACAAAGTTCTAAGGCAAATAACCGATATCAACATACCTATAGAAGATTACTTGCCCGGCTTGGAAAAGCTTGATTTAATCAGTACCTTGTCTGAGGAACCTGATCTTGAGTATATTTTTAAGCATGCTTTGACTCGAGATGTGGTTTATAATGGCCTATTGAAAAAAGACCGCCAATTAGTTCATGAACAGGTCGGACTCGCAATGGAAAAGCTTTTCAATGATAGAATAATTGAACTTTATGATACGTTGGCCTATCATTTTAAGCACGGCCAGTCGGTTGTTAAAGGAATAGAATATCTAATAAAAGCAGGCAAAAAAAGTTTACGAAAGTATGCATTAAATGAATCAAACGAGAGCTTTTCAGATGCTTACAATCTTTTAAGCAAAGAGTCCAATGCCTCAAACGAATTTAACGAACTAATAATTAACGTTTTGAATAACTGGTCATACACTCTATATTTCATTGGAGATTTTAAAAAGCTCAATAGTTTGTATTCTAATCATATTGAATTGGCCGAAACCATCGAAAATAGCCAAGTTAAGGGAATGTTCTACGCCTGGGCTGGATTTGGACTTAGAATAAAAGATGAACATAATTTATCATATCATTATCTCAAAAAATCCTTGTTTATTGGGAGAGAAAATGAACACATAAAATTAATTGGTTTAGCCAGCGCATGGATTACTTGGACCTGTGGAGAACTTGGCCTTTTAGATGAAGCTATTTCCCATGGCCGAAAAGCCCAACAAATAGCTGAAATGCATAAGGATGATCATTATTTACATTTTAAATCTTTAGGTGGGATGGCACAAGCTTACATTTTTAAAGGTGAATTACAGAAGTCTTTCTCTTTGGCGAATGATCTTTTAAAATATGGTAACAAGCATTCCAATGTTAGAAGCATTGTTTTGGGTAATGTTTTTATGGGGTGGAGTGACTTTATGGCAGGAAAATTTGTGTCTGCCATTCAATTTTGTCAGAATGCAATGCAACATTCAGTAGATCCCTATTATTCAATGGTTTCAAAGCTGTTGTTTTGTTATTGCAATGTTCAATTAAAAAAAGTTTCTGAGATCGAGGATACTGCTAATGAAGTGGCTAATCTTTGCCATAAATTTGGTTGTGAAGTATGGGGGACTTTAGCACACATCATACTTGGTATTATTTCTATTACCAAAGGAAAAATGACTGATGGTTTGAATATTATACAAATAGCTCAGAAAAAAATTATTTTGAATAATAGGAAATTTTTCTATGCCTATTCAGAACATGTAGTTGGAACGATTTATTCCCAGATTTCTCGGGGAGAGGAAAAACTCAGCTTGGGCACTGTTATAAAAAATGTAGGATTCTTATTGAAAAATGTTCCATTTGCATATAGCAGGGCTGAAACTCATCTTAAAAATGCGATAGAACTTTCAAATAATATTGGATCTAAATGTGTTATGGCACAAGCGTATTTAGAATTAGGTGTTTTACACAAATCAAAGCATAAAAACGAAACAGCACGAGAATGCATAAATACTTCAATTGAGCTTTTTAAAGAATGTGAATCGGAAGCTTACTTAATTCAAGCAAAAGAAACATTAAAATCATTTTAATACTGCCAGAAGCCAACGCCAAACCATATCCCCAGAACAGCGAGCGACTACAATCGCAAGAACGCGATCATGGCCAACTTCCTAATAGTTAGCGCCTTCGGAATGTTCGGTTCATACTCGAAGCACAAGCAAAAAGCTATCATCCTTTGCGGCAGGAGAAGATTTACAAGCTATTGTCACTGAACACTGGTGAACCAATCCAGCGATTTCCTGCGCGCGAATTACACTCCTTATTACCCGCAACACATCTTGTCATGGGTAAATCGGTTTTTTAACGCTCCGCCCATACCTTTAATTGGAGCCCTTCCTGTTTCTGCAGATAGGCAATGATTTCAAAAATATTTCGGGCATGTGGATTTCCCTTGGGGCCAAGCATTTTTTGATGCCGGCTGTATTTGGAGGGAGATCCAAGAGTAGGTAGCCGCCCTCGAAAACAAAAAGGATCGGACGCCAACAGGCGTCCGCCCCTTTTTGTTTTCCGGTATCATGCGGCAAAGCCGCATCCTATAAATACGCGCAGCGGATTTATTAGCATAGTTCGAACAGCGCCGCGGCTCCCATGCCGCCGCCGACGCACATCGACTCGATCCCGTATTTGACGCCCTTGGCTTTCATGTTGGCCAGGAGGGTGGCGCACAGCTTGGCGCCGGTGCAGCCAAGCGGGTGGCCCAGGGCGATGGCACCGCCGTGGATGTTGACCTTTTCCATGTCGATGCCCAGCTCGCGGATGCAGTACAGCGCCTGGGAGGCAAAGGCCTCGTTGATCTCGAACAGCCCGATATCTTCGATTTTCATGCCGGCCAGTTCCAGGAGCTTGGGAATCGCGTAGCGGGGCCCGACGCCCATCTCGTCCGGGGCCACGCCGACGGTGGTGTAGCAGCGGACCTTGGCAATCGGTTCGAGGCCGAGCGCCTTTACTTTTTCTTCGCTCATGACGATGGCGGCCGCCGCCCCGTCCGTGGTCTGGGACGAGTTGCCGGCTGTCACGGAGCCGCCTGCCTTGAAGACCGGGTTCAGCCCGGCCAACCCCTCGATGGTGGTCCCTTCCCGGATGCCGTCGTCGAAATCCTGGACAAATGTCTCCCGCCGGTAAGTGCCGTCGTCCTGCTTCACGTACTTGGTGGCCGGCGTGGGCACCAGCTCTTTATAAAGCCCGTTTTTCTTTGCCTCGGCGGCCTTCATCTGGCTTTGGTAGGCGAACTCGTCCTGGTCTTCCCGGCTGATGCCGTATCGCTTGGCCACCTTTTCGGCGGTGATCCCCATGGAGGTATACAGGTCCGCGTGGGCCTGGGTCCAGAGGGGATGCGGCCGGGGCATATATCCGCCCATGGGAACGTAGGTCATCGACTCGATGCCGCCGCCGATGGTGATATCCGACCAGCCGACCATGACCCGCATGGCCGCGTCGATGATCGCCTCCAGTCCCGAGGCGCAGAAGCGGTTGACCGTGGCGCCGGAGACCTGCTCCGGAAATCCGGCGATCTGCGGGGCGATTCGGCCGATATTGAGCCCCTGTTCGGCCTCCGGAAAGGAGCAGCCGATCATGATGTCCTGGACCATCTGTTTTTCCAGTCCCGGGGTGCGCTCCATCGCGGCGTTGAGGATAAAGGCGAGCAGGTCCTCCGGGCGGGTGTCTTTGAAGGCGCCCTTGTTGCGCTTGCACCCGGGGGTTCTGACAGAGGTTACGATATATGCGTCTTTCATGGTATTGATCCTCCCGAAGGAAATGGGTTCGATTAGTTTCTCAGGGGTTTTCCGGTCTTGAGCATGTGCTCGACCCGGGCCCGGGTTTTTTCTTCCTTCCAGAAGTCGATGAAGGCGTCCCGCTCCAGCTTCAAGATGACCTCTTCTTCCACCTCGGCGTTTCCGCGGACGTCGCCGCCGCTGATCACATAGGCGATCCGCCGAGCCAGAAAAGCGTCATATTCGGAAATGAACCGGCCCTGGAGCATGTTGTGGATTTCGCTGTTGATCATTCCCTGGGCGGTTTCCCCCACCACCCGGACCTTCTTTTTCACGGGCGGGGCATAGCCGCATTCGGCCAGTCGGAGGACTTCTTTTTTTGCTTCTCCGATCAGGTAATCGCGGTTGAAGACAACCCGGTCTTTGGGTCCCAGAAAACCGTTGGCCCGGGCGTCGGCCGCCGAATTGGAATATTTGGCCATGGCGATGTTCATAAAGGCCGGAACGAAAAACTTGGTCAGGTCGGCGTCGGTCACCGGCGCCGGGATTCCCGCGATGAACTTTTTCCACAGGTTCAGACAGCCCCCGCCGGCCGGGAGAAGCCCCACGCCGATTTCCACAAGTCCCATGTACAGGTCCGCGTGGGCCACGATCATGTCGGCGGTGCCGAGACAGACCTCGCATCCGCCGCCGAGAGTCATCCCGTAGGGGGCGGCGACGATCGGAAAATGCGCGTAGCGGGCGCGCTGCATGCCGGTCTGTGCGGTGTTAAGAAAGGATTCGATTTCCGCGTATTTTCCTTCCTGGGCCAAGCCGCTCATGTAGTGCAGATCGCCGCCGGCCGAAAACGCCCCTGGCATGCCGCCGGCCTGGTTGCCGATGACCAGCCCTGCGCCGTTTTCGTCCACGTAGTCGATGGCCTCTGCCATGAATTCGACGATTTCCCGGTTGATGGCGTTCATTCGGGTGTGGAACTCGCAGCAGTACACATCGTCGCCCAGGTCGATCAATGAGGCCGACGCGCAGGACTTGACCACCTTGCCGGCGTTTCGAAGCGCTTCCAGATAGATGATGTTGTCGCTGACCACCTCCGGCTTGTAGGATTCGGAGGCAAAGTCGTGGAAGTACCGCTTTCCGTCTTCGGTCCGGTAAAAGGCCTCGTTGCCGTCGGCCAGCATCTTTTTTACCTTGTCCGGGACGGTGTAGCCGTCGGCCTCCATCTTTTTCACCGATTCGGCGACACCGATGGAATCCCAGGTTTCAAAGGGGCCCATCTCGAAGTTGAAGCCCCATTTCATGGCGTTGTCGATTTCCACGATGGTATCGGAGATCTCCGGGATTCGGTTGGCCGCATAGATCAAACCGTTGGCCACCACCTTCCAGGCAAACGCGGCGCCCTTGTCTTCTCCATAGACGATGGCCCGCATTTTCTCCGCCAGGGTCTTGGCCTTTTTGGCCGCCTGAAGGCAGGGAAACTCCACCGCGTCGTATTCTGCGTACTCCAGGGTTTCCGGATCGATGACCTTGCGGACTTTCTTGCCGTCCTTGTCTTTTTCCTTTTTGTAGAAGCCGGCCTTGGTCTTGTTGCCGAGCAGCTTTTTGTCGATCATCCGGCCGACAAAGTCCGGCAGATTGAAGGCGTCGCGCTGCTCGTCGTCTTCGACCAGGTCGTAGGTGTTTTTGGCCACGTGGGCCATGGTGTCGAGCCCGACCAGGTCGGAGGTCTTGAACATGGCGGTTTTGGGCCGGCCCATGGCCTGTCCGAAGAGGGCGTCCACCTCCGGGATCGTCAGCCCCTCTTCGATCATGAGCTGCATGGCCTTGACGATGCCGTGCACCCCGATCCGGTTGCCCACGAAGTTGGGCGTGTCCTTGGCCCAGACGATTCCTTTGCCCAGAACCCGTTCGCCGAAGTCGGCCATGAAATCGAGCACGTCTGCCAGGGTCTCTTTTCCGGGGATAATTTCCAGCAGCTTCATGTAGCGCACCGGGTTGAAGAAGTGGGTGCCCAGAAAATGCTGCTTGAATTCGGTGCCCAGGTCCTCGGACATGGATCGAAGCGGAATCCCGGAGGTGTTGGAGGAAACCACCGTGCCGGGTTTGCGGACCTTTTCCACTCTTGCAAGGAGGTCCTTTTTGATCTTCAGGTTTTCGACCACCACCTCCACGATCCAGTCGCAGTCGGCCAGCTTGTCGAAATCGTCTTCCAGATTGCCGATCTGGATTCGGGCTGCGTCGTCCCAGGTCATGAACAGCGGCGGGTTGGACATCAGCGCATCGTCCAGGCCCTTTTTTGCGATCCGGTTGCGGGCGGCCCGGTCATTTTTCTCCTCGTCCTTCAGGTCGTTGGGGACGATGTCCAGCAACAGCGTCTTTACGCCGGCGCCGGCCAGCAGCGCGGCGATGCCGCCGCCCATGATGCCCGAGCCGATGACTGCGGCTTTCTTGATTTTTCGCATGTTGGCTACCTCCTGAGCGGTTGGGTCGATTTATGAATGAATACTCATTCATTATGATAGGACCGGGTTCTTGTCAAGAAAAAATCGGGGCCACCCAGCACTCAAAAAAATATTTCAATTTATATTCGGTGCGTTAGATGGACAATCCTCTTTTTTCCGCCCCGTTTCGGCCCGAATCCGGTTTCGTCGCCGGCCGGGAGTCGGGCTATGAATCATTATTCATTACCCGCATCGAGGCGGCTTGATCCGGGCGGCAAAGTTGCGTATACACCCGATGAAGAGGCTTTTATCGAAGCGTCAAGGATCGCTCCGTGTGCCGCCGAGCGATCGGAATCCAAGTGGCAGGGAAGGAGCCTGTCTCGCCGGCTTCGTTTAGGGAGGAAACCATGCAGCAGTACACCATCCATCCGCTGGCCATCGGAATCAACGAAACCGACCAGGGAATCATGACGTACCTGAGGGACTACGGAAAGCGGATTTTTCTGCCCATCTACGGGTTTTATCTCCGGGGAGGGGAGAAAGCCATCCTCGTCGATACGGGATTGGAGCAGTTCGTCGTCCCCGACGGGTCCGAGGAGGCCTGCGGGTTTCCGATTCTCGAGTTCGACGAGGCCCTGGCCCGCTTCGACCTGACCCCCGAAGACATCGATGTTATCATCCACACCCATCTGCACAACGACCACTGCGAAAACGACTACCGGTGCCCGAATGCCGAGGTCTTCGTCCAGCAGCGGGAGCTGGATTTCTTCAAGAATCCCCATCCCATCGACCACCGCTACTACCCCGACGTGCTGGACGGCGTGACGGTGACGACGGTGGACGGCGACGCCGCCCTGTTTGACGGCATCGATGTGATCCTGACCCCCGGACACACCGTGGGCGGGCAGACCGTGGCGGTCAACACCGCCGCCGGCCGTGCCATGATCACCGGCTTTTGCTGCAACGGCAAAAACTTTCCCGAAGTCGGTCCGGCGGTCGCCCCCGGCGTCCACATCGATGCCCGGGAGGCATACGACTCGATCCAGAAGATCCGGCAGATGGCCGACATCCTGATCCCCCTGCACGACATCGAAGTCGGCAGAAAGACGGCGATTCCGGAGAAAGGGGGTTCGTATTGAAGGCCCGGCGGATCGTCACCCGGCCGGATTTTGACGGCATTGTCTGTGCGGCGCTGTTGGAGGATGCACTGGGAATCGAGGCGTCGGTGCACTGGGTGGAGCCGGCCGATATTCAAAGCGGCCGGGCTGAGATCCGCGCGGGAGACGTGATCGCCAACCTTCCCTATGATCCGCGCTGCAGCCTCTGGTTCGACCACCACTACACCAGTCGGATCGAGACGCCTTTTCACGGGGCCTTTTCCCTGGCGCCGTCGGCCGCCCGGGTGGTTTTCGATCACTATCGGATTCGGTTCAGCCGGGATTTTACCGAGCTTGTGGACCACACCGACCGGATCGACGCAGCCCGGCTGACCGAAGAGGAGGTGGTGCACCCGGAAAACCATCCCTACGTGATGCTTTCCATGACCGCCAGAAATCCGGACCGGGACCCCTCCTATTGGGATCTATTGGTGAGGCTGCTGCGCCGCAGCCCGATCGATATTGTCATGGGTGCGCCGCGGGTCAAAGCCCGATGCGAAGCGGTGGTGGCCCAGAACCGCCGCTACCAGAAGCTGCTCGAGGATGTCACCGAGGTCAAGGGCCGGGTCAGCATCACCGATTTTCGGTCGATCGATCCCCCGCCTGCGGGCAACCGGTTTCTGGTGTATTCGCTGTTTCCGAAGACCGCTGTCAACGTCAAGATTCACAACCACCACCAGGATAGAGACAAGATCGTGGTTCACTTGGGCCACAGCATCTTCAACCGGAAATGCCGGGTCAATGTGGGGCTGCTTCTCTCCCGGTTCGAAGGCGGCGGCCATCGGGGCGCCGGCGCAGCCACCTTCTTGAAGGAAAAGGCGGACGACTATCTTCCCCGGATCATCGAGGCGCTGGAAAAAAACGAACCCAACGAATAGATCAATGCACTTATCCAGAAACATCCAGTATGGGTCAGCCGGGGACCGATGGGCATCGGCTCTCCTGCCGGCCAAAACTCGCCGTCAAGGCCCCGTAGAGACGGCCGTAGATGACGATCCCGAGAGGAAATCGGGGCAAATGGAAAAGATCAGGAGGGCAGCAATAATTGCGTTGCGGCCGTCTCAACGCGGCCTAAACGGCTCAGACAGTTGCCCGGCATCCGAGCCGATGCCCATCGGTCCCCGGCTTGGGTTACCTGGAGCTTAATAGAGAAGCGACGATATGAATATGACACAGGAAAACGATGTGGTGTTGATCTATTTCGAGGACGAGCCGATGGTCTTTGCCCGGATCGAGCAGATCGCGCCCGACGCCAAGCCCGAGTGGTTCCAGGTCAAGCTGCTCCTTTTCCAGGTGCCGCTGCAGGTGGTCACCTGGATTCTTCGCCCAGCCTACATCGACGGCGAGCCGTTTACCATGGGGGGCAAACAGATGCGGCTGGAGAAGGTGGTCTCTCCGGAGCCCGAGGCGCAACGGGAAAACGATCAGGGGGAGGAAACCACCGAGCAAAAAGAGGAGAAGAAAAAAGACGGTAAGGTGGTCTCCCTGTTCGACTCCCGGGAAAAGACCTAAGCGGCTCAAACAGTTGCCCAGCTTCCGAGCTGACACCCATCGGCCTCCGGCGGTCCCGGGCTGGAGGATTCTAGATAAGCGCATAGACCTAAAATAGGTGTCCATGCAGATCGTCTTGTCCGCATCCCGGAGAACCGACATCCCGGCCTTCTACATGAAATGGTTCATGGAGGGGATCGAGCGGGGAGAATTTTCGGTGCGCCATCCTTTCACCGGCGCCGTTCGCCGGGTGGAGGCGGGACCCGATCGGGTGCACAGCATCGTTTTCTGGTCCAAGGACTTCGGGTCTTTTCTGAAGAACGGCTGCGGGGAGCGGCTCAAAGAAAAGGGGTACCACCTTTTTTTCAATTTCACGGTCAACTCCCCGGATTCCGTGCTCGAGCCTCGGGTGCCGTCCCTGACGCCGCGGCTTGCCCAGATCGAGGCGCTCGCCCGGCGGTTCGGCCCGGACTGCATTCAGTGGCGGTTCGACCCGGTATGCTTTTATCAGACGCCGGATGGCTGGACCCACGACAACCTGGGGGATTTTACGCGCATTGCAGACGCCGCTGCCGCCGCCGGCGTCAAGCGCTGTGTGACCAGTTTTCTCGATCTTTATGCCAAGGTTCGAAGGCGCGCTGCACGATCCGGCGGCGTTTCCTTTATCGATCCGCCTCTGGCAAAAAAGGTGTCGGTGCTCGAATCCATGGCCCGGATGTTGTCGGATAAAAAGATCCGCCTCTACACCTGCTGCGAAAAAGAGGTCCTGGCGGCGGCAGGGGAGAAAAGTACGGTTCGGCCCGCCGCCTGTGTTCCCAGCGAATTTCTGATGGGGCTGTACGGAGGGCGGTTGTCGCTCGGACAGGACCCCGGACAGCGAACAGCCCAGGGATGCGGCTGCCGGATTTCGGTCGACATCGGCTCGTATTTAGACCAGCCCTGCAGGCATCGGTGCCTGTTTTGCTATGCCAACCCGGCGGCGACGGCATCGCCGTAAGAGCGCTTGGGGTCTGGGAGGCTGGGAGGCTGGGAGGCCAAAAAACAGAGGGAAAAGGAAAGTTGAATGGTTGATTGGTCGAGTGGTCAATTGGGCGGAACGATTTTCTCTGGTTGGTTTTTTGCCGAATCAACCATTCAACGAATCAACCAATCAACCATGTAACGAACCCGGATCCAGCATCCAGCATCCAGGAACTATCCATGAAAATCGGTGCGGTCGCCCTCGAAAACCCGACGGTGCTGGCCCCCTTGGCCGGCATTACCAACCTGCCGTTTCGGCTCCTGGCAAAGTCGTACGGCTGCGCCTTGGTCTATTCGGAGATGATCAGCGCAAACGGCCTGGTGCACGGCTCGAAAAAGACCGCGGCCATGCTCGATACCCTTGCAGCGGAAAAGCCGATCGCCATGCAGATTTTCGGGGCCGAACCCGGGGTCATGGCTGCCGCCGCCGCCATCGTCGAAGATGGCGGCGCAGGCATCGTCGATATCAACTTCGGCTGCTCCGTGAAAAAGGTGGTCAAGACCGGGGCCGGCGCCGCCCTGATGCAGGATCTTGCACGGGCCGAGGCGGTGTTGTGCGCCGTGCGCAGGGCTGTTTCGATTCCCTTGACCATCAAGATCCGCACCGGATGGGATCCGTCCGGGGACCAGGCGTATGCCCTGTGCCGGATCGCTGAAGCCTGCGGTGTGGACGCCGTTTGTGTCCATCCCCGCACAGCGGCCCAGGGATTCGGCGGCCGGTCGGACTGGTCGATCATCGCCGAGGTCAAACGGCGGATGGATCTTCCGGTCATCGGCAACGGCGACATCGCTTCCCCGGAGGATGCGCTGGCCATGCTGGCACAAACCGAATGCGACGCGGTGATGGTCGGCCGGGCCGCCGTCGGCGACCCTATCATTTTCGGACGGATTCTGGCGGTCCTCGAAGGATCGTCTCCCCGTTTGCCGACCGCTTCGGAGCGGATCGAAGCCATGGTCCGCTATCTTAATGCATCGGTGGCCCACATCGGAGAGCCCCACGCCTGCCGGATGATGAGAAGCCGGCTGGGATGGTTTGCCAAGGGGCTTCCTGGGGCGAGCCGGTTCCGTGAGGCGATCACCCGATTGCGGACAAAGGACGAAGCCCTGGAAATGATCGCCTGGTTTGCCGGTCGGCTCGGGGTGGTCCAATTCAGCGATCCCGTCAAAATCCCGTCGGCGTCGTCATAGCACCTCAGCGACCCGGCAGGGGCTCGTTCATCCCTTTTCCGGACCAATCGGTTTATTCTCCATTGCACGCGCGGATGAGCAGCAGCGGTTTGTCCACCTTGTTGATCACCCCGGCTGCGACGCTTCCGTAATAGGTCCGCTGGCTGCCGCCCCAACCGTGGCTGGCCAGCGCCACCAAATCGACCTTCTCTTTTTCGGCGACGTCGCAGATCGCCCGGACCACCGAACCGGCCTCGATGCAGGTTTTCACGGTCTCACTTTCTTTGCTGAATCGGTTCGCGATCCCTTCCTGGTAAGAAAGCGCTTGCTTCTTTGCTTCTTCCCGCTCTCGCCGGACCCGGTCCGGGTCGACGACCTCGTCCCGATCCAGGAAAAGCGGCGGGCTGAGCACCTGGAGCAGGATGACCTTGGCGCTGTATTTTTCCGCCAAACTCTGGACATGGGGTAAAATGATTTCAGCGCGCTGGGATCCGTCCAAGGGCAGAAGGATGGTCCGATACATGAGCATGCTCCTTTTCGACAGTCGATGGATTTGCTTGGCCGCCTCGTTGATCCGTTTACCGGATAGACAGCAATCTTTGTGCCAGGCCCTCGGGGTGGATTCTAACCCTAAGTAACTGATTAAGCGTAGAACAATCTGAGACTCCACCCACTCCTTCCCGGTTTCTCCTAGCAAAAGTGTCCGTTTCTTTTACAAAGTGGAAATTAGGGATGCGTCGACCCGCCTGTAAAAAAACACGGACGGCCTTCCCGGCTTTTTCATTCTGTAAAAAAGACCGACACACCGAATCGGGCCATGGCCTCAAAATCGCCCGGAATGACCTTCATGCCACTGATTTTACATAATTTGAGATGGATTCCGGTGGCGCCGACTATGGCACAGGAATTGCTTTGAAATACAAATAAAGTGGTTTTTTGAAGGCCTCGGGTTCCGTGAAGATTTTGCCCAAAAGGAGGGATGAAAATGAACAGATCGCCTGTTTTTTTCGTTGCGCTGGCTGCGGCAGTCCTGCTGGCAATGGGGGCCGCATTCGATCAGGGGGCGGCCGAAGAAAAATCCTACCTCATGACCGGTGTAATCGCCGCCATCGACATGTCTTTTCAAACGGTGGTGATCGAAGCACCGCAGGGAGACCAGAGCTTTACCGTGGGCGGACCGTTGAGCCGAAATGCCAGGCTGATCAGCAACGGCCGCGCTGCCGGGCTGAGCGATTTCAAGGTGGGAGACAAGGTTTCGGTGGTGTGGCGGGCGACTTCCTTCGGCCACATTATCGAAAAAATCGAGTCCAGGTAGATCGCAGCCTATCGGGAGGACAAGGGCATGGGAAAAGAAAAAGCGGTTCTATTCGGCTTGGATGACTCCGAATTTGCCAGGCACGCCGCGTTGGAAACGGGGCGGTTGGTCAAGGGCAGCAAAGACATCCGATTGACGCTGTTTCATGGCACGCCCGCTGCAGATGCCTCTTTATGGTCCAGGGTCGGCATTCAGCAGACCCAGGAAATTGAAAAGATTCAGGCGAAATGGGATTCGGAGGCCGAAAAGATTCCGGAGAAAGCCAGGGAACTCCTGCTGGAATCCGGATTCGATCCGCAGCGTCTTTCCATCGTTGTCGACAAAAGATACAGCGACCCTGCCGAAGTCATGCTGAAATGGGCCGAGGCAAACGAGGCGGACACCGTCGCCGTGGGCCGATGGGGGCAAAAAACGGTATCGCGGCAGATCATCGGTTCGGTGACCTACAAACTGTCCCAACTGGCGGACAAACTGGCGCTGTGGGTTGTCGATCCCCGAATCTGTTCCCACAATGTGCTGCTGGGCCTGATCGGGGCCCCCATCAGCCGGCGGGTGGTGGACTATACGATCCGCTATTTCGGGCACTTGAAAAGCAGTCGATTTACCTTGTTTCACGTGATTCCGCCGGTGCCCCCCCAGTATTGGAATTTCGAAGGTACCGCAACCCCCGGCGCACAGGAAGCCCAGCCGCCCATCGCCCGGTGGCAGCAGGAATATATGGACAGCGTCAAAGCGGCGGCCGAGGACGCCAAAAAGAAGCTTATCGAGGCCGGCATCCCGGAGCAAAATGTCTTGTTCAAGTTCCAGCCCCAGAAAAGCGGCATTGCCAGGGATATCATCAGGGAACTGGAAGAAGGGGACCACGGCATCTTGGTGGTCGGCCGCAAAGGCTTCAAGGACATCCGGGAGTTCGGTCTGGGCAGCAAGGCCAACAAGCTGCTGCTGGCCGGCCGGGCGTTTGTGGTCTGCCTGGTGAGCTAGACCGGGTAACGTGCCCGATGGCACAATTTCGGAAATGGTTCTCAGATCAAAGAAAACCCACCACTGAGACACAGAGGGCGCAGAGAAAATCGTCCTTTAAATTTTCTCTGCGCATTTTCTGCGGCCCTCAGCGACTCGGCGGTGAAGCAAACGTCGTCTTATGCCGTTATGGACCAAGTATCCGTTATTTCCTTGCCGATGCCCAAACTTCAGGGCAGTGCTGCCCCGGGTTTCGTGCATTTTTAGACCGGGCCCGCCGGTCTTGTTTGCGCAGGTCTTTTGTGCTTCGGCCCCTTCCTCATCTGCCTGCCGGCTCCGTTTTTAGCTGATTTCAAAGAGATAGTCTTCCCACGTCCCCGGGTCTGTGTGCCTCCTGCAGCGGTGGCATGCATTTTGATACAAGACCCATACATGCCCCGCTGGAAATGCTCCGCCCGAGCTCTTTTCCGGACATTTCCCAGGGTGGAAGCCGGGATGCAAGGATGGATGGACTACTCTTTATCGACGACGAAGAAGGGGTGCGGCGTTCGGTTGCCCGGGCACTGAAGCGGGAGCCTTATCCGGTGCTCACCGCGGAAAACGGCCGCCAGGGCGTCTCTGTCGTGGAGGAAGACCCTGCCCGGTTCGGGACGGTGATCTCCGACTACAAGATGCCGTTTATGGACGGATTGGAGACCCTCACCCGGATCAGGGCGATGAATCCGGAAATCACCCGCATCATCCTGACCGGATACGCTACCATGGACGCCGCGATTGCCGCCACCAACGAGGGGATCGACGGGTTTCTCACAAAGCCCTTCGACAACATCGAACTCCGCACCCAGATCCGGGATATCAACATTCGCAAACGGCTGCGGCAATTCGTGGCCGAGCCGGTCTACCGGGAGATCGAACGGTCCGCCTCGGCCCTCAAGCCGCGGTACGACGAGGTGACGATTCTGTTTTCCGACATCCGCGGCTTTACGGCCATGTCCGAGACGGTGTCTCCCCAGGAGTTGGCCGATTTTTTGAACCACCGCTACTTCGCGCCCATGGGAGAGATCGTCTACCGGTTCGGCGGCATCGTGGACAAACACATCGGCGACAGCATCATGGTAATTTTCGGATCGCCCGTTGCCCTGAGCGACGACGCGGTACGGGCGGTACGGGCGGCTGTGGCGATGCAGGAAAAGGCCGGAGAGATCGACCGGGAGTTGGCCCGAGAAGGCGGCCTCCGGCTTCGGATCGGTATCGGCGTTGCGTTGGGCACGGTGTTTGCCGGGGTGCTCGGATCGCTTCGAAAAAAGGAATACACCTGCATCGGAAGAGCGGTGAATGTGGCAGCGAGATTGACGGCCATGGCGGTCCCCGGAGAGATTCTGGTCAGCCGGCCGGTCTATGACGTGGTTCGAAGGGAGATTTTTGCAGATCCGTTGCCGAAAGTGGCCGTCAGAGGGTTCAACAGCCCGATGACGGTCTACCGGGTCTGCTGATCGGCTTCCGGAGCCGGCTGCGGCGAGGCGCCCCGGGTCAGTTCCAAACTGTTATCATGCCTCCTTGGACTGAACACCCGCCCCGGGGCGGGCCCAGCCGGATCCGGATTCCGGCGGGGCCGGGCAAGGTCGGACATCCTGTCCGCCTCCGGCCCCGCCATTTTAGTTGATTCGTCGATTGGTTGATTGGTCAATTCGTTTTGTGAAGAACACGCTTTCATCGACCCACGGACCACTTGACCCTTCAACCAATCCGCCAATCAACCATCACTCGGCTGCCGCGCGCACCGTGTATCCCGGCGCGATGTCTTCGGTCTGGGAGACCACCTCGGCTGCTGCGGTTTCCGGCGCCACCGAGATGACCCTTACCTTGGCGATTCTTTTCCCCGGAAGGAAAAAAACCTGGCCGTCGATGCCTTCCATCTTTTGGCCGGGGGCGCAGACATCGAGCCGATCGTCCTTCTTCAGCCCCGCGGCGCTGCCGGCGGCAATCTCGACGGTGTCTCCCACGGTCAACACGAAGCTTTTCCAGGGCTGCTTCTCGGTTTGCTTGCAGAACTGCTCTGCCAGTTCTTCGGCGGCCTCCTGGAGGGCTTTTTCCAGTTCCGGTGTCTGAACCCGGCGGTCCTTGCGGACAATTTCCAGCTCGAATTCGTCGATTTCAATTTCGTTCTGGTAGGTTCGGTCGAAAATCTTGGCACAGGTTTCCATGTCGAACGCGGAAACGCCGACGGTGAACTGAATGAAGTTTTTGGCCGCCTTGAACAGCAAAATACCCCGCAGTTCCTGCTTCGTGCTGATATCGTATATGGTGGGGACGACTACGGCGTTTGCGCCGATCCTGCGGCCGGCGTCAGCCACGGCCTGGTTGTCGATAAGCCCCGGACGGATTTCGGGGATGTTCCTCAGTGTTTCGGGAAATTCCGGATCCGGGGGGAGGACCGGCCGGAAATCGGGATTTTCATCCAGGACGGCCGCGACCAGGTTTCTTTCGAAGACGTCCCCGAACCCGCCGGAAAAAGCCGGGACCCGATTCTTCACCGGGGCAAAGACGATTTTGCGCTTCAGATCGGGGTCGGGCGAACCCCATCCGAAATCCCTGTCGCGGGTGGCGATCTTCAAATCCGAATAAAGGCTGCAGCCGGACAGCAAAAAGGCGGCTGTGAACAGAACGATTGCAGCCAGAGGCGGCCAGCGCCGGCTGCAGAAGCGGTCTTGGCTCATCGCACCCCCTCATGGACTGCGGTCACCTCGGTGGTAATGCCCCCCCGCGCGGTGAAAATGCCGGTGACTTCCAGCCGTTTGGGTGAAAGCACCGATACCAGGTCATCCAAAATGCGGTTGACCATGTGTTCATAAAAGATGCCCACGTTGCGGTATTGGAGAAGGTAAAATTTCAGGGACTTGAGTTCGATAATCTTCTGGTCCGGGACATACCGGATCCGGATCGTGCCGAAATCCGGCAGACCGGTCATGGGGCAGACCGAGGTGTGCTCGGGTTGTTCGATCACGATTTCGATGTCCCGCTTTTGCCGGTACTGGTATTCGAGCGGTTCGAGCGGTTCGGTGCGCACGGTGTCGGGTGGTTCGATTCGGTAAGGCGGTGCCTGGGCCGAAGGCGTTTCCATAGTGGTTCCTCCTGTCCGCTCCGGCGGCTGCGTTTGCAGACGGCAAGTGCGGCTGCGGAATTCAATCGGTTCGGGCCGAGGTATAGAGAATAACCCGCATTGTGTCAATCAGCGCCTGTTGACACCGCCTTTCGATGCTGGTAGCTGGATCCTGGCAGCCACAATAGTGAAAACCTCCAGCGGCTCGATTCAGCGCCTTCGTTTGCGCTATAATACGAACCTTTTGAAGCGCTTGGCCCGAGCTGGGTGGCACGCGATTGACACAGCGAATATGAGTTATAATAACTGCTGCTGCCGGAATGTTATTTTGACAAGCGCTTTAAATTAGGGAAGGAAAAGACCATGGCCTCTGTCGACGAACAGATCCTGCGGGCCGCCAAGGAGATTGCCGTAAAATTCATCGAGATGGGCCGGTTGTCGCCCAACGCGTTCCCGGACTTTTTCCGGGAAATCTATCAGACCATCGAAGAAACCGTAAAGGGAAAGCCCCCCGCCGAAGAACCCCCCGCCGACAATCCGCCGGCCAAAGAGTGACGACTCCGTAAAAAGTCCGATATCTGCGTTCCCCTTCATCCCTCGTCATTGCGGCGTACTTCCCGTACGCCTCATTCCTTAAGGATTCGGGCGCCTTGATCTCGAACTTTTTACGAAGCCGTCTATAAGCTGACTTTCTACGAAACCATCAAGAGTAACCCCCCGGAGGCACTTCCGACAGTGCCGGTGACGTCTTTTTGTTGGTCTGAAGAATGCCACCGAAATTATACATCCGAACACTTAGGGTTGGACAGGTGTGGTCAACACCCCGTCCTTTTCCAAGATCAGGCCCCGTTTTTTCAGCTCGGTGAAGAACCGTTGAAACACCCCGTATCGGTCATCCGCGAAATAGCGTTCGGCGGTCAGGTCGAACCATGGCGCGCTCCTGATCAGGTCGAAAAACCGCTCGGCGGGCACCTGCCGGTGCATTAGCAGCGTATATATCATGATTTTTTTCATCACGTCGGCCCCGACCGCCTCCGGATCGGTCAAAAACCCGCGGATCCGCCCCCGACACCGCGAAACGGCGCCTGCAAAGTCGGAAAACGGGGGGCCGTGTCCGGGATAGACGGTTTCCACATCCAAACCCGCTATCTTTTCGATGGAGTCGGCCATGTCGAAAAGAGCGCGGCTTCCTTCCACGGCCAGGGTCATCACCGCCATGTCCTGCTGCCATAAGGTGTCCGAGGAGATCAGGATCCGGGATTTGGGACAGTACAGAACGATGCCGTCTGCGGCATGGCCCGGGGTGTAAAGCACCTGGAATCGGTGGGGGCCGATGTCGATGAGATCCCCGTCTTCCAGGGCCCGGGTGCAGGTGAAAAATTCGGCCTTCTGGCCGTAGAACCGCCACCAGGTGGACCAGTCGTCGCGTTGGTCGATAAAGTGCTTCCCGATCCGGTGCAGGGCGATTTCGCAGCCAGAAGCCTCCTGGATCCTCCGGTTCCCACCGATGTGGTCGCAGTGGGTGTGGGTGTTGACGATCCGCCCGACACCGGCCGGATCGACGTCGAGCATCTGCAGATAGCGCAGCGTCTCTCCATAGCCGTCCAAGTAACCGGTATCGATCAGGACCGGACGCTCCCCCCGCCAGACGAAATGGTTGGCATTCAGATAGCCCCGCTGAATAAAAAACAGATCCTTTGCGATTTCGACCGGCGCCATGGCTCATATTCCCCTACTACTCATTATAACCAAAATTGTCACAGGGCAGGGAAGTTGTCAAAAGGGGGGGAGGCATGGTGCCCCCCCGCCGGGAAGCCGAAAGGCGGAATGCTTGGATCCAAAAAGCGGAAAATATCCGTATTCAGACGCCTTTTTCCTTTCAACTTCCGGGCATCGAGCCTCCTGGCGTCCCAGTCTTTCAGCAGGGCGGAGCCCGTCACTGAAGCGTTGTTCACCCCGAATCCAAATCTACCGAACCGCGGTTTTTTGTCGGGAAGATGAGAGAAAATCTATGTTTGGAGGTTTTTTAACCGTCCGGTGTATTTTTCTTGACAGAGAAATCGATGAGCTGATAAATGAATGAACATTCATTCAGATTGCCGGCCGACGATCGTCCGGGAAAAGGAGCTTTTCATCAGATTGAAAGCCAAAACCAACGATAAGTATCACCGAATCCTGGAAGCGGCCATCAAGGTCTTTGCAGAGCAGGGATTTTTCCAGTCGACCATTTCCCAGATCGCCAAAGAAGCGCAGGTGGCCGATGGAACGATCTATCTCTATTTCAAGAACAAGGAAGACATTCTCGTCCAGTTTTTCAGCTACAAGACCAAGCAGGTGTTCGAACGCTTCCGGCAGGGAGTCGACAGCCAAGGATCCGCCATCGAAAAGCTGCGAAGCCTGATTCGACGGCACCTCGAAGAATTCCAGCAGGACCGGAACATGGCCGTCGTCTATCAGTCCGAGACGCACCAGACCAGCCGCCGGGCGGAACCCCAGATCCGCGCGATGTCGAAAATGTATATGGATATCGTGTCTCAGATCGTCGAACAGGGCCAGCAGGAAGGAAGCATACGAAAGGAGCTGTACCTCGGCCTGGTGCGGCGATTTATCATCGGCGCGGTGGACGAAGTGATCAACACCTGGCTCCATGCCGAAAAGGACTACGACCTGACCTCGATGGCCGATCCTCTGGTCGATCTATTTGTCCGCGGCATCGGAGTCGACGACCGAGACTGAAAAAATCATCGCGGCCCATGGGCCGTAGGCACGCCATCCGGAGAAAAGGAGAAGGGCAATCATGGCACAGATTATCGCAGACCGCAGGGACATCGATTTCGTGCTGCATGAGCAGTTCGAGGTGGAGCAGCTCAGCGAGCATGAGCGTTTCCAGGAGTTTACGAAAAAAACCATCGATATGGTCGTGACCGAGGCCCGGAACCTGGCGGTCAAGGAGATCCTGCCCACCCGGGAGGAAAGCGATCGGCAAGGGTGCGTCTTCGAAGACGGAAAGGTGACTGTGCCGGAATGCTTCCACCGGGTGTGGGAGCTTTACAAGGAAGGCGAATGGCTGGCCATGCCCGAAGACCCGGAATACGGCGGCCAGGGAATGCCCACCTGCGTGGCCCTTGCGGCCAGCGACTATCTGGTGGGCGCCAACTACGCCTTCATGATGTATTCCGGTCTTACCCACGGGGCCGGAAAACTCGTGGAAGCCTTCGGCACCGAGCAGCAAAAAAAGATGTTTTTAAAGAAGATGTATACCGGCGAATGGACCGGCACCATGCTGCTCACCGAACCCGAAGCCGGATCAGACGTGGGCGCACTGACCACAGCGGCGGTCAAAAACGACGACGGCACCTATTCGATTGCCGGCAGCAAGATCTTCATTTCCAGCGGCGAGCACGACATGGCCGAAAACATCATCCACCCGGTCCTGGCCCGGATCGAAGGGGCTCCTGCGGGCACCAAGGGGATTTCGCTGTTCATCGTGCCGAAATTTTGGGTGAACGAGGACGGCAGCCTCGGCGAACTCAACGACGTGGTCTGCACCGGCATCGAGGAAAAGATGGGAATCCACGGCAATTCTACCTGCTCGCTGACCATGGGCGGAAAAGGCGGGTGCCGGGGGCTGCTGCTGGGCGAGGAAAACAAGGGCATGCGGGCCATGTTTCTGATGATGAACGATGCGCGGCTCCTGGTGGGGCTGCAGGGCTATACCTGCGCATCCAATGCCTACCTGTACGCGCTCAACTATGCCAGGGAGCGGGTCCAGGGCAAGAACCTGCTCAAGATGATGGATAAGGACGCCCCGTCGGTCCCGATCATCCAGCACCCGGACGTGCGGCGGATGCTGATCACCATGAAGGCGTTCACCGAAGGGATGAGAAGCCTCCTTTACTATGCCGGACTTTGCGAGGACCGCATCAAGGTGGCCGCAGACGCAGACGAAACGGCCAAGTGGCAGGGGATTGCCGACGTGCTGATCCCGATCTGCAAGGGGTACGTTACGGAGCGGGCCTTTGAGATCTGCAGCACGGCGCTTCAGGTATACGGCGGCTACGGCTACATCAAGGACTATCCGCTGGAGCAGCTTCTGCGGGACGTGCGCATCACCCTGATCTACGAGGGGACCAACGGCATACAGGCCATGGACCTGCTGGGCCGAAAGCTGGGGATGAACAAGGGAAAGCCGGTCATGGACCTGCTTGGCGAGATGCAGCAGATCGTGGCCCAGGCCAAGCAGATCGACGTGCTTCAGGCGCCGGCCGCTGCCACGGAAAAGGCGATCAACCGGCTGGCCGAGGTCGGCATGCAGATCGGGGCCACGGCCATGTCCCCCAAGGTTCTGGAAGCGTTTTCCTTCGCGCACCCCTTCATGATGGTCACCGGTGACGTGGTCATGGCCTGGATGCTGCTTTGGCGCGCGGTGCTGGCGGCGCAAAAGCTCGAAAAAGGGGCAAAGAAAAAGGACGTCGCCTTCTACGAGGGGCAGATCAAAAGCATCGACTTCTTCGCCGGCCAGATGCTGCCCATCACCATGGGCAAAATGGAGGCCATCATGGCCATGAACCCGGCTGCCATCGAGATCTCCGAAGAGTCGTTCGGCGGGTAATCAAATCGCTGCCGCGATTTGCTTACAAATATAGCAGGGGGGTCAATCATTGCCTACCTGCATTGAATGCGGGACCGCGATTCTATAAATATCGTTTCAACTACTGGAATAAAAAAAGCGGGCAGGCCGTTTTCTTCGGCCTGCCCGCTTTTTTTATTTCTTCTCTTTTCCCAGGACTTCGGCGCGCAGGTCTTTTTTCAGCACCTTGCCCACGTTGGTTTTGGGCAGCTCCTTTCTAAATTCGATCGATTCGGGCCACTTGTACTTGGCCAGCTTCGGCTGGATAAACTCCATGAGCTCGGCCTCGGTGAGCGCCGCGCCCTCCATGGGAACCACGAACACCTTGACCGCTTCGCCCCGCTTGGGGTGGGGAATGCCGATGGCGGTGGCCTCCATGACCTTGGGATGTTCGAAAAAGACCTCCTCGATGTCCCGGGGGTAGATGTTGAATCCGCCGGAGATGATCATGTCCTTTTTCCGGTCGACGATATAAAAGTAGCCCTCCTCGTCCATCTTGCCGATGTCTCCGGTGTGGAGCCATCCGTCCTTGGTGAGGGTGGCGGCGGTTTCCTCGGGCTTGTCGAGGTACCCCGTCATCACCTGGGGACCTCGGATCAGCACTTCTCCGGATTCTCCCACCGGGACGTCGTCGATCCCTCCTTCCAGAGCCACGATGCGGCACTCGGTGTCGGGGATTGGAATCCCGATGCTGCCGATCTTTCGCTTGCCGCCGGAAAAGGGGTTGATGTGGGTCACCGGCGTGGTCTCGGTCAGGCCGTAGCCTTCGACGATGACGGCTTTCGTCTTTTTCTCGAAATCCCGGATCACCTCGACGGGAAGCGGGGCGCTTCCGGAAAAGCACCCCTTGATGGAGGTCAGATCGGTCCGGTCGATTTTCGGGTGGTTCAGCAGCCCGATGAACATGGTCGGCACCAGGGGGGCGAAGGTGGGCCTGAACTTGGCCATCGCTTCCAGCAGGGGGTCCGGCTGGGGCTTGGGAACGAGGATGTTCCCCCATCCCATGTAAATGGCGAAGTTCATGGACGTGGAAAGGCCGAACACGTGAAAGAAGGGAAGCGCCCCGAGCATGATTTCTTCGCCCGCCCTCAGATTGGGAAACCAGGTCCTGATCTGCTGCACCTGTTTGCTGAGGTTGCCGTGGGTGAGTATAACGCCCTTGGAAACGCCGGTGGTGCCGCCGGTGTACTGGTACTGGGCGACGTCGGCAAAGTCCAGGGGCGCCTTCGGCGGGTCCGGCCGCGTGTTTGCCAGCACGTCCTTCCATCGGTAGACGTCCTGGGCGGATTTGACGTCTGCGGCCAGCTTCTTTTTCTTGGCAACGAGGGGAAACAGCCAGCTTTTAGGCCAGGGAAGATAGTCCCCGATGGAGGTGATCACGATTTGGCGGATTTTGGTCTTCGGGCGCAGATCGATCATGCGGTTTCCCAGAAGATCGAGGGTGACCAGAGCGGTGGAGCCAGAGTCGTTGAATTGGTACTCCAACTCCCGGTCCGAATACAGCGGATTGTTCATGACCGCCACCGCCCCGATTTTCAGGATCGCGTAATAGGCCGCCACGCAGGGGATCACGTTGGGCAGCAGCAGGGCCACGGCATCTCCTTTGCCGATGCCGAACCCGGTCAGGACCGTGGCAAACCGGTCGACCATCTCCTCTAGCTGCCGGTATGTGACCGAATACCCCTGAAAGGACAACGCCATCGTGTCGGGGAAATCCGCCGCGGAGCGTGCCAAAAATTCAGGCAGGCAGGCGGTTTCGTAGTCTACGTGCTCCGGAACGCCTTCCTCGTAGCTGGCTAGCCACGGTTTGTCCGAATAACCGATTTTCGTCGCCAAGGTGCCCTCCTTGTCTCTTTGCGCGTGGGTAAGAAGCAGGCCCTGCCGCTGGGCTGTGTGCCGCCTTTGCCGGGCGTTGGCGGCCACAACCCGATGAATCCGCTTGCTCCAGATGCCGGGGTATGGTAGGGTCGTGTAGTTATATCTTAGCCACAAAGTGGCTATATTTTTTTTTCTTGACGCGGTGTCGTTCCGTTGATAATGAATGAATGTTCATTCATTTGTCATGAAACAGGATAAGATACGGTAAATTCAATACAATAAACCAAGGGAGAAAAAAAGGGAAAAATGGAACCTGTGATCGTTTCTCCGGGCATGCTCCTGCCGACGCAGATATTGGCCTTGCTCATTCCGCTGGCCGGGGTGGGGATTTTTGCCTACATCATCGCCCGACGCGTGGCCCCCCTGGTGCGCGCCAAGCCGGATTTTCGGTTCGACCGGATTGCAGCACGGCTGAAAAACGTTCTCAAACTCTGGCTGGCCCAATACAAGCAGCCGCGCTACATGCTGGCCGGGGTGCTGCACATTCTGCTGTTTGCCGGCTTTCTGATTCTTTCCATCCGTTCGATCTCCCTGGTGATTCTCGGTTTCCACGCCGGATTCGTCTTTCCGGGCCTGGACGGCGCAGCCGGGCACGTCTATCACGTGCTCAAGGACTACGCGGCCACGATGGTCTTCGTGGTGGCCGTGGTCGCCGCAATTCGCCGGGGAATTTTCAAGCCGGCGCGGTACGCAGTGCCTGAAAAATACGGAAAAGACCACACCGGCGAGGCGATCCTGGTCCTGGGGCTCATTGCCATTCTCATGGTGTCCGAGAGCCTTTTCGATGCTTCAAAAGCGGCAGCCCAGCAACAGGCGGGAGTCGAGGTCATGCTGATCGCCCCGGGCTCCCTGGCCTGGATTTTCAAGCAGTGGCTTGCCAACAGTTCCGACGGCACCCTGCAGGGGCTGCATATGGTCAGCTTCTTCGTCCACGACCTGACCTTTTTCTTTTTCCTGTGCTTCCTGCCCCTGGGCAAGCATTTTCACGTGATCACCTCGATCTTCAATGTCTTTTTCATGAAGCTGGACAAGGGATCGGTCAAGCCGGTCCGCTGGGGGGTGGGCGACGATCAGCTCGACGACCTGGAGACCTTCGGCGTCAAGAATTTCGAGGACTTCACCTGGAAGCACATGCTCGATTTCTACTCCTGCGCCGACTGCGGCCGCTGTTCGGAAAACTGCCCGGCCAACGCCGTGGGCAGGCCGCTTTCCCCTCGGTTTATCAGCATCAAGGCCAGGGATTACAGCTTCAAACACTATCCGCTGAAGGGCAAGTTTGCGCCTCACGAGCCGCTGATCGGCGGAATCTACGAAGAAGACGAGATCTGGTCGTGCACCACCTGCGGCGCCTGTGAAGAAGAGTGCCCCCTGATGATCGAATACATCGACAAGATGGTCGATATCCGGCGGGGGATGGTCGACGAGGGCAACGTGCCCCAGTCGCTTCAAAAACCGCTCATGGCCATTGAAAAGCGCGGCAATCCCTACGGGATGATGGAAAAAAAGCGGGCGGAATGGACCCAGGAAGAGGCATTCAAAGAAGAGCTCTCCGTCAAGATCCTCGACGGCAAAAAGGAGCAGGCCGACACCCTCTATTTCGTGGACAGCATTTCTTCCTACGACGACCGAATCCAGGAAATTACCCGGTCCACGGCCCGGGTGCTTGCCGCCGCCGGAATCGACTACGGGATCCTCGGAAAAACGGAAAAGGACAGCGGCCACGAGGTGAGGCGGTTCGGAGAAGAGATGCTTTTCCAGGAACTCCGGGACCAGAACACCGAGGCGATCGTAAACAGCGGCGCCACCCGAATCGTCACCGCAGATCCCCACGCCTTCAACGCCCTGGTCAAGGACTACAACGGCCTTCCGCCGGTGGAGCACATCAGCCAGACCCTGGCCCGGGCGGTGGCCGGGAAGAAAATCCGGCTGAAGCCGGAAGAAGACGACAGCCGAATCTACACCTATCACGATCCGTGCTACCTGGGGCGCCACAACGGCATCTATGACATCCCAAGGCAGGTGATCGATGCGATCCCCGGCATCCGGCGCGTGGAGATGGACCGCTGCCGGGACCGGAGCTTTTGCTGCGGCGGCGGCGGGCTCATGCTCTTCTACGAGCCGATCGAAGAGACGCGCATGGGCAAGCTCAGGGTCGAGATGGCCAAGGAGGCCGGTGCCAATGTCATCGTGACCGCCTGCCCGTTCTGCATGGTCAACATCGAAGACGCGATCAAAACCAGCGGCCTGGAAGGAGAGATGACGGCCATCGATCTTTCCGAGCTCATCGACCGGCATCTGGAGCGATAGGAATAAACCAGGTTCAAAGGTTCAGAGGTTCTGGGTTCTGGGTTCAGGGTTCAGGGTTCCCGGCTTCGCTCCTCCGGAGCTTCCGTCTTCGCTCTCAGCTTCGCCGGACAAGACGCCGTGGCAAGCAGGGTTGAGGGGTTCAGCAAAATAACAGGGAAAAGCCGCCCCCCGGGCGGGTGAACGGGAATCGAACAAGCAACTTTCTGGGAGGATGAGGTATGGAAATTCTGGTTTGCGTAAAGCGTGTGCCCGACTCCTCGGAGAACGAAATCGAGGTCAAGGGCGACGGGACGGACATCGAAAGAGACGACCTGGTATACTCGGTCAACGAATGGGACAACTATGCCGTGGAAGAGGCGATCCAGATCCGGGACAAGGTCGGCGGCACTGTGACCGTGGCGTCGGTGGGAGACGAGGAGACCGAAGAGGTCATCCGCAGGGAAATGGCCATGGGAGCGGACAACGGAATTCATTTGATGGACGACGCCTTCGAGGGCTCCGACGGCAAAGGGCTGGCAACGACCCTCAAGGCCCTGGTGGAGCAGGGAAGCTATGACCTGATCCTCACCGGCGCCCAGGCCGACGACGGCGCCGGTCAGGTCGGCGGCATGCTGGCCGCCATGCTCGATTACCCCTTTGCTTCTCTGGTAAACTTGATCGAAGTCGTCGACGACAAAAAGATCAAGGTGGGCCGGGAAATCGCCGGGGGCAACCAGGAAATGAACGAGATCGATCTGCCCTGCGTCCTGTCGATCCAGACCGGCATCAACGAGCCTCGCTATGTGGGCATCCGGGGGATCCGGAAGGTCGCTTCGGTGGAGATCCCGGTCAAGGGCGTCTCTGATCTGGGAATCGATGCCGGGGTCGTAGGCGCGGCCGGGGCAAAGGTCAAGCGGCTCGACTATTTCGTGCCCGAGCTGGGCGAGGGGGCCGAGATGCTCGAGGGCAGCACCGAAGAGATCATCGAGAAACTGATTGAACTGCTCAAGGCCAAAGGAGGGATCAAGTAATGGCGGAGATCTTTGCATATATCCTTCACAAGGACGGAAAGGCGGACGACACCGCCTATGAATTGATCAATGCGGCGGCGAAAATCGATCCGGAGGCGCCGGTGACGGCCGTCGTCGCCGGCAGCGGAAGCGAACTGGATTCGGCCTGCAGCGAGGCGGCAAAGATCTACCCGGCGGTCTGGAAGATCGACAACGAGGCCCTGGCCTACGTGAATGCCGAGGCGGTCCGCCCGATGCTGGTGAACATCATTCCCAAGGGCGCGGTTTTGCTGCTGCCCCACGAGCATTTCGGCATGGACCTGGCCCCCGGGCTGTCGATCAAGCTCGATGCGGCCTACCTGCCCGACGTCGTTGATTTCGAAGGCGTGGAAGGCAGTACGCTCAACGCCATCCGGGAGGAATTTTCCGGCATGGTCAGCACCCACGTGGCTGCCGACCTCTCCGGCGGCGTGGTGGTGACCGTCCGGCCCGGCGCTTTTGCCCCGGATGAAGATGCCGCCGCTTCGGGCGAGGTGGTGGACAAGTCAGGCGACGCCGGCGCCGCTCCGGCCCTCATGCGCCGCTACCTGGAAACCTTGGTGGCCGAGGTCGGCGAGGTGGACATCACCAAGTCGGAAATCCTGCTGTCGATCGGGCGCGGAATCGAAGACGAAGAGAACCTGGAGATCGTCTTCGACCTGGCCAAGGTCATGGGCGCAGACGTTTCCTGCTCCCGGCCCATTGTGGATGCCAAGTGGCTGGAAAAATCCAGGCAGGTGGGCACCTCGGGTCAGACCGTCAAGCCGAAGGTCTACATTGCCTGCGGCATTTCCGGAAGCTTCCAGCATCTGGGCGGTATCAAGGGTTCGCCTTTTATCGTCGCCGTCAACAAAAATCCGAAGGCCCCGATCTTCCAGGCTGCCGACGTGGGCGTGGCCGCCGACATTCTCGAGTTTTTGCCCGAGCTTCAGGAGGCCATCGAGGAGCTCAAGGGATAAAAAATGCTGCGCATTTTTTATCCCTTGAGCCGCCTGTCGGCGGCAGGACATTTATGCAATAGCGTTTCGCCGTTGAGCAGCGGCTGAGGCAGAGGTCCTGCCGACGCAAGGATGTGTCAACAAGCGCCCGTTCTTTTTCTTTTCATCATGCTAAAAAAATAGCCGGCCCCGGGTTTTTCGGGGCCCGGCTATTTTTTTAGCCTTTGCAGGATCTGGGGGTGAGCATGACGTGGTGGGGGCAGATCGACTTGGGGTTCTGGTAGGCGGCGCCGGCAAAGGCGCACAGATACTTTCGCATGTCGGCCATGGTGGTCAGCTCGTCGACCAGGCCGTGCTGGGCGCAGTAGACGGGCCGGGAGTAGTTGTAGTACTCTTCGACCATCT